>JBHPEQ010000082.1:0-11442 GCA_042576845.1 Planctomycetota bacterium
AAGTCGGGGAATAATGCGCGGCTTGAAGACATCGAAAGTGTTCTGGCGGATTTGCAGGAGAGCCTGGATTCCAGACGCAAGAAGTCCGAGCATCTCCAGGAGCTGATAGAGACAGATAATGCTCGATTGACCAACAGCAAAGAGGCCCGCAGCGCCCTTAGCGGAGAGCTTGCCATATTAAAAGATATGGAGAAAAAGGGAGAAGGGATGGGCCAGGCGGTTAAGAACATTTTGGAGAACCGCTCAGTAGAAACTGATAATTTTGCCTACGTCGAAGGTCTTTTGGCCCAGAAGCTGACGGTAGATGTGGAATACGCCGACGCGGTGGAGGCTGCGCTTGACGGCCGGTCCGAATCGCTGATTGTCGATGAGCTGGGCAGACTTGTCACTGATAAGAGCATTAGCAAACTTGAAGGCAGGGTAAATTTTATATGCCTTGATAAAATCGAGCCGTTTGTAGACAAAATGGATTTGTCGAAGTTTGAAGGCGTAAAGGACAGACTCGTCGAGTTCGTAAAGTTTGAGAACAGATATGCTTCATTAATGTGGAAGCTTCTCGGCAAAGTGATAGTTGCTGATTCGTTTGAGACGGCGACGGAGCTGTCTGAGCGGCTGGGCGACGAGTATAAGTTCGTTACTTTGGACGGCCTTTTTATAAGCGGCGATGGGACAGTAAAGCTTGGTCCATTAGGCAAAAAGACCGGTTTGATATCCCGCAGGAGTCGGCTGCGTCAGCTCGAGGAAACTATTGATAAAATTACAGCCGAAATGGTAACTATTGAGGCGCGGATTGATAAAAACCAGCAGTCAACTGAGCATCTGGACAATCGCTGCAAGGAGCTGCGGACGGCAATATATGAAGCAAATACCGAAAAAATGCAGGTGAATTCCAAACTGGCGGCGGTGGAACAGGATATAAAGCGATTGACAGAAGAAAGGCCTTTGATAGCAGGCGAAATTGATATGCTTGAAAGTCAAATTGCCCAATCGATTCAGACCGAATACAACTCCAAACAGAAGCTGGATGAACTTGACGCGGTCAACAAGGAGCGTGAGGCCCAGATAAAAGAGCTTGAGGCCGGATTTGCGGAGCAAAAAGAGCGGCAGAAGCAATTGACAGAGGAACTTACCGACTCCAGAGTGGCTGTCGGTCAGGTCATAGAACAAAGCAAAGCCCTAACCCAAACAATCGCCTCAGTTGAGAATCAACTCAAGGCGAACCTGTCGGCTCAAGAGGCGGCTCAAAAAGAGGTCCGGCTATGCAGCAAACTTTTCGGTGAAGCTCAGCGTGACATCCTCAACTGCGAAGCAAAGGTCTCTGAGCTTTATGCCGAGAAAGATAAAAGCAGGGAGAACAAGGATGAGCTTGGTGGTGAAATTGAAGAACTTATCGAGAAGAAAAGGGCAGCTGAGCAATTGATGCGTCAAAAAAGGGCTGAGCAGGAAGAAATTGAGCAAAGGGGAGCGGAGGTGAAAATCAACCTAAGCCAGCTTGAAGTCAAAGAGAAGACCATAGTCGAAAGAGTGGCCGAAGAGCTGCAGATGGATTTGGCCCAATCTTATCAAGATTACGAAGACCACGACGTAGACTGGGATAAAACCAAAGAAGAAATAGCAGAGCTTCGGGGTAAAATTGAACGCCTCGGCAATGTTAATCTGGATGCAATAAACGAGCAGGAAGACCTGGAGAATCGCAACGAATTTTTGAGAAGCCAGGTCGAGGATTTAAACAACTCTAAGGCGCAGCTGCAGCAGTTGATAAAGCGACTTAATAAAAAAAGCAGAGAGAAATTTGCTCAGAGCTTTGAAGAAATCCGAACCAACTTTCATCAGGTTTTCCGCAAGCTCTTCGGCGGTGGAAAAGCTGATATTGTTCTTGAGGATGCTGAAGATATACTTGATGCGGAAATAGAGATAATTGCCAAACCGCCGGGCAAGGAGACCAGAAGCATATCATTGCTGAGTGGAGGAGAGAAATCTCTGACGGCGATTGCCTTGTTGTTTGCGATTTTCAAAACCAGTCCAGCGCCTTTCTGTTTTCTTGATGAGATTGATGCCGCTTTGGATGAGGCCAATAACGAGCGTTTCAATATGATGCTTGAAGAGTTTCAGAGGGATTCGCAGTTTATAATAATTACGCATTCTAAGCGAACAATGAGCATTGCTGATGTCTTGTTTGGGATAACAATGCAGCGTCGAGGCGTTAGCAAGAAGGTAAGCGTCAAATTCGGCCAGTATGAGCCGGAAGCAGAAAGAGCAGCCGTGGCTTGATGCATTTCTCTAATATCCTATAGGGGCAATCCCTAAAGGTGTATGAAGCCGGGGGGATGTTTTTTAGTAAACTACAAGGTAAACTGCTATAGAGCCAATACTATAGATAAAGATTTTAATGCCGGAAAGTGGCTTTCGAATAAAAGTTGTTTAGTTTTCTCGCCGTGCTGCGCGCTCGTCGCAGCAGGAAGGTTGAGTCCTCTGGATTACAACTGTCCGCCTGGCTCCTCCATTATTCGGTGGCTAATTTCAAGACGAGGCGTTCCATTGCCGAAGCGGGTGTTGTTCGACCTGTCTTTATTGCGTGGTCGGTAGCGGCGAGACGCTGCAGATAGCTGCCTATTTGTTTAAGCGACAATTTCCGCAGTTGTCTGAAGAATGCGTCCTTGTTGCTCCATATCCTGAGCTTGGCTGCGATTTGGCCTGGATTGACGCCTTTCTCAAGCATGACCCTGGCATTGAACATCCTGCGTAAGTGATATGCAAAAGCGCCGACGGCTGTATATTCGGCTGATTTGTCTTCGGCAAACATAGCTCTGAGACGCTCGGCTGCTCTGGCGGCATCGCCGGACAGACAACTGTCGATAACATCAAAACAATTAAAAAGTCGGTTGTGTCCCGTCAATTTTTCGATATGTTCGGCTGTTATTGCCTTTTCGTTATCCGCATACAGGGCCAGCTTGTCTATTTCGCTGTATAGCTGTGGCAGCCGGTCGGAAACCAGGTCAATCAGAATTTCAGCTGCACTTGGGGTGAGTTTTTTGCCGTGCGCGTCCCGGGCATAGGAAATCAGCCGGTCGGGCAGTTGCTTATTAGACGGCTGCGTTGCAGAAATCAATTGGCCAACTGCAGGAAGCTTTTTAGCAAGTTTGGTTTTGGCATTCCAGTTACTTACAGTCAGGAGCAATATACCAGTGGGGCAGGGATTGTCGAAATACTTTTCGAGCGAATCGCGGTTTTCGGATATAAAATTATCTGCATTTTTTACAAGGACGACTCTTTTTTCAGTCAGGAACGGAAGAGTTCGCAGTTCATCGAAAAGTTCTGATATGTTGACTTTATCAGGTTCGGCGTTAAAAAGACCAACTGCTCGCTGCTCAGGTTCAAGTAGCTGCTCAATGAGCTGGCTGCACCGCATATTCAGCAGGGACTCGTCTTTGCCGGCTATTACATATATAGAGGTCTGTTTTGGGTTCCCATTTTGCGACTTTTTGCAAAATGGGGTCCCTTTTGCCTTCGGGTCAGGATTGGTTTTGCCCATATTTTTTTGACCGGTTGCCCTAAGGATTTAATTTGAATTTTGTGATTTTTTATTGTCTGTTCTTTTCGCTTTTGGTTTGTCTTTATTAGTGGATTTTTCTTTAGCGTTTGCCGGCTCTTCTGAAGCTATCTTTTCGACTGCTACGAGTTTGTCCCCTGCATCGAGTTTTATCAGGCGCACCCCCTGGGTGTTCCTTCCGATTGTGCGGACCTGTTCAAGTCCGGTGCGGATAATTATTCCTTTAGAGGTTATCATCATTAAGTCGTCATCGTCCCGGACGGCTTTCATCGCCACAACTTTTCCGTTTCGTTTGCTCGTTTTTATGTTTTTCAGGCCCACGCCGCCTCGGTTCTGTGAGCGATAATCTTCAACTTTTGTTCGTTTGCCGTAACCATTTTCACAAACCGTAAGCAAAGAAGCTCCCTTTGCCGGTATTGCCATATCAACAACGCTGTCTGTTGAGCGCAGTTTTATTCCCTTTACTCCGCGTGAGACCCTGCCCATTGAACGGACCTGCTGCTCATTGAAATGTATTGCCATTCCATCCTTAGTGCCGAGTATAATGTGGTCATCCCCATTTGTCAGAGCAACTCCAATCAAATCGTCGTTTGGCTCCAGCTTTATGGCTATAACGCCGGTTGACCTCGGATTACTGTATGCACTGAGTTTGGTTTTTTTGACATAACCGTTTTTTGTAGCCATGACAAGCTGATGCTGCCGGTCGTCCTGGTTCGATTCTTCATCAAATGTACTGACATTTATTATAGATGCCACCGTCTGGCTGCCGAGATTAAGAAGATTTATAATGTTCCTGCCTTTGCTCTGGCGGGACATGCTTGGAATATCATAGACCTTCAGCCAGTAGCACTTTCCGCGATTCGTGAAAACAAGCAGATAGTCGTGTGTGGAGGCCGTAAAAAGATGCTCAAGGAAATCACCTTCTTTGGTATCTGAGCCGATAATCCCTCTGCCTCCCCTTGTCTGCTTGCGGTATGTATCGAGGGGCATTCGCTTGATGTAGCCGCTGTGGCTAATCGTAACAATAACCTCCTCTTCAGCGATTAAATCCTCGATGTTGATTTCCTCGATCTTACCTGCAATCTTGGTGTGCCTTTTGTCGCCGTATTTTTCCTTTATCTCATAAATGTCTTCGCGGATAATATCCAGCAGAACCTCTTTACTGGCCAGAATTGCCTCGTAGCCTTCTATCTGTTCGATAAGGCCGGTGTAATCGGCGGCGAGCTTTTGTATCTCCAGTCCGGTTAATCTCTGTAGCTGCATTGTTAAAATAGCATCGGCCTGCGGGCCGGTCAGGAACTGCTCAGAACTGCTCTTTTCTTTAACGAAAGCTTCCGGCAGAAGCTCTTTCAATGTGGCTGACTCGGTTAAACACAGCGGTTTTTTCATCAGGTTCAGCTTGGCTGCGGGTGTGTCGGGCGAACTTTTTATAAGTTCGATAATTTCGTCGATGTCACTTACCGCGAGAATGAGCCCCTCGAGAATATGTGCTCTGTTTCTGCATCTTTTCAAGAGAAATTGCGTTCGTCGGCGGACGACCTCTTTACGATGTTCGATAAAGCAAGTGAGCACCTTCTTTATATTGAGTGTTTCAGGCCGGTTGTTGACCAGGGCTATATTGGCGATGGCGAAAGTGTTCTGCAGAGATGTAAAACGGTATAGTTTATTGAGAGCAACTTCGGGTTCTGTATCTTTTTTCAAATCGACAACTATTCTCAGCCCGTGACGGTCGGATTCATCTCTGATGTCGGAGATTTCCTTAATCACGCCGTCGCGAACACAAGCAGCGATTTTGGAGACAATTGTGGTTTTGACAACCATATATGGTATTTCGGTTATTATGATTCTTGTTTTACCCTTTTTAGTTGTTTTGATATCGGTTTTTGCTCTGACGGTCAAGTGTCCTCTGCCGGTGGTGTAAGCATCGATAATTCCCTTTTTGCCGCAGATAATTCCGCCGGTGGGGAAATCCGGTCCCGGCAGGCGCTCCATAATATCTTTGAAACCGCATTTCGGGTCATTGATGAGCAGCAGCAAAGCATCGCATACCTCAGAGATGTTGTGCGGCGGGATGTTGGTAGCCATGCCGACGGCGATGCCGGACGAGCCGTTTACCAACAGATTCGGAAACTTCGAAGGCAGAACCACGGGCTCAGTGCGTGTCTCGTCATAGTTGGGAATAAAATCGACGGTATCATTTTTGATATCATCGAGCATCTCCATAGCGGGCGCAGCAAATCTTGCTTCGGTATATCTCATAGCGGCGGGGGGGTCGGCATCGATACTGCCGAAGTTTCCCTGCGGGTCAATGAGAGGATACCGCATATTCCAGTCCTGGCCCAGACGCACCAACGTCCCGTAGGTCGCCTGGTCGCCGTGTGGATGGTAGTTTCCGCCGGTGTCGCCGACGATTTTTGCGCATTTGCGGTGCTTGCTGCGTGGGCCGAGGTTCAAATCGTTCATCGCAACGAGAATTCTTCTCTGCGAGGGTTTGAGGCCATCCCTGACATCCGGCAGGGCTCGCGAAACGATAACGCTCATCGCATAGTTCAGATACGAATTCTTGAGCTCATCGAGGATGGGCATATCCTGGAATTGTTCCCGCGGCTGTTTAGTTTCTTTCATAGATTATAGTGTCCTTAAGATTAAAATTCCGACAGTCCATAGATTACCTCCAACCTCCCCAAAAGTCAAGAAAACCAATGGCGAATTGTAGGTTTTTTGAGCAGAGCAGGGTAGTTCGTATAAGATATGCCAACATTGCGGCTTACAAAATGGTGGTGATATGAGAGTAATCTGTTATAATGAGCGGATTATGGTTAAGCGAATAGCAATATTGGGTTCGACGGGGTCAATAGGCACCAATGCGCTGCGGGTTATTTCGTCGCTCGTCGCTC
This sequence comes from Planctomycetota bacterium, assembly GCA_042576845.1. Lineage (GTDB taxonomy): Bacteria > Planctomycetota > Phycisphaerae > Sedimentisphaerales > Anaerobacaceae > JBHPEQ01. The sequence continues at coordinate 6,448 of JBHPEQ010000082.1, forward strand.
GTGGTTCTTCGCTCGAAACAAAATTCGAGGTTTTTGCGCTGAGCGCTCACAGGAATGTTGAGCTTCTGGCGGAGCAGGTGAGAAAAGTTCGGCCGAGAGTTATAGCTGTCACGGACGAAAAATACGCTGAAGAGCTTGGCCGGCTTGTAGGTGATTTAGAAGTTGAGATACTCAGCGGGCCTGAGAGTTTGGAGCTAATCGCCTGTCTGGAGGATGTTGATATTGTTCTAACCGCTGTTGTAGGTGCGGCTGCTTTGCCGGCGGTTCTGGCGGCTGCGAAGGAAGGCAAGCGGTTGGCTATCGCCAATAAGGAATCGCTTGTAATCGCCGGCGAGATTTTGGTGCGGACGGCTGAGAAATCGGGAGCAGAAATTCTGCCGGTTGACAGCGAGCATTCAGCGATATTTCAGGCGATTCAGGCAGGCCGTATAGAAGATGTGGAGCAGATTATATTGACAGGTTCCGGTGGGCCTTTTCGGCAGATGGGGCCGGAGGAAATTAAGAACGTAACTCTTGAGCAGGCACTTGCGCATCCGGTATGGGATATGGGGCCGAAGATTACGATTGACTCTGCGACGATGATGAACAAGGCGCTTGAGGTTATCGAGGCGAGATGGCTTTTCGGGCTGCCGGTGGAAAAAACAAAAGTTTTGTTTCATCCTGAGTCGATAGTTCATTCGATGGTCGAATTTATTGACGGCTCTGTTATAGCCCAGATGTCTCGGCCAGATATGTGTGTTCCGATTCAATATGCGCTGACGTATCCGGCCCGTGTGCAGGGGATATCCGATAGCGTCAGACTGGAGGAAATCGGCAAACTTACGTTTGAAGAGCCGAATCTGAAGACCTTTAAGGCGCTTGGGCTTGGGTATGAGGTTGCACGTTCAGGCGGCTCTGCGCCGGTCGTATTTAACGCCGCAAACGAGGCAGCGGTGCAGGAGTTTCTGGCGGGTAGAATTAAATTTGTTAACATAATCGAGCTGATAGAAGATTGTCTGAATAAACATGATTTCACAGCAAGTTTGTCGCTTGAAGAGCTTCTTGAAGCTGATGCGTGGGCTCGAAGAGAGGTTACTGAATGTCTGAGACAGAAGAATTGAAAGAATCATCCAGTGAGAAGAAACAAAAACGCGGCCTGGTTGGTTATTCGCGATTGATTTTGCTTCTTATCATCGTTGCAGCGATTGTTTATGGAGTTGCTCAAAACTTTAGTTTTTTTGCCAATGTTCTGTTGGCATTTATTGGTTTAGGTATGATGGTTCTGATTCATGAGTTTGGCCATTTTATCTTAGCTAAACTGATGGATATCAAGGTTGAGGCATTTTCGATATGTTTTCCTCCAACCTTAGCGGGTATTCGGCGGACAGAAGAAGGTTATCGTGTTCGGATATTGCCGCATTTTTTCCCGAGCAAAAAAGAGGTTAGTAATGAGGAAGTTGAAGAGAAGGAGGAGTGGAATGAAGGCAGATTGAGCTTTTGCTTCGGTAAAAAGGGCAAGTCAGGTGAGACGGAGTACAGACTTGGACTTATTCCGTTCGGTGGTTTTGTGAAGATGCTTGGGCAGGAAGATGTCGGTGAGGTTAAGACAACTGATGACCCACGTTCTTATTCGAATAAACCGGTAGGTGCTCGTATTCCGGTTATAGCGGCGGGAGTTGTTTTTAATGCTATCAGCGCGGCTTTGATATTTATGCTGGTATTTCTAATCGGCTTAGAGCAGCCACCCGCGGTAATCGGCGAAGTCCGAGCAGACTCACCTGCGGCGAAGGCGGGATTGAGCAGTGGCGATGAGATAATCGAGATAGCAGGTAAAAGTGACAATTTGGATTTCAGTGACATTGCGATGGCAGCAGCACTATCCGGCAAAGAAGAGGCGGTGCCGATGAAAGTCAGGCATGAGGACGGATCGATCGAAGATTATTCGATAGTCGCTGAGAAGATTAAAGGGGAAATGGATGATCTGAAAATTTTCGGTATTTCTCCGGTGGTGACATCGACTATCGCGGATGTGTCCGATTCCGATGCGTTATTTAACAAGACGGGTCTGCGTCCTGGAGATACGATAAAGTATGTTAACGGCAAAGAGATTCACAGTCACCGGGAATTAATGGAAGAAATCAAAGAGGCACTGGCACCGACAGTAAAATTGGGCGCTGAGCGTATTTTGTCATCAGGTGAGACAAAATCATTTGAGATGGAGATTGGGCTTGGCTGGCTTTTTGCAAAGTGGAAAAGCGATACTGAGTATGATTTGAACAACATATATTCAATGGTGCCTCGTTTACGCATAACAGCGGTTTTAAGCAAACAGAGCAAAGACAGTGACGGCCCGACACTTCAGAAAGGTGATATTATTGTTGGAATCGGTGATGTTGATAATCCTACGTATAAACAGATGCGTGAGGTTACAGAAAGGTATAAGGATAAGGAATTGTCTGTTCAAGTTTTGAGACATAATCCCAATGGTTCAGAGCAATCGCTTACTGTGACAGTGACGCCTAAGCTTCAAAAAACTTTTAAAGGCAAAGAGGTTTTAATTGGCTTTTCTCCTGAACTTGATATGGAGAATTCGGTTGTTGCCAGGACGATTGATACCGAGGGAGGCGCGTTGAAGCTTGATATTCCGCCTGGTGCGAGGATAACTGCGGTTGACGGTGTAACGGTTTCAAGCTTTTATGATATAGTCAATGAAATCAGGAAATATCCGAATGAGCGTATCACGATTGATTATCGAGTTGATGATAAAACAGCTGGCGGAGTTGCTTTTGAGGTTAGAGATGCAAGAAAATTCATAACATTACAATCCAGACTTGCTGAAACTATTCCTTTTAAGATGTTGACAAGGCTATATAAAGCGAGCGGACCGATAGACGCGATAGGGATGGGCTTTAAGAAGACGGTTCAGTTTATCAAGCATGCCTATTTAACATTAAAGCGTTTTGTCAGTTTGCAAGTAAGTCCGAAGAGTTTTAGAGGTCCGATTGGTATTATCGAGCTGAGCTATCAAGTAGTATCTCAGTCATCTTTAATTTCCTATTTTTATGTTCTTGGTTTGATAAGTATTTTTATAGCGGTTTTTAACTTTTTGCCTTTTTTGCCTTTTGATGGCGGTCATATAATATTTCTGATAGTTGAGAAGTTTAAGGGTTCTCCGGTTAGTCAGCGTGTTCAGGAGCGGATCGCGAGTGCCGGCTGGATTCTTGTTGGAGCGCTTGCGATTTATTTAACATATCAGGACATTTTAAGGATTGCAAAAGGCGTTTTCTGAGAAGCTGTGGAAACTACAGGTTAACCAGCAGCAGAAATGTCTGAAAAACAGAAAGCCAAAGAGCTAAATGTTAAAAGAGAAACACAAAAGCGGAAAGAAAAGCGGCTAAAAAATTAATGCTTTGAGGAGTGCCGGGAAAGTTATCAAAAGCAGTAAAGAAATGAAAAAGATACAAAGCTGCCGTGAATATCACGAAGGCATCTTCGATGAACTCAGAGAGTCGGACAGAAAAGTATACGAGCTGATAAGCAGGGAGTATGAGCGGTGTGTGGATACACTTGAGCTTGTGGCGGCGGAGAACCGGTGCTCTCGTGCGGTTTTAGCAGCTCTCGGTTCGATAGTTCAGAATAAGACGGCTGAGGGCTTTGTCGGTGCGAGATTACACAGCGGCTGTGAGGTAGTCGACGAGACGGAAGATTTAGCTGTCGCAAGAGCCAAACAGGCATTTGCTGCACAATATGCGAATGTTCAGCCACATTCCGGCACTAGCGCCAACCTTATTGTTATTACTGCTCTTTTGGAAAGGGGCGATACGATACTGTCTCTTCCGGTACAGCAGGGCGGGCATTTTTCTCACGGAGCAAAGAAAAGTGTTACCACGAAACTCTTTGATATTGAAGAATATTATCTCGATGAGCAGACATATCTTCTTGATTATGATTCCATCCAGGAGAGGGCGTTGACTGTCAAGCCGAAGCTGATTATTTGCGGAGCCAGTGTTTACTCAAGGCAGATAGATTTTAAGAAATTCAGAGAAATTGCAGACAGCGTTGGTGCATATCTGCTGGCGGATATTTCGCACATCTCGGCCTTGGTGGCGGCAGGTGCGCATCCTTCGCCTGTCGATTATGCACATTTTACTACGACAAGCACCTATAAAGCAGGCGGTCCAAGGGGCGGTTTAATACTGATGGGCAGGGACAAAGACAGTGAGGTGACAGTCCGGGGAGAAAGGACTAAAGTGTATGAACTTATTGAAAAAGCGACTTTTCCCGGTCTTCAGGGTACGCCTTATTTCAACAACATCGCGGCCAAGGCAGTGTTCTTTCAGGAAATGATAACTGATGAATACAAGGCCAGGCAGTTTAAGGTTATAGAAAATGCGAAAAGATTAGCAGGAGAGATTTTGAGTTTAGGATATGAAGTTTTAACCGGTGGTACTGATAATCATATGATTGTTGTTAATACGGCGAACTCAAGAGAAGGATTAAGCGGTGTAACGGCGAGCAAAAGTTTAGAGCAGTGTGGGATAATTGTAGACAGGATTAAGGTGCCGTTTGAGAGACCTGATGCGGTTGCACCGAGCGGGCTGAGACTGGGCACAGCTATTGTAACAAGAAACGGAATGGGAGCTGAGGAGATGGAAAGGATTGCTTCATTGATAGATGAGATATTGAAGGGATTAAAAATTATAAACGAAAAAGAGTATGAAGTAGGTGAAAGTTTCCGGAAAGAAAAGAGAAACGAAGTAAAAGAGCTTTGTAGCAGGTTCCCGACACGATAAATGCTCAAAATTGCCATCATTTGAGGCATTTCGTCCTATATTTCGACCTTACTTTGATTATAATACTATTGAAACAGAACATCGGCATCAGAACAAGTAAAAAGTGAACTGTTTGCCGGAAAGGCGATAAGCGGTTATTCAATTTTGACGATATAACCGTAAGCAAAGATTTGGCCTTAACTTACGTTACAAAAAGGTGAGTCGATTGTCTTTGCAGACAGCT
>JBHPEQ010000083.1:0-11221 GCA_042576845.1 Planctomycetota bacterium
TATGAGGCCAAGCGAAAAATTCGAGGCCAAGGCGCCAGGGGAAAAAACGCCGCAGCCGTACCCAAAGCTACCTTGAGGACGATTTTGACCCGACAACGCAGGATTCGGACTTTGCAGCCAGCCGCAATAGAGCAGGTTTTCGGATAGGCTTTTAGTTCCGTTAGCTCCCAAAATCCATATTTTTCTTGATTTACAGGCCTTGATTTGCTAACATACATACAATTAAGAAAGATAATCTGGCTCGGAGGTCGGTTTTTTGATGGTAGCATGGTTTGAAACTTTGGGGGTTGTGATATTAGCCTGTGTGGGCATTGCCCTTGGGTTGATTTTTTCGCGTCTTAGAAAAAGTTACTGGATTTGGGGTTTTGCCTTTGCCTTTTTGCTGATTGGAATGTTGGTAACGGCCCGCTTTTCCAGCAGAATACGTTTCGTAGCACCTTTTTCGTGGTTTGCTCTGGGCAGAGTGAGATTTATTGTGCTTGCCTTGGCGGTTACCTTAGGCCTGACCACACCAATTGCACGTCTGGGGCATAAATTCGAGCGGGTCGCCTTATTCACCCTGATGATAGTGGTTGTGGTCTGGTTCAGCGTTTTCCCCTTCCTTGTTCCTGCCTTAATCGAGGAAGATTTAAGCTCTATGGCAACGCAGATGGATTCTGACGGCATCTGCTTCCAGGCCACCAATTACACCTGTGGCCCTGCTGCGGCAGTAACGGCTTTAACCGTATTTGGTCTGGAGGCACATGAGGGAGAGATTGCAGTTCTTTCTCATTCAAACCCTTTCACCGGGACTTTGCCGAGCTGTCTTTCCAGCGCTCTTGAGCGACGTTACAGGGATGAGGGATTAAAGTGCGATTATCGACATTTTGATTCGCTGGAACAGTTGAAAAGTGAGCAAATTGCTTTAGCTGTTGTCAAAAATGGGCTGTTGTCGGACCACTGTGTTGTGATTCTTAAAGTAACAGAAAACTTCGTTACGATTGCCGACCCCTCGTTAGGCAAGAAGTCGATACCTCGCCGAAGTTTTGAAACAATCTGGCGTTTCTCCGGCATCGTCCTCCAAAGAGACTCAGCACAACCAAGCTGAACTCTCTGGGCTTTATTCTATCCGCTTTCTGTATAGCCGGGTTTGAAGCGCTCCTTTCCACGGCGTCCAGTCGGCGTCACCCGGGTCGTTTTCAATAGCGTTTGTTACCTGGTTCAGCTTGGCGTCCAAATCATCAATATAATAGACCATAAATGCCTCAGCTGTTGCAGGTATTTTCGGAGAACCGAATTCCTGCTGGCCGTGGTGTGATACTATTATATGGCCAAGAGAATCCAGAATTGTTTTATCTATCGGAGAACCTTTCTTCGCCAGTTCATCGGCCTTTTGGCTGAGCATAATCATCGTCTGAACAATATGCCCGATAAGCTGGCCTTGGTTGGTGTATGAAAACGCCATATCGTATGCGAGCTCCTCTGTCTTGCCCAAATCGTGCAGGAAAATTCCGGCAAGGACCAAATCCGCCTGTACCTTCGGATATAAAGGCAGGATTGCAAGGGCGACTTTAAGCATATTGTGGGTGTGCTCGAGAAGGCCGCCTAAGTAATTGTGGTGCAGTTTCATTCCCCCGGGCGTATTCTGAAAATTCTCCATCAGCTCGGCGTCTCTCAGGAACTCATCCATCAGCGTTTTTAGCTGCTGATTTTTTATTCTGCCAATAATTTCTTTAACCTCTTTGAACAGTTTGTCGGTGTCCTTGTCGGTCCGTGCAAGAAAATCTTCAAGATTGACCTTTGATGCATCGACGATGCTGATGTTGTTTACGACGATTTGCAGGTTATTCTGGTAAACCTCGCTTCTTCCCTGGATATGAACAAATCCCGGCTGCGGAAGTGAGTTATATACGGTCTCGCTTGCCTGCCACATCCGCCCGTTCAATTGTCCGGTGCGGTCCGAAAGAAACATCGCTATGTACAAATCTCCCCGCGTTGTGCTTCGCAGAACAGGATTACTTACCATATAAATATCATCGATAGTTTCACCCGGCTCGATTTTATTGATAAATTTGTGTGCCATAATTTACTCCAGGAAAAATCTCATTTATATTGAAAATCAGCTTTCAGCAATCATATTTGTTATCTATTCCTTTTGCAAGTAATCATTTTTTAAGTGTCGATAAAGCATTTTTACAAATAAAATAAAAAAGCCCGCCATAAGACGGGCTTTACAGTTGCAGAATTTACATAGTGATTTCTTGATGGTTTTTTAAGCGAATATTTACTGCCTCCAATCTTCGGTTCTGACGCCGTGGTAAGTTCTGAGGGTATATTCGAATTTTTTTTCCGACCTTGGCTTTAGCGTAATTGTAAACTTGACGGTATCGAGGTCGACTTTCTCGAAGTCATCGAAGTCGCCGCTTTGTTTTATGTTCCAGTAGGACGTTTCGAAATTTCGCTTTATCTCGACCTTAATCGGAATCTGGCGCGTGTTTTTGACTTCAATTTCGAATTTTTGAATTTCATCCCAGCCGGAAACGTTACGGCCAACGCCGAATCTGTAATTTTCAGTCTTAAAGTCCATAAGCTTCGGCTTAACCACGATATCGGCAACGGGACCAAGATTAAGCTCCACATCTTCATCGACGGGGATATATTTAAAGGAAGACTGGCCCGTATAGGAGAAGTGTCCCTTGTCGTCAACGCTTCTGTAAACCTTCAGTATTCCGCCGGGGATGGGCGTTTCGCCCAACTCGTGGTCTTTGTCATTTTTGAAACTCAAGAACCGCACAACAGAATTGCCGTAACGGGCCTCTTCATATTTATACAGGTTCTCAACCGGCACGTTATCAGTATCAAAGCTGAGCAGCCGTTTTGCCCAGCCCGTAGGTATCGTCTCGGTGCCTTCGATTGTATAAAGAAAATACTCGCTTAGACCTTCCTTTCTGATTTCTTTAAGTTCCAATCTAGCTAAAGCAATTCCTGCCACCATGCCTTCCATAAGCTTGTCGCTTACCTCTTCCCTGGCTCGTCGACTTTCCGGCATTTGCAGCATTTCACCCGGCCTGCCGTATGGATACTGCCTGCGTGCAAGCTCTGCTATCTGATCGAGTAAATGAATCTTACCGACAATCAGCCGCGTCTGGGCGTTTTCATAATCTTCACCGCTGTTATTTGTGACTCTAACGTAACCCTGCAGGCGCATCGTCTTTTCATCTTCAGTAAGCGTGCCCATATAAAATGCCCGCCAGGATAAGCCGCTGGTTAAGTATGAAATCTCAACCGGTATCTTACCGCTAAAGTTGCTGTTGATATTCCAAAGACCAAGGTTTCGCACTCTCGGTGGGAAAGAGAGGTCAGCGATGTCAATTTTGTCTGCATTTGCTTTAGGCAGCATCTCTAAGCTGGTCGGGTCAATCAGCGTATTTGCCCAGGAAAACTGCAGCCTATTTGCCCCGTCTTTTAGCGTTAACGCTCTGCTTTCGCGCACCAAAGTTAAATCAGCCGAGTTGTAGATTGTGAGCTGAACCGTATCACGCGAAGGCAGCGTAACCAAATCGACCTTGGCGAAGCTGAAAGAAGTTATTGTAACGATTATAAGTAATATTAAAATTAGATGTTTCATTTTGCTTCTCCTTTAGTTTCAGCATTTAGCTTTTTTATCTTATACGCCTCATAACACCTTCGCTAATAGGAGTCGGGACGTTTCGGCGATGGTAAAGCATTCTAAGCTCTTTCGTCGCCGGTCCTTTATCCGTGCGTGCAGGCAGTTTTATCTCGAACTCAAGCTTATTGGTATCCTTACGCTCATAGTTGATATTGCATTCTTCCATATCCCATTGCCCGGGTATATGCTGTATCATCGTAAGGACCGCAGGACTGTCCTTGAAGTTCTCAATTTTGGCGACAATGATTTCATCGGTATCATACAAAATAACCTCACCCTTGCCGTTCTTTATCAAGTTGGTCCTTCTATCCTGCATTTTTCGCTGAGTAACTACAATGTCTCTGCTGTCGCCGATATAAAGTTCCATTTTCTCGCCGACCGGCACCAATCCTGTCGTATCTTCGCCTAAAAAGATAGTGCTTTGCTGCCCGTCGTCCTGGAACAGCCGGGCCTTGCCTGACCAGAGAGCGAATTGGCCCAATCCGCTTGCCGAATCATTGACGATTCGATAGCTGACAGGAATACCGACATTTTGATTCTCCAGGTTTTCCGGGTCCCAGGGCAGCACAGCCGCATCGAATTTCCAGACCTTCTGTATAGGCACGTTCGGCGATTTTAGAAACAGCATCTGCTTTGTTTCCTCATGTTTGATACCCTGCTCGAAGGCCTCGCCGTAATCAAGCAATACCCGTGCCTGGTCGAAATCCTCGCCGGAGAAATTCCGCAGCACCAGATAGCTTTTCAAATCAACCTGCGTCTCCTGCTTGTCTGCAAGGGCCTTATACGTAATCAGCCGGTCGATATTCATCAGCAGATAACTGATTCGCACCGTCTCTGCGTAGTCGCTGTCACTGCTGATTTCCCATACCAGAGCTGCCTCATTTGGCGGATAGCTGACATTCAGCAAAGTAACGCTGTCCGGATGGTCGAGCACCCTTAATCGAATCGAGTCGGCATCGATACTCACTGCCTTCCAGGAAAAGTCCACCTTGTTAATACCTTTCTGCAGTGTGAGGACCCGCTCTTCTTCAATTAGCGTTGCCTGTGGATTATCCAGCCGAATCACCGTCGCCGCCCGCTCAGGAAGCGCGACCAGCTTAATCCTCGCCTGAGCGACTGCGCTGTACATAAGCAGCAGCACAATTGCAATTATTTTGTTCGTTTTACTGTTCATAATTTAGTCTCCTTAAAGTACAGTATTATTTTTTCATTTTTTCTTCTCTTGTTCCGTGATATGTTGTTACCGTATATTTAAATTCTCGTTTGCTTCGTGGTGGCAGTGTCAGCTTAAAACGTGCATGTGTAACATCGTGTTTTTCATAAGTAACATCCTGTTCGTCATCCAACATAAGTTTCCAGTAGGGTGTCTGGTATCCACGGGTAATTTCTATATCAATCGGCAGCTTGCGGGTGTTGGTTATTTCTATCTTCCACTTTCGCACCTCGTCCCAGCCGGCAATATCCTTCTTTTTGTCGAAGAGGTAGTTATGCGTTTTAAAGTCCATCAGCATCGGCTTAACCGTCACCAGTCTTGCTGCCCCGAGATTTAGCTCAACCTCTTCATTTACCGGAATATATTTAATGTTCGTTCCCCCCACGTATGAAAGATATCCTTGCTCATCAGCCTGGCTGTAGATTTTTACATCCCCGTTTGGAATCGGTGTGTCACCGAGGTTGTGTTCCTCATCGTTTGCAAACGAAATGAATCTTATTGTCTGCTTTCCCCAGCGCTGCTCATCGTATTTATATAAACTCTTGACTTCAATATCGTCCACATCAAAAGACAACAGGCGTTTGCCCCACTGATTTGCTATTGTCTCCGTCCCCTCAATCGTATAAAGAAAATACTCGCTGAGCCCTTCTTTTTTGATTTCTTTAGGCTTTTGAACATCCAAATCATTGTAAATACCGAAAGCTGCTCTTTCATTAGATATTTCACTAAACTTCATACCCCCGCCTCGACCACTCATTGGTGGAAGCATCTCTCCCGGCCTGCCGTATGGCCACTGTCTGAGAGCAAGCTCTGCTATCTCATCGAGAATATGCAACTTACCAACAATTAGCCGGGTCTGTGCGTTTTCGTAATCTTCGCCGCTATTGTTGGCGACCCGCACATAGCCCTGCAGCTGCATTGCCTTTTCATCCTCGGCCAGTGTCCCCATATAAAACGCCCGCCAGTTCAATCCCGAAGTAAAATAAGTTATCTCAAACGGCACCTGGCCTTCGGTCTCTGAGCGGATAAGCCATCTACCGAGCTCCCGCAGCCCTGCCGGAAATACAAGCTGCTGGATATCAATTTTGTCTTTTTGCTCCTGCGGCTCCAGGCTAAGCGAGGTCGGGTCAATCAGCGTATTGGCCCACATAAACTGCAGCCAGTTCCAGCCCTTCTTCAGAGTCAGATTCCGCCGCTCGCGAATCAAAGTCAAATCCGCAGAATTGTAAATGGTAAGCTGCACATTATCCCGCCTCGGCAGAACCACCAGCTCAATCGCACTCGCCGGCGCAAACGGTGGCTTATCCGAGACAATATCTTCTGCGACTTTTGCCGCTGCTATAATTCCTGCTCCTTTTAGTTCTTTTTCTCTACTTATTGCTGGTGTGATTGCAGGTACTTTCTTAGTAAGCGCATCTTCCCGTTTCATTAAATCTAAACTTCTTTCAAGTTTCGGTTCCTCAGCCCGCCTCTCCATATCTTGCGGACTTTCAAACGTTTTGACCTCATTTATCGAAACAGAATATACCAATAATATTATCCCAAAGACAAGCACTGCTGCCGCAGCACTGAGCCAGGCCGGCATTCTAAATCTTGTCATCTTGATACGCACAGGCTCAGCCGCATCAGCCATAACCTTATCGACCAACTCCCCTGAAACCTCAACCTCATCTTTTAATAAATCAAGCGCTGCAAATTTCTTCTTTAGGCCTTCTAAAAGCTTGCTGCATTCGTCGCAGCTTTGAAGATGCTCCTCTATCTCAGTCATCTGCTCTTGTGATGCCAGATTGAACTGGTATTTGAGGAGTTGTTCTTCGGTAAGATGACGATTCATTCGTTTTCTCCTGATATATCAGGCAATTTCCCTGCCAGTATTCTTAGCGCCCTGAACATTTGTGTTTTGACCGTTCCGATGGAGCACCCAAGCGTCTGTGCCACTTGTCGGTAGGTTAGCTGCTGGTAATATGCAAGAACAAGTGTCGCACGCTGCTTCGGAGGCAATAGATTTATAGCTTCTCGCACTTTTTTCTTCCGCTCAGCTCTTACGGCCTCCTCCAAAGGATTGGACGAATTGTCAACTACTACAGCCACACTGAATTCTCCGCTGTTTTCGTTACTGCTGTCGATGTTTTGATTGAGCCGGACAACTCGTACAGACCTTTCTTTGCGAAAACCATCCAAGGCAACATTCGTGGCGATTTTGAACAACCAGCTCTTAAATTGCCCGCCCCGGAATGCATATGCTTTTTCATGGACACGCTTGAATGTCTCCTGAAAAAAATCTTCTGCCTGTTCCTGATTTTTACTCATCTTCATCAAGTATCCCAGAATAGCTGCCCCATATCGGCGTACAAGCTCACTGAACGCTTCCGTCTCGCCCCGACAATGGGCATCGATTAAGCTTTTATCTGTTGTCTGCATTAAGCTGCTATGTCCCATCTATTACCTAAGACGTATATTTTAGCCGGCTGGTTGACAAGAAAGAAGGCAAATTCTATGAAATTCCGAACTCGATTCTTTAAATGCAGAAAAAAAGCCTGCGACAAAGCAGGCCTTATCACTTTTTTCCTTACCATATTCTACCTCTCTAAATATATGAGCTCTTCGCTCTCTTCTTCGCTCATCTGGTCTTCGAGGTTTTCCTCTTTCTCTTCTGGGACTTTTTCCTCTTTCTCCATCAGTTGTTTGGCTTTGGTTATCATGTTGACAAGCTCTGTGATATCGGCATCGTTCTCTCGCTGCTTGAGCACAACCTTTGAATGTTTGAGCGTGTCGGCTAATGTGGTCCCTTTTGCCCAGTAGCTTTTACGCAGGATCTCAGCAAATTCAGCGGCAGTCGCAGCAAGCTTAAAATCGGTATTTGTATCCTCGAAGCTTTCCTTAAAATCCTGCAAATCTATCGAGCTTTTAAATTCCGTCACCGCTGATGTCTGAGCGTCTTTATATCGCACGTAAGTTGTTGCAACTGTGCCTTCTTTTTCGGGCCAGAGCTTTAATTCATAAAGTGCCGTCACCGAATGACCCGCTCCGACTTCGCCTCCGTCATATTTGTCGTCGCGAAACTTATCATCGGGCACATCGCGGTTCTCATAACCTAACAGACGGTAACTTCGCACAACCTCAGGATTAAAATCTACCTGCACCTTAACATCTCTTGCTATCACCTGCAGAGTCCCTGTTAGATTATCATCGAAAATACGTTTTGCCTGCGAAATTGTGTCAACGTAAGTATAGTAGCCATTTCCTTTGTCACCAAGCTGCTCCAGCAAAACATCATTGTAATTGCCCATCCCGAAGCCGATGGCAGAAAGCGTTATTCCTTTTTCCGCCTTTCTCTTTATTATTTCCAAAATCTGTTCAGCCCCGGTATTACCGACATTAGCTACACCATCCGAGCACAGTATAACGCGATTGATATACCCTTGTCGGTAAGCTCTTTCTGCCATTTCATAGCCGATTCGAATTCCTTCTTCTGCGTATGTCGAGCCGCCGGCTCCCAGTGATTTGATAGCTGCCAGGATTTCATATTTCTCATCGAGTCCTCTGTGGTCCATCACCTTTCTGCCTCTGCTGCCGTATACCGCGATACCTATCTTATCGTCAGATTTTAACCTCTCGATAAGCATGCGCAGAGATTTTTTGACCAGCCCAAGCCGGTTCTCACGGTCCATCGAGCCGGAGACATCAATTACAAAAGTCAGTATCGCAGGTCTTCGGTTCTCGTCGGTTATCTGTTTGCCTTTCAGGCCAAGCCGAAGCAGATAGCTGTTCTTGCGGCCGGTACCAAACTTCCAGGGTGTCGCTTCCGCATAAATTGCAAAATCGTCTTCCTGCGGCGGGGCATAGCGGTAATTGAAGTAATTAACGAACTCTTCGAGCCGAACCGCATCTTCCGGCGGCAGGTGACCATCGTGCAGGTAGCCGCGCACAATCGTGTAGCTGCCGGTGTCCACATCAGTCGCAAACGTCGATAAATGGTCGTCTTCGGTATCGATAAAAGGATTGACACCATAATTCTTGAAGAACATAGCGTCAACAACCTCACCGTTCGGCGGCACTGTCCCGCCGTGCGCCATCGGATATTTCCTCGGCTCAGCCTCCTCTGGAGGTTTCCAGTGGTACAAGGAGTAGAGTTGATTTTCTCTTCTTTGCTTCATCTGTTGTGATCTATCTATCATAGCTCTTCTATACCTTCTACTACCTCTCATACTATCGTTTCTGGCCATACCACCATATTCTCCTCCAGCCATGCCTCTTCCCATCATACCTCCTCCCATACCTCCAGCCCCGCCCATCATACCTCCTCCTCTCATACCTCCCCCCCTCATACCACGATCGCCCAGCATAGGAATTGATTGTTGTTCTTTTGAGCCTGTGCTATCCTTACCAGCTTTACCCGCAGTCAAAGCACCGGATACGTTACTTATGCTATCAAATGTCCTTACCATCGCTTTCTCCATGATTTCTCTTTGTTGTTGCGAAGCTTTCTTTTCTGATAGTGAATCGAGTTTTTCAGCTGATTCTGCTTTTGCTAACGCTCGTACCTTATCTATATCACCCAGCAGCTCGGTAGCTGGTTTGCCTGGTTCTGGTGTTGAGGTTATAACTTTAACTTTATCTGCTTCTTTGCTAAATTCCGCATCTAAACTTCGCAGGCTGCTGTTATCTTTTACAACAACCATATCAAGGTCAAACTTACTATCTGCATGCAATTGTTCTTCAATTTGTTCTCTTTTTTCTGGTATTATTTGTGTTGATTTCCAAATTGGACGCTTTGTACGCCACTGGTTATGAGTCAATAAACCGAACAGAACTCCGCAGATAACAATTACTGCCGCAGCGGAGGCAAATATCTTTATAACTTTCATTGGTCTATCCTTTGCTTCTCGCTTATGGCCGGCAGCCGGCTGTTTGAGCTTATCAAGCGCCTTCTCGATAAGCGAATCCGTAAATACCTTGCCTGGTTTATCTGAGTCGCCGGCCTGCTTGAGCAGCCGCGATATATTTTTCTCTAAATTATTTTTTTGGCGTTTCATTTTTTCACCGTATTTTTTATATAAGCGCTTCTAACTTAAGTTCCAGTTGAAGGGCGTTTCTTGCCCGGTACAATAAGCTGTGCACAGCTTTTTCAGTTAGGTTCATTTCCTTCGCAATCTGGCGTGCTGAAAGACTTTCGATATATTTTCCTCTCAGCACCTGCTGTTGTTTGGCATCTAACCGGTTCAAAGCTTTGCAGACAAGCTGGGATGTTTCTTTTCGTTCGAGGACCTCGTCGGGCAGCTCACTTTTATCCATCGCCTCAAGGTATGTGCTGATGTCGCCGTTTACACTCGGTCTTCCTGCCCGCTTTCGAATTTCAAGCCGGATATTATTGCGTGCGATGCCGTAAATCCATTGTTGGGGACTTGCTTTTTGAGGGTCATAGCTGCTGAGTCCGCGGACTGCGTCGAAAACCGTTTTTTGCACCATTTCCTCAGCCAGCGAGGGATTCCACCAGCGTTTTATGAACATCGCATAAATCTGCGGGAGCTGTCGCTCAAGAAATTCCCGCCATACATCAGCATCACCTTTCGAGAACCCCGCTCGGCTTTGTTTTTCCGGTTTATCATTCACTTTTCAAAATATCCTTTACTGGTACCAGCTTCTACTATGTATTATGCGCATAATGGCAAAATTACTCATACTTTTTTAGAAATTCACGGTAATGAAAAGTTCCGTCGCAACCGGCTTAACCGGCAAATATGACAGATATAAAAAACCGGCTCGATAATAAGCTTACAAATCAGCAACGGTTATTACGACCCAAGCCAATCAACAATGACAGCGGTTATATTGTCAAATCCGCCGGCCTCATTGGCTGTGTTAACAAGCTGAACGCCGGCTGATTGAGGGTCGGTTTGTTTTTTGAGAATATCGGTAATGGCTTCATCATCTACCATATCCGTCAGGCCGTCGGTACAAAGCAGAAGTCGGTCTTTTCCTTTCAGGGTAAATGAATGCATGTAGGGGACCGGCTTTTCTTCCATTCCGATGTAATGTGTGATTTGACCTGAAGCTTCGTGGCCTTCGGCCTGTTCCGGCTCAATCCTGCCTTTACGCAGAAGTTCCGATACTACCGAGTGGTCTTTTGTCAACTGCACTAATCGGCCTTTGCGAAGTCGATAAACCCTGCTGTCACCTAAGTTGGCGATGTACGCTCGTCCAGCTTTTATTATAACCGCAACAAGGGTGGCTCCCATATCTTCATAACCGCTCTCGCTTTTGGCCTCCATCAGTAGTTGTCGGTTTTGTTCGAGGACAGCTCGTTTTAGAAGCGATTTTATTGCCTTCGGGTTCTTTGCTCTGGGCCGGTCAAGCCC
>JBHPEQ010000084.1:0-11109 GCA_042576845.1 Planctomycetota bacterium
CAGTAAAGGAATATCCCTTGATTCATTTTTTAAGGATAGCCGATGCTGAGCAGCAGTAATTACAATCCGGATGTGCTGACCTGTCTTGCGAACTTAAGCAGCGATGAAGTCTTTACGCCACCGCAGTTAGCGAATCAGATTCTTGATTTATTGCCCAAAGACATCTGGAGCGATAAGAATGCCACCTTTCTCGATCCGATGTGTAAATCAGGAGTGTTCCTGAGGGAAATTGCCAAGAGGTTAAATGTTGGCTTAAAAACAGCAATCCCAAACGAGCAGAAAAGAGTAAACCATATTTTTAAAAATCAACTTTTCGGTATCGCCATCACAGAGTTGACATCCCTGCTTTCCCGAAGATCGGTTTACTGCTCTAAAACGGCCAACGGAAAATATTCTGTTTGTGAGTCATTTGATGATCAACAGGGTAGAATCCGTTTTAAGCGGATAGAACATACCTGGGCAAATGGCAGGTGTCAGTTTTGCGGAGCCAGCCAAGAAAACTATGAAAGAGGTCAAGAGCTTGAAACCCACGCTTATCAGTTTATACATACAAAAAAACCGGAGGACATATTTAAAATGAAATTCGATGTAATTATAGGAAATCCGCCGTATCAGTTGAGCGATGGTGGCTTCGGAAGGAGCGCATCGCCTATCTACCAGAAATTTGTGCAACAAGCCAAGAAACTTAACCCACGATTCCTAACAATGATAATACCTTCTCGCTGGTTTGCGGGTGGAAAAGGCCTGAACGATTTCCGCAATGAAATGCTGAACGATAATCGGGTACGGAAAATCGTGGATTTTGAGGACGCTTCAGAATGTTTCCCCGGTGTGGATATGGCCGGTGGCATCTGCTATTTCCTGTGGGAAAGGGATTCGTCTGGTAAATGTGAAGTTGTAAACAGGCATAACGTGTCCGAAGCAGTTTCAACAAGGGCTTTGAATGAGTTCAAGACATTCATACGGCATGGCCAAGCGGTGCCTATCATACGGAAGGTGTTGGCGAAAAAAGAAAAAAACATGAGTGAGCAGGTTTCAAGCAGAAAGCCATTTGGTTTGCCTACAAACTCAAGGCCCAAAAAAAGAGGCGATATTACCCTTCGCTGGCAAAAGGGCGAGGGGCCGTACAACCGGAAAGATGTGACTACCGGCATTGAAATGATTGATGAGTGGAAGGTCATCACTTCCTATGTGGGTTATGATCATGCGGGCAATCCGGGTAAGGATGGAAAGAGAAGGGTATTTTCCAAAATCGACATTCTCCCGCCCGAAACAATTTGCACTGAAACATATCTTGTGATTGGCAATTATAAGAAAGAAACTCACGCAAAGAACTTAGTCGCCTATATGAAAACAAAGTTGTTTCGTTTCCTTGTTGCTCAATTCATGTGTTCTCATCATATTACAAAGGATTCGTATTTATTTGTTCCACTTTTGGATATGTCGAAAAAATGGACAGATAAAAAACTCTACGAGAGATATAAGATTACAAAAGATGAGATCGCCTTTATAGAATCAAAGATTAAACCAATGGACTAAGATAATGAGTAAAGACTTTTTCCCACAAAGGCCGGATGCCAATCCGACTATCTATGCTTATGAGGATACCAATCCGCAATACGCGGGGTTGCTCAAGGTGGGCTATACTACGGTTGATGTGCGGTCGCGTGTAGCTCAGCAGTACCCTAGTATTCGCCCCGGCAAACCCCCTTACATGATTTTGCTGGAAGAACTGGCCATGCGCAGTGACGGTTCGGCCTTCACTGATCATGATGTGCACCGCTACCTTCGAAGCAGCGGGGTAAAGAATCCCGAGGGTGAATGGTTCCGATGTTCATTGGATCAGGTCAAGGCGGCGGTGATTGCCGTTAAGATCGGTGAGATGAGCGAGGAAACCCGTTCTCTGGATTTCAAGATGAGACCTGAGCAGAAAGCGGCAGTGGAAAAGACAGCGGCCTATTTTAAAAGTGCGTACAAAGATGATCCCGATAAGACACCACATTTTCTCTGGAACGCGAAAATGCGGTTCGGCAAGACCTTTGCCGCTTATCAATTGGCAAAAAAGATGAAATGGCGTAAGGTGCTGGTGCTGACCTTCAAACCGGCGGTACAAAGTGCTTGGGAAGAGGATTTGAAATGTCATGTTAATTTCAAGGGTTGGCAGTTCATTTCGCGAAACGGACTATCGTATGAAGATGCGGACAAGGAGAAGCCTTTTGTCTGTTTCGGGTCGTTTCAGGATTATCTGGGCAGAAACCCCAGCACCAAGGGTATCAAAACCAAGAATGAATGGGTTCACGCGACCAATTGGGATTGCGTGATTTTTGATGAATACCATTACGGCGCGTGGCGGGAAAACGCCAAAGAACTTTTCGAGGCGGAAGACAAAAAAGAAAGAGAGTTTGGTGAAGGTGAAGGTCTCGACTATTACGATGAAGAGATCATGCCGATTACAACAGACGCATATCTATATCTATCCGGGACGCCGTTTCGGGCGATTGCATCGGGTGAGTTTATCGAGGAGCAGATTTTCAACTGGACTTATTCAGACGAACAGGCCGCCAAGAAGCAATGGGAAGGTGAGGATAATCCCTATGCTCCGCTACCAAGAATGGTGCTGCTAACTTACCAACTGCCGGATTCGATCCGTGAAATAGCTATGCAGGAGGAGTTTGATGAGTTTGATTTGAATATTTTCTTTTCCGCAGAAGGGAAAGGGGAAAATGCGAAGTTCAAATGTGAGGATGAAGTACAGAAGTGGCTGGATTTGATCCGAGGAGCGTTTCAGGCGACCACGGTGGACAACTTGAAACTGGGAGCCAAGAAACCTCCTATGCCGTTTTCGGATGTTCGGCTGCTCAATGTGCTGTCCCATACCTTCTGGTTTCTGCCGAGTGTGGCGTCCTGTTATGCCATGCGTAAATTGCTGCAGAAGAAGCAGAACCGTTTTTATCGCGATTATCAGGTGATAGTAGCAGCGGGAAGCGCCGCCGGAATCGGGGTTGAGGCTTTGCCGCCTGTGCGGGATGCTATGGATGATCCTTTGCAGACAAAGACAATTACTCTGTCTTGCGGAAAGTTGACCACCGGGGTTACGGTAAAACCATGGACGGGGATTTTCATGCTTCGCAATTCTTCAACTCCGGAGACATACTTTCAAGCGGCATTCCGTGTTCAGAATCCCTGGGTGGTTATGAATCCAGACGGAGATGCGCCGAACCGTGAGGAGATCATCAAAAAAGAATGTTACATCTTTGACTTCGCGCCGGACAGAGCATTGCGGCAAATTGCCGATTACAGCTGTCGATTGAATGTGGACGAATCAAATCTGGAAAAAAAGGTGGCCGAGTTTATCAGTTTTCTACCCGTTCTTGCGTACGATGGCAGTTCAATGAAAATGATCGATGCTGCCGAAATCCTGGACATGGTTACGAGCGGTACAACCGCAACGCTTCTGGCAAGACGCTGGGAAAGCACATTACTCGTCAATGTGGATAATAATACCTTGCAGCGGTTGATGAATAATCAAGAGGCCATGAATGCTTTGATGAGCATAGAGGGTTTTAGGAATTTGAATCAGGACATTGAGACCATCATTAATAAATCGGAAGCTATTAAAAAAGCCAAAAAAGAAGCCAATGACAGAGATTTGACTAAAAAAGAAAAAAGAGAACTTTCGCAGGAAGAAAAGGAATATAAGAGCCTGAGAAAGCAAGTACAGGAGAAACTTATTAAATTCGCCACCCGTATTCCTGTGTTTATGTATCTGACGGATTATAGAGAAAGATGCCTTAAGGATGTAATTACCCAATTAGAACCGGGGCTATTTAAGAAAGTCACCGGTTTATCAGTGAAAGATTTTGAATTACTTGTAAGCCTCGGTGTATTTAATAGTGCCTTAATGAATGACGCTGTTTATAAATTTAAGCGGTACGAAGATGCCAGTTTAGTTTATACGGGTATCAACAAACACGAGGGTGAAGAGGTTGGCCTGTATGATACTGTTTTAAGCTCAGAGGATTATCGAGAAACCTTTGAGAATGTTGCACAAAGGGCGAGGGGAAATTGATTAAGTAAAATTAGAAATACAAAGACAAGCTTGTCCTGAGCGTAATCGTGGGTGACCCGACAACTATGCAAAACTTAACGAATGTAAGGAAATAATCGATACCCACGGCGGCTGGCCAATAAAATAGAAAGATTGCAATATATGAGAACTGGAAATTCTGTTGAATTTGGTATCACTAACACTTATTGGAGGTAGAAGCAGATGCAAGAAATAGCAATTGGCATAATGGTAGGCCTTATCGGAGCTGTCGTAGTTTTTATGGTGTTTCGATTCCGCAGAAAACACAACTTGCCAACAAAGCCGAGCATATATACTTCGATTGAAGACCTACGTTCAGTTGGCGAGTTGGTGGTCTTCAAAATTGTTACTAAGGAGATAGTCACTACTGCAGAACACTGGTTTGGCGAATTTGGTAAAAAATATTTTCTGTGGTTGGCTTCAACTAAGAAAATGGCCATGATATTCGAGTTTGAGATCAGCTTCCGATACAACTTACAGAGTTCAGAGTTCGTCATCGAAGCCGAGAACGAAGGCCATTATCGCTTGATAATGCCAAAGTGCCTATACGAAACCAGTATAAGGGACATCAGTTTTTATGATGAGCAAAATGCAAAACTATTGCCTTGGTTACTACCCGATTTGGTAAATAGAGCTTTTGGTCCGGGCTTTAACGAAGCGGACAAGAACCGTCTTATGGAAGAAGCCAAACAACAGGCAGTTCAAATGGCGAAAGAATTTACCGAAAAGATGCAGTCTGAAGTACAAAAATCGGCAACGCAGACATTGGAGGCTATAGGAAAGGCCTTTGGTGCGGAAGTAGTGACGCTAGACTTCAGTGAAGCCCAGCTTGTGCAGACAAAAATTGACTCCGTAGCGTGAAAAACAGTATTTGTTAAGATAAGACTGGAAAAAGCAATCGAACCATTTATCAAAGAAATAACGATATAATTTTACTACCCATGGCGGCTGGCCAATAAAATAAGAAAGTATGTGAAAAATGAAGAAAACACGTGGAAAAAAGGGGATGTATTTAATTCATCCAGATAAAGGTTTTGGTCTTGTAGAAGATTATAAATGGGAGGCGTATTTGAAGAAATACCCAGACGAGCTTATAAGACAGATCAGGTTGAAACTGACAGAACGCTTATCTGGCCTCAATGAAAAATTCAATCATAAATCGAGGTATTTCGGTTATTGGTTTCTGAATGGATCAGACAAATTATATATTTTCGTCCAGAAGAAAAATCTGTGTATTCTCCTAGACATAAGTCGGCATTATGAAGGAGAGATTCGCAGAGCTGGCTTCAAAATTCGGCATTGGCATAATTTTCAGGGAAAAGCTGACTGGCTAACTGGCTGGTACGTGCCATATTCAAAAACTGATGTTAATTTTGTTGTAAATCGGTTGTGCAAGGCATTTGAAGAAAATCTGTGATAACAGTAAACGGCTGGCCAATAAACAAACAGGAGAAACAAATGAGTTTTCAGACACCTATAACAATTGCTGAAGCGATTGAAAACATTCAGTCAAATCAATTCATACTGCCGGCCATTCAGCGTGAGTTTATTTGGTCAGATGAGCAAATTGAGCGGCTGTTTGACTCTCTGATGCGCGGCTATCCAATCGGCTCTTTTTTATTTTGGAAAATTAAACCGGATAAACTAACCGACTTTCAGTTTTACCGCTTTATGGATAGATACCATCAAAGGGACTACCAGCATAATGAACCATTAAAACTGACAGGAGAAATGCCACGAACAGCTATTCTCGACGGACAACAGCGTTTGACAGCTCTGAATATTGGCTTGAAAGGTTATTATGCAAATAAGCTACCTTATTATCGTTGGAATAGTGATCATGCTTTTCCTAAACGTAAGTTGTATCTTAATCTGTTGACTAGGCCGGATGAAGAAAGGGATATGGCGTATGGTTTTAAAATGCTCAGGGACGAAGGAGCCGAAGTGCGAGATGATGAACACTTCTGGTTTCCAGTCGGTCAGATTTTACAGTTTAAGAAGATGAATG
This sequence comes from Planctomycetota bacterium, assembly GCA_042576845.1. Taxonomy (GTDB): domain Bacteria; phylum Planctomycetota; class Phycisphaerae; order Sedimentisphaerales; family Anaerobacaceae; genus JBHPEQ01. The sequence goes on from JBHPEQ010000084.1 coordinate 6,096, forward strand.
AAGTTTTCAAATACTGTAATCAGAATGACTTAGTTGGAGCCGAACTTGAGCATCCTTCAGATACATTGTGCAGACTTTGGGAAGTTATTATGCACAGCCAAGTGATTAACTATTTTCTTGAGAAGGAGCATAACCTTGAAAAAGTTCTGAATATTTTCATAAGGGTTAATTCCGGCGGCACTCAACTTAGCTATTCCGACATACTTCTCTCTATTGCTACAGCCCAATGGCAGGACTATGATGCACGTGAAGAGATTTACAGCCTTGTCGATGATTTGAATCTTATGGGCGAATCCTTCAATTTCGAGAAAGATTTCATATTGAAAGCAAGTCTTGTTCTCTCGGACATAAAGACGGTTGCTTTCCGGATAGATAACTTTAACCGAGACAATATGCTCAAGATTGAAAATTTATGGTCGGAAATCAAGGAAGCTTTGAGTCTAACTGTAAGACTTCTTACGACCTGGGGCTATAGCCGAGACACACTTATTTCAAATAATGCCGTTATTCCACTGACTTACTACATTTTGCAGAAAGGCAATCCTAAAGGAATAATCACTTCCACAGACTATACTACAGATAGAGAGCGAATGAAAAGATGGTTGATGCGGGCATTATTAAAACGAACGTTTGGTGGACAATCAGATAATGTGCTTACAAAAACTCGGCGTGTTATAGCCGATTCCGGTGATTCTTTCCCGGAAGATAGAATCTATGAATCACTTCGTGGCACGACAAAATCGATGACATTTGACGAAGACCAAATTGACGGACTGCTTGATACACGTTACGGACATTCCGAGACATATACAGTCCTTGCTTTGCTTTATCCTTGGTTAAAATTCGACCAGCATTTTCATATTGACCATATTTTCCCTCGTAGTATGTTCAATCCGAAAATCTTACGAGAAAAAGGAATACCTAAAGAAAAATGGAATCTCTGGCTGGATCATAGAGACGATTTAGGTAATCTGCAGTTACTTCAGGGGAAAGTCAATATGAATAAGGCTGACAAGGATTTTGAGGCTTGGCTACAAGAACTTCAACCGGAACCTGTTGGACTTGATACTTACAAACAACAACATATAATTCCTGACGCAGATTTGTCTTTTTTAAATTTTCCAGATTTTTTAGAAGCCAGAACACAGGCTCTTAGACAAAAACTGAAAGAACTACTCGAAGTATAGCAAATCTGAAAGAAGAAAGTCTCGGGATATTATGTGTAGCCTTTAATTGAATACTAAAACATAGGTATGGATGCAAAAATTGAAAAGTTTATTGATTCCGCTGATTGGGTATTTGCCAAGACGTATGCTGAAACAGCCCCGCATGAGTACGCAGTAAGAGGGAAAAACAGACACTTAGAAGATGAGTTCGTTTACTTTGTTGAGTTTATCCGTAAACATGGGTACGAAGAAATGTTTTGGAGTAAAGCCTATACATGTTATGACGTTGGCGAGTATAAATACTGGACGATGGGAAATCCGATAGAAGAAACAACAATTATAAACAGGGCTGAAATAAAGAGTTCCAGTGAGGAAAAACAAAATAATTGAAAATTGACGAAACAATCAACACCCACAGCGGCTGGCCAATAACATAGGTGAAATTATGGCTAATAGAAAAAAAGAGTTTTTGCTGGTAACAATGGCCGGTTTGCTGAGTTGCGTTTTGAGCGGGTGCGGAAAGGACATCGAAACAGTTGAAGAGTTAGCTGAGGAACTTAAAAAAGAAGGCATGCAATATACAAGCATTGAAAGGAAAAGTGCCCCCGGGCTCAAATACGGCAGGATTGATGAAGCGTTTGTTCTTCAAGGCGAAGAACTTAACGTAGAGATATACCGCATCGAGGATAGGCGTACGTATAAAGCATTTGCCGGTGTAGCACTTTTGCTCGCTGTTGCAGAGCGAAAGACCGGTGAGCCCCTTCCCGATAAACCAAAGTTATACTCAAAAAAGCCCTTTGTAATAGTAGTTCGACGGGAACCGGAAACCGGTTGCATAAAAGATGTTCTTGATAATATCTTTGGCGGAACCAACTAATCATAAAGTGCCTTTGAACCAAATCTGCAGTGGAGTGTTTAGAAAAAAGCAACCTACGGTAAACCCGTCTGAGCAATAGAAGCAACCTACAGAAGTCAAAAAGTTCATCCAGGTTAAGGTGAAAAAAAAATAATCAGAAAAATTCCTTGACACAGAGAAGTCTTTACATATAATCCTGTAAGTAATGCATAACGAGCGTGCGAGGGACTGGCCCTTTGACCACGCAGCAACCTGGCAGATACCGCCAAGGTGCTAAAGCCTGGATGATGCGGCCCATAAAAGGGCAAGTAAAGGTATGATGCACTTCGTAAGTGAACATATCTTAAGACTTCTGGCCAGTCTTCTTTCGCAAAAAAGTAAGAAATGGTTTAATTGAAGGGGTATTAAAATGGCTACGCCAGAAATAACTGTAAGGGAATTGAAACTCACTGCCGCTCTATATTCAAAGCGTTCATGGATAGTTTCCCATGTAAAGGAAACTGGCAAATTACCGGAAGAAATATATCTGGGTGGTGCATGTATTGGTCTGAAGATTTTGCTAAGAGAGCGTGGAACCGATATCGAGCTTACGCCCGATGAACAACTCGTTTATGATGCGATTGTCGCAGAAAGAAGACTGCCTGCTGGCCGTGCTATTCTTGTTCCTGATAAGCCCCAGCGAAGAAAGGAAAGGAGTGAAGAATGAAAGTCGCATATTGGATAAGCCCGAAGGGGCATCTGGTGCCCCTTCAGCAGAACCATATTCAGTCAGTAGTCAGCTATCCAACGAAATTCGGGTATACGAAGCTGAGGGTAGCTCGTATATACAAGAAGTATGATGAAAAGATTGCGATTGAAGGCTCGGCAAGGGAAGAGATTATTCGTGACTTGGTTTCCAAGGGCTGGATTAGGGTAAGAAGATATTCAAGCAAAGCGGCTCAACGTTGGTCAATAACAGCTAACAGATTAGATAATAGAACTAAGGTAATCCTGCATCGATGGGCATCAAAAATTCTAAAAGCGGGTGTAGATGATTTTAAGGAAAAGGATAGATACATACCGCTTAAAATAGAGTTGTTAGCGGAACAGAGAACGGCAGATGACCTGACAGTGTCAGACATTGCCTGCAGAAAATGGCTTGATGGAATAGATTCTAAAAAGTATCCATTTAAGATAGCGACCTGCTTTGAGGATTTACCCGACTTGTAGCTTTTTCCTGATTATACCCTATTACTCCCGAACCCACTACGCTCTTACTGCTTGGCCTTTGTGTGGTGATGTTGAGAAGGAAACTCGAAGCTAAATAGTCAATGATTTGCCCGTTTTTTTCTTGCTTGGCAGCTATCGAAAAAAACACTCTAAAACCCATTTTTTCTTTGACTTTCATTCAAAAGGCGATATAATCATATTTGTTTTATTTGGAGGTGGTTTTATGTGAAAAGCGACTTTTCATAAAAGATCTAGGATTAATTCCATTAAAGGAGACTGTTATGGTAGAACGTGAAGAAGCCATGAAAGATAAAAGCATACCTACAAACAAGATTTCTGAAGAAAATATAGAAACCACAAAAGAAACCGAGCCTGAAGCAGAAGAGGTTCAACCAGAAAGAGTAGAAGGTCAATCAGAAGAGAAACCCTCCGACCCTAAAAAAGCTGCAGGAGAAGTCTTTCAGGAACTTAAAAACGTTGTGGTGGGCATGGATATTAAATTAGATGAAATACAAAAATTTGTTCATCTTGCAAAAGATAAACTAGTTTGCCAATCAGACGAATATGTTAATGAGGGCAAAATGAAAGTCCTCGAATCGATGTTTGAACTTCATGATATGCTCTTCCGCCGGGTCATGGCGATGGAAGCTGGTAGCCACGAACCTGATAGTTTTAGCATAGAACTTCTTGAATACATCCAAGAGATTCTCAAAAAACATGGGATTGATGTAATCATCCCGCAACCCGGAGAACGTTTTGATGTGAATTGCATGGAGTCCTTACGGGCTGTTCCTGCAAGATTCTGGAGATCGCCAGATACGGTCGCAAACGTAGAAAAATGCGGCTACTCCATGCAGATAACAGAAACAGAAGAAAAAGTGCTTCGTTCAGCACGAGTAAACGTCTATCGAAAATAAATATTAAGGAGGATATCATGAATAAATATCCATGTATTGGTATAGACCTAGGAACGACCTATTCTACCTTGGCAGTGATCAATGCTGCAGGACGTCCTGAGATTGTCCCCAATGCAGAAGGCGAAAGGGTCACACGTTCCGCCGTTTTTTTCCAAGAAAACGGCCCTGTTTTAATTGGAGAACGAGCCAAGGGAAGTGCCGGGGCTTATCCGGAACGCGTCGCCCAATGGATTAAACGAAAAATGGGAGACCCGGAATGGCGGTTTCAATTCAACGGCCAAAGCCATTCAGCGATAGATTTGAGCGGAATAATTCTAAGAAAAGTCAAAAAAGATGCCGAAGCCCGTTTAGGCGATATCAAATATGCCGTTGTTACAGTCCCCGCATATTTTGATGAAACCAGGCGAACGGCAACGATGAATGCAGCCAAATTAGCAGGACTTGAATTATTGGAGATTATCAATGAGCCCACCGCAGCGTCAATTACTTACGCCTCGACGGGCGGACGACCTGGGACAATATTGGTTTATGACTTCGGAGGTGGCACCTTTGATGTGTCAATCGTGAAGGTTAAGGATGCGTTCAATGTCGAGGTTGTTGCCACTGAAGGTGACCATCAGCTTGGCGGATACGACCTTGACAAGCGTTTGGCTCATCATTTTGCCCAAAACATTCAACAAGAAAAGAATATTACAATTACAGAAGATGAAAAAAGTGGCCCATGGCTTGATTTGATCGATCAAAGTGAAACGGTCAAGAAGAATCTTTCCAGTATGTCTCAGTTTTTTTAATTGGAATGGGTGAGTTTTTGCGAATCATAATTACATTTCTAAGTTTACTTGCCCCGCCAATATCACAGACAGCAA
>JBHPEQ010000085.1:0-10931 GCA_042576845.1 Planctomycetota bacterium
AGCGGTTTGTACAGGAAATGTAAACAATTTTTATGGAGGAACCTATTATGAAGCATTTCAAGAACTCTTGCACGTTGGTAATTGTCACTCTTTTACTACTGATTTGTTCGTTTGTTTCGATGGCAGATGCCGATGAAATTACTCTTTACGTTTCTCCCAGTGGTAATGATTCATGGGCAGGGAACATTATCGACAAGCCCTTTGCGACCATACAGAAGGCGCGTGATGCAGTCCGAGCAATGAAGAAGAAGAACGGTTTGACTAAGCCGGTTACGGTTTACATCCGCGGCGGTTTGTATGAAATGTCTGAGACGCTTGTATTTACTCTGGAAGATTCCGGGACTGAAGCTTGTCCAATCACATACACCGCCTATAAAGATGAAAAACCTGTCATTAGCGGCGGCAGGGGAATTGACGGTTCATGGAAGAAGTACAAAGGCAAGATTATGGTCTGCGATATTCCTGAAGTTAAAGCAGGCAAATGGAATTTCAGACAGCTATTTCTGAGCGGCCAAAGACAACAACGGGCACGCATTCCCAATAAAGAAGGCTTTTATAGAGTAGAAAGCGGCTTGGAGGATATGGAAAGCTTTAAGTATGAAGCAAGCCCTTTCAAGCAATGGAACAACCTCAATGATGTAGAAGTTATTATTTATTACTCCTGGAACGAAGCCCGACTTGTTATTTCTGAATTAAACGAAGAAGAAAAGATAGTAAAATTCACAGGTACTTTAGGAAGAAGAATAGGTATAGATGGTAACAACCGTTACTATATTGAAAATGCCTTAGAAGCTTTAGACATAGAAGGTGAATGGTATTTGGACAAACATACAGGCAAGCTTTACTTTTGGCCCCCCGATGAAGGCGAGCTTTCCGAATTACGAGCACCTGTTTTAAATGAGCTTGTCAGATTCGAGGGCGATGTGGAAGGAAAAAACCATATTCAATATGTTAGTATCCGCGGCCTTACTTTCTGTGATACGGATTATATATTCCCGAAGGAAGGAATTCCGCCTATTAGAGATGTTGGTGACATATGGTTTCCATCGGCAATAACCCTCAAAGGCGTCAGAGAATGTGCTTTCGCAAATAACACCATAAGAAATACCGGTACATACGGCCTGGACTTGACAGGTGATGCAATCCGGGTAATTGGAAATGAAATCTACGATACCGGCAGCGGAGGAATTATAAACAGAAGTTACGGCAGGCATCGCAATATAATTTCATATAACCATATCCACCATTGCGGTTCGGTTTTTCACGGCGGAGTCGGAATCAACATTGACGACGGCGGCGGCCTGATTGCAAATAATCTGATTCATCATACATCACATTCCGGGATATATGTTCGTCATTTTGAAACAGATTATGAACAGGAATTCCAAAGAAAAAACCAGGAGCAGGGACTTGTTATTGAATACAATGAAATCTATGATGTGATGCATGGTATGAATGATGGAGCCGGCATTTTTGTTCGTGATGACAAAATTGTAATAAGAAATAACCTCATTCATGACGTCTGGCCTTTTCAAGGAGGTTTGGGAAGTCCTGCTTGGGGTATCTATCTTGGCTGTGAAACAAGAAACTGTCTTGTTGAGAATAATGTTGTCTATAGAGCCCAAGCAGGCCAGCTTGTGTGGCACAAAAATATAAACAATACCATCTATAACAACATCTTTGTAGAAGGAGGCAGGGCTCAATATAATTACTCTGGTGGGCCCCATGAGAAGATACGCCTGCTGAGAAACATAATCTACTTTTCAAATCCTGATGGCGTTCTTTATCGCATAAGTGGAGATTCAGTACCGATGGAATCTGACTACAATCTTATATTCAACACCAAGGGTAAAGACCTTGTTATTGGTGGTCTTCCTGGAGTTACTACATTCCAAGATTGGCAGAAGCGTGGTTTTGACACCCACTCGGTTATTGCCGACCCAATGTTTGTAGACCCTGAGAATGATAACTATTCCTTGAGACCTGAGTCACCGGCATTTAAGCTGGGATTCAAGCCGATTGACCTTTCAATGGTTGGATTGAGAGGTAGAAAATAAGAGTGGAAAACAGTATTCATTACAGGAGCTCAAAATGTGTAAAAAACCAAAACCTGTGTCCGTACTAACGATATATGCAACAGCCTCTATTCTCTGTATCCTTAATGCTTCTTGTCAAAAAGCAAGAACAACTTATGAACCTACCTGGGAATCACTTAAACAGCACCCTGTCCCCGAATGGTTTCGTGATGCCAAGTTCGGTATCTACACCCATTGGGGACCTCGTTCAGTGCCCGCATACGGTACGGGGTGGTATCCGCACTACATGTATACGAAGGGCAATCCAACATATAAATACCACAAAGAGAACTTTGGCGACCCCTTGGAATTCGGATTCAAGGATTTCATTCCAATGTTCAATGGTAAGAAATTTAATGCAGACGAATGGGCTGAGCTATTCAAGAAAGCCGGCGCTCGGTTTGCCGGTCCACTTACAGAACACCACGATGGATTTGCCATGTGGGATAGTGACCTTTCTAAATGGGACGTTGGCGATATGGGACCCCAAAGAGATATCGTAGGTGAGTTAGAAAGGGCTGTTAAAAAGCAAGGTATGAAATTCGTATGCTCATTCCACCATGCATTTAAGTGGAAGTACTTTGAGACTTCTTATACACCAGACAAAAGATATGATACTGAAGATCCAAAATATGCCGGCATTGACGGTTTGTATCCTCCGCCACACGAAAAGGGGGCTCCTGAATCCGAAGAGTTCCTCGAAAACTGGGAGGCAAAGATGAAGGAGGTTGTAGACAAATACGAGCCGGACTACATATATTATGATTTTGGGTGGAGAGAACCCACTTTTGAGGAATACAAAAAATCGTTTATTACCTACTACTATAACAAGGCCGAGGAATGGCACAAAGAAGTCGTCATAACTTATAAAGACCAACATCTTCCTCTCGGGGTCGGTATACTTGATTTAGAACGGCATAGAATGAACACCTTAGCTAAACGGCCATGGGCAACCGATACATCAGTGGACTTCAGAGCCTGGTTCTATATCAAGGACCCAGATTACAAGTCAGTTAACACGCTTGTTGACGTTTTCGTAGATATAGTCAGCAAAAACGGCAATCTCTTGCTCAATATTGGCCCCAGGCCTGATGGGACGATTCCGGATGAGCAGAAGGAAATTCTCCTTGGTATCGGCAAATGGCTGGACGTTAATGGTGAGGCGATTTATGAAACCAGACCCTGGCTTATTTATGGAGAAGGACTTAGAGAGGAAAAGGGAGGGACTGTTAATGAAGAAGATGATAAACGTCAATACACCGCTGAGGATATAAGATTTACTACAAAAGACGGTTTTCTCTATGCTATTGCACTTAACTGGCCCGCCGGAGACGAGCTTACGATAAAAAGTTTAAATTCCGAATCAGAGCTTTACACTAAAAAAATCCGTTCTGTTTCTATGCTCGGCTCGAACAGCAAACTAAAATGGTCCAGAGATGAAGATGGTCTTACAATTAAACTTCCTCGGGAAAAGCCCTGTGAACACGCCTTTGCCTTTAAAATCAGATAATAGTTCAGGCAAAAAAACAACGTGAACACCGGATATTTGTAGAAAATAAGTGCCAGTTAACTTTGTTCCGGGTTTGAGGGGGATTTATTGTGAGGCACTTCTGGGATTCTTACATATTGGTAATTGTCATTCTTTTATTATTGCTTTATACATTTGCTGAAACATCATATACCGAAGGAGCTGGCCTTTAAGTTTTCACAGCAGATAATGACTAATAATCCGGCAAACTTGCGAAACCGCAACTTTTTGTTTTTTTGACTTGAAGTTCCGGTGGATTTTATGTAAAACTCCTATAAATCGATTGCCTGTCATTTTAATTTTTTCTTTTATAACTTCTTGCTATATAAAACCTTATTGTTATGCGCAGTGCCTAAATCACGGAAAAGTATAAACAGACTGTAAAGAGCAGGATTAGAGAAGTAATGAAGTAAATAAATGTTTAAACTAGAATAAATTATCTTGTAAAAATTCAAAAAAAGTCCCTGATTCCGCTTAAAGAAAGAGCGTCAAATTTTGAATGTCCGGCCGACAAAGCAGGTAGCTTATTAAAAAGGTACGGCATACGTGCTTTGGTAAAGGAATGTCGGTTTTAAGAGTTCCTCTTTTTGCAAATTTAGAAAATAGTCGAACCATACATTGATTTGGAGATTTTAATGACCAAGACAAACAAAAGTAAAAATGATACGGTGGGACTTTGTTCATCTCTTTATAAACCGCTCAGTGACGGTAACATTAAGAAAATATCTGATGCTGCCTTTGAAGTGCTGGCTAAATCCGGTATGTTGGTTTATTCTCCGACAGCGTTTGAGGCGTTTAAGTCGTCCGGCGCCACCGTTGACTCTGAAACCCGGATTGTTAAACTTCCTAAAAGGATGGTTGAAGATGCTATCGCTTCAAATCCGTCTTCGGTAACATTATATTCCCGGGATGGTAAATGCGATGTAATTCTTGAAAAGAATCGCGTTCATTATGGCACGGGCGGCACGGCTATTTACGTACTGGATGCGGATACCGGCCAACGTCGACCGTCAACTATCGAGGATGTTATCTTAAATGCTCGTATGGTTAATGCGCTGGAAAACATCCATTTATTCACCATAAACGTTTTCCCGAATGAGATAGACGATAAAGACGTCATTGATATAAGTCGCTTTTTTCACGCACTGGACAATACAAGCAAACACGTGATGGGTGGTATTTACTCTTCGCAGGGTTGTAAGAAAGTTGTGAAAATGGCTGAGCAAATCGCCGGTAGTTCTAAGGCTCTGCGTGAAAATCCTTTTGTTTCCTTTATCACATTAATCATTAGCCCCTTCAAAATTGATAAAGACTACGGAGAGATGACCTGCTATTTGGCCGGCCACGGCTTACCTGTTGTGGTTCCAACGGAGCCGATATGCGGTACAACCTCACCGATTACCCTGGCGGGAAACGTGCTCTCACATATAGCTGAGACCCTCGGCGGAATTACATTAGTCCAGTGTATTAAAAGGGGTGCACCCGGAATCTGCGGCAGCGTCGGCTCAATCACAGACCTTAGGACTATGAACCATCTCAGCGGCCCCATAGAAAGAGCAATGCTCAATGCGGCGGTATCGCAGTTGGCCCAGTACTTCGAAATTCCTCTTTATTCAACAGCAGGAACCTCGGACGCCAAAGAAGTAGATATTCAGGCCGCCTACGAAAGTGCGATGTCCAGCCTGCTCGTGGCAATGTCCGGAGCAAACTATATTCATGATATTGCCGGTCTAATGGAAGAAGACCTTACGGTATCCTATGAAAAACTTGTTATGGATAACGAAATATTGGGAATGTGTCAGCGTGTCCTGAAGGGGATAGAAGTAAGCGATGATACCCTTGCTGTTGATTTGATGGTAGAGAAAGGGCCGGGCAAGGATTTTCTTGCCGAGGAGCATACAGTTCGTCATATGAGAAACGAGTTCTTTGTCCCCCGTTTGGCAAACCGTGATAAGCGTGAAAATCTGCAGCCAGGCAGCGATGCATTATCAAAAGCCAAAGCTTTTATCCACAATATACGAAACAGTAAAGTCAAGAGCTGTTTATCAACCGAGATACGCCAAGAGATTTTGCGGGCTTTCCCGGAAATCATTTCAATAGGAGGTTAGTTTCTTAACTAATGATGAACAATGTGCCAGAGAAAAAAAACTCCTGCATCTCCCTAAGCCCTTGAGGGTGTCAAACAAGTTCTGCACCTCCGGCTTCATTCGATTGTGTTCACTCCTGTCAACCTGACGACGTGTAAAGGTTGTTTTTCCACATATTTTGGGGTCATCCCGCATTATGAGTATTGAAAACGTGGTTTTTCATAGGTTTTGGGATAGATTCTAATAATTTCTTGACAAGCAAGTGCTCAAAATGGTATAATAATCGACATAGAATTTGGGGGTTTTTACCAGGCGGGTGAGCCTCGGTTTTTCGTGTCGTTTAACAGCGATTTGGTGCGGTATCCACTATGGATGGATGTGGGTGAAAAATTTCTATAAAGGAATTTGTTTGATTAGTGGGTGCAGATGTGAGAAGGGTGATTTTAATTTTTCTGCTTGCTTTGTTTCTATCTTTGCAGGCCGGTTGTTCGTTTTATCCTGCCGGTTTTGCTTTCAATGGCGGCAAACTCGAAAATCGAGCTGATATTCGCAGGATAGACCCGAATTCAGGGCCCTATTCAATCGAAGTTATCGAAAGAGTTGACGGCAGCCGGGATTACTTGTGGGATATTGACAGTAAGATAGAACAAGGCGGTCCCGGCCGGATTAAATACCACGCTCGATATTCAAGAGACCGTTTTATGGTTGTCGAAGGCAGGCTCAGCGGCAGGCAGGAAAAGTATCCGGTTGTATTGGATACGGGTGCATCCCAGGCCATCTTTGTAAAGAAGAGCCACGTTCTGGAAAATGAGCTGGCCATTTACCCGCTGAGGAGCAACAGAGCCGACTCGAAGGATTATAGTTTCGGGCTTTGTTATCTTCCTGAATTGCAAATAGGGCAGATAAGCTTGGTTGATTGGCCCTGCTTATATCTGGAAGGTCAGCTGCGAAGCGAGTTTTTTGGACTGCTGGCGGACAGGGATGATTTGGTTATTGTTGGTCTTCCGGCCCTGCGTGAATTTAAGTATATTGCGTTTGATAATATAAGCCGGGAAGCGGAACTCTCGAGCAGTAAGGTTTTTGAGCCGAGTGAGCCGGATTTGTGGCAGCAATATCCGCTTTCGATTGAAGAGGATTTTTACGGCAACGCCTTCCTTTTTGTCCGAATACCGATAGCCGGCGTAGATATGGAACTTCAGCTCGATACCGGCAGCGGGAGGGGTCTGGCGGTTAGCGAGCAGCTTTGGGATGATTTGCGAGCGAATGTTCCGGACGTAAAACTGAAAAGCGGTACAGAGGTATATCCATATATCGGTCGGCTGCGTTGTAAGCGCGGTGTTATTGCTGAACTTAAGGTGGGCGAAAGGAGCGTTGTTAATGCCCATGCCTCGGTTTTTCCCGATGACAGCCCGCTTGTAGAGGATTGCGGCGGTTTGCTTGGCATGCAGTATTTTAGCGATACGGTGACGGTTCTGGATTTTGAGCGTGAACTTATGTGGGTTAAGATTTAGCTCAAATGAATACCGTACGCGTAAGAGGTGGTATCTGTTTTTTTGATTTGAGAAAAGTAAAAAATTGTAAATTGGGTTTATAAGTTCCATGCTCTAACCAACTAAGCTACACCGCCGGCCATTTCTTAACCTCTGACGTAATGTTCTGCATAATGTAAATCTTCTCTCTGCTGCTGATTACCTGAACATCCCGCAGACATGGAATTATTATATTGACCGGATGGTAAAATCATAAGAAAATACGCCAAAGCTCTTCATCAAACAAAAAGCTTTATAAATTTTATCTATTAAGACATTTATGCTGTATTTGATAGCGACACCAATCGGGAATTTATCTGATATTACACTGCGGGCTTTGGAAACAATTCCTAAGGTGGATTACGTTGCTAGTGAGGACACTCGCAAAACCGGCCTTTTACTAAAACACTTTAATATCAAGCGACCGCAAATATCTTTCCACGAACATAATGAGCAGCAGGCAGGCAGGAAAATTATCAGCTTATTGAAGCAAGGCAAAAACGTTGCTTTGGTATCAAATTCAGGAACTCCCGGAATTTCGGACCCGGGATTTACACTGGTGCGTTCGGCGATTGAAGCAGGGATAGAGGTTACGATGATTCCCGGGCCAACAGCTTTTGTAATGGCGCTGGTTTTGTCCGGTCTACCGAATCATTCTTTTGCATTTCGAGGGTTTACACCTCGCAAAAGTGGAAAACGCCGAAACTTTTTAGCTGTCGATAAGGATGCCCCACACACGCTCGTTTATTACGAAGCTCCGCATCGTTTGCGTTCCTTCCTTGCTGATGCTTTGGAGATATTCGGAGACCGTCCTGCCGCGTTGGCAAAGGAATTGACTAAGGTCTTTGAGACAGTCAGGCGAGGGTGTATCTCTGAGCTGTTAAACCAACTTGAGGAAAAACCAAAGGGCGAATATGTAGTTGTCATTTCCGGCACAAAGGACCGAATGAACAAAAAAGAAGATTGAGCAAATTACCCGACACTTAGGGCGTCTTAGTTCATCGGGTTTACTTAAGCTCGACAGACCAGTAAGCGTTATCGAGGAATTGCTTCCAGCTTTGATAACGGTGGTGGCCGAGGTGGATGTGAACAAGGGGATTACACCTTGGTTTGACGGGTTGTTTAATAAGTTTCATACCGGCCTGCTGGGGAGTACGACCACCTTTTTTCACGTTGCATTCCGTGCAGGAACAAATTATGTTTTCCCATTTTGATTTTCCACCTAAACTCCTTGGGACAATGTGGTCAAGCGACAATTCATTGGTGGTGAATTTTTTTCCGCAATACTGGCATCTGTTTTTGTCACGAGCAAAGATATTTCGGCGATTGAACTTAACCTCGGTTCTCGGGAGCCGGTCGTAGAATAACAATCTGATAATCCTCGGCACAGCAATGTGAAAATTGACCGTAGAGACCCAATCATGTCCGTTGGGTCTAAAGTTTCGTTTGAATTCGCTTACCTCACACCAGCTCTGGAAATCATAGTTGGAGTATGAGCCGTCCTCTAATGAGACAACTTCAGCCAATTCGCGGAATAACAAAGAAAAAGCTCTTTTGGCCCCCACTATACGGATAGCCATATAGTGTTTGTTCAAAACAAGCACATTACAGTCAAGACCGGATTGTATCTGGCCGGATAACATAAAAATCCTGAATCGCAAATCATTCTTAATGACTAAATGCTTAATAATTGAAAATATCAAAAAGTGCAATAATTTGCAAGGGAAAAGCATAAGTTTGCTGACAGGCAGGTTCCGCTTCCTTTACCTGAACTGTTAAGAGCTGTACTGAGACTTCTTATTAGATAATTCTCATCGCTGGAGTTTGACTACAACGTATGGTGTTTCTGTTTCAATATCCGGATATATTTTTCCATTGCCATTGTTGTCCATTACTTCAAAGAAATACATAAAGTCCCATTCCGGAACGATGTGTTCGGCGGGCACCACAGCTTGATACTGAGATTTGTTATGAGTTGAACACATATCGAGACTCTTATAATCCTCGAATTGAGTAACACTGCGATAACGAAGGCGTACCCACTTGACGCCTGAAGTGTCTTTTACTTCGGCGGTTATTTTCAGGGGTTCGAGAGCAGGCGCACTGGTTATGGGCTCGTGTTCGAGGGCGGGCGGCAGGTTGTCGTCAGTAACAATTACTGTAATGGGATTGGATTGTCCAGTCGAAGGATAAGTATTCCTTTGGTATCTTTCCCAGCCGGTTCCAACATTCTGGTTTGCAGCTTCGATGTAGTAGTCCATTGTGTCGGTCAGTTCGGAACCATCAATCGTGCCGCTATATGTAAACTGCCCGGTTTGTTCGAGGTTTATGTGGTCGTAATATTCTTTTTGGCCGATGCGGTAACCAACCCGCACATTTGTTATTGGTGTCTGAGAGCTTACTGTTGACTTTATGAGCAGGTCTTTGGCCGGCAAAGCCCTTCGGATTGGCACATGGGCGATAAAAGGTTCCTTTACCATAAGGGGCGGTTTGAAAGTTTCTCTTTTTGCCTGAAGGTCTTTTAGGCCTTGCTTTAACTTTGCAAGCTCATCTTTCCAGTGGCCCTGTGTTTGGAATCTTTCCCAGCCCATTTTCAGGTCCTCAGTGTATACATCAGAAGCAGCATTTACAATATGCTGCCAGGCCCGGATAGCCCGGCCTTCATGATAAATGGCGTCATCGAGTGCATTGAGGTCGTTAGTATGTTCGAACGATGCCAGGGCAAGACCTGCGTGAACTCTTCGCGAATGGTACGAGGCCAGATTAGCCAATATCTTCAGGTCGACCATAGTTGAAAAGAACTCTTTATTTCTGTTGGGGCCGATTTGTTTTTCGGCTTCGGCGACAAGCTGCAGGACATCTTTGCCGACATCAGCAAACCATTCGCTGGTTTCCTGCGGCCATATCTTGGCTGATTCGATCCCTGCAATATTAAAGCCAGCAGCATCATCAATACGTAAGAACTGCTGTGTATCGCTGGTGATGGCATTGGCATATTCAGGGAGGTCTTCCCTGCGTTGTTTTTCCACCCAGCCGCCGGTGGTGTGGAAACGGTCCTCGTATGGGAAGCAGTAAGCTACGATGCGCGGCAGGATTTTGCCGGCGCGGTGAATGGCCTGTTCTACCAATGGGGCGGCCTCTTTGCCGAAGCGTTTTTCAAATTCCCTTTGCCATATTTGGGGCGTTGTTTCGGGATTGTATCCGAGCCTTCCAAAAAGCTGGAAGAAGTGCCAGTACCGCTCGAACTCATAGTCGTAATACTGGTACTTTGGTTTGAGCAGTTCGAACGGCTCCATATCGTGCGGATGATACCACATTTTCGTAGCAAGCGGTTCGACGACCTCGAAGCCTTCACCGTCATATAAGTGAGTGCTGCCAGAGAAGCGCCGGACATAATCAGGATCACCCCACAACAGAATACGCGTGGTGCCGCAATTCCATAGCCGCCAGTGCATCTTGTATCTTTGCGGATAGCGCAGTAAATCGGCATAGCCATGGCGTCGGTCGAATTGATTCTCACGCGGTATGTGGGTCGGATGAAACGGCAGGCCCATTTGTTCGGCCCAGTATTTTGTGCATATCCTTAAGTCAATTCCCATCTCGATGGCCTTGTCTATAAGCGAGTCCGGAAAAGCCTTGGCACGGGCATCAACACGAATGTCCGGCCTGATATTCTTGATTGTTTCATAGATACTACCCCAAAATTGGTCCA
>JBHPEQ010000086.1:0-10919 GCA_042576845.1 Planctomycetota bacterium
ACATACATATTGTATAAATCGCGTGCAAACAGGGCCGCCTCTTCGCCGCCGGTGCCTGCACGTATTTCCATTATCACCGAAGCAACACTCATATCGTCGGCTGTAATCAGGGTGTTCTGCAGCTCTTCGAGCTGGGTTTTCTTTTGGCCTTCGAGTTTTTGCAGTTCTTCTTCTGCGAGAGCTTTGAAATCCTCGTCGGCTGATTCATCACCTATAATCTCTTTGGCGTCTTCGATGCCCGCCAGTGTTGTTTTGTATTCGCGGTATTTGCCGACGATTGCCTTGAGCTTGCCCTGTTCTTTTGACAGTGGTATCAGTTTGGCAGGGTCAGAGGCGGTTGCGGGCTCGGAAATCTGCTTTCCAATTTCCACGTATCGTGCCTCAAGCTCGTCGAGCTTTGACAGAAGCGGGTCTTTGTTTTCGCTCATAAATTCACGATTCCCTAAAAGCAAAACAGCGTATAACGCCTGACAAATGGAAAGGATAGCTATGTTAGACGCTAAACGCTATTATAATCTGAAAAACAGCTATTGGTTTTTGTTATCTTCGCCTTTTTTGAAGTACTCTTTACCGTATTTTTTCTGGAATCGCTCTATACGCCCTGCAGTATCGACGAATTTCTGCTTTCCGGTATAAAAGGGGTGGCACATCGAGCAAATCTCGGCGTGAATTTCCTTAACTGTGCTGCGGGTCTCGAAGGTATTGCCACAGCCGCAGTGAACTACGGTCTTATCGTATTTTGGATGTATATCTTTCTTCATACTTATATAGCTCCAAATCAAAAAATCCTATTTTACCGCATTAATTGAATATTGCAACAGTAATTTTTCAAATTCACAGGTTTTTACTGGTTTTTCCGTTTGGGTTTTCAGTTATTAGTTGGGTACTTGCCGTTGTTATTGGACTCAGCAGTTATAACCAGATATTTATTTTCTATTCGAGCCAATTTTTGTGCCCGAAATAGCGCATTTTTTCCAGAAAGCTTTGAAGTTATGTTTGTTTTCTATCGATAGAAGTAATGATGGTGTTTTATCTGTCAAAGAATGACTGTCGAGTCGGTATGGAGACTGCAAGTATGAGAATTCGGTATGTAGTTTCGACAATGATATATTGGTGGCGTGAGACCAATCTTTCCCTTGAGCAGGAGTGTGAATTCCTCAAATCGCTTGGCTTCGGAGTAGAATTATGGCCCAAGATAAAGGGTCAGAATGAGTGCCGGTATGAAAAGTACAATTGGCCCAGACTTCTTTGTGCCACTGAAGGTATGCTTGTTTCGATGCGTTCACGTAACGACAATCCCACACTTGAGCAGTGGGATGAACAGATAGGGTGTGCTGAGGTACTTGGTGCGGATATTGTAGCCGATTTGCAGAGTCTGGCAATAACTAAGCAGGAGGGGAGCAACGGCAGGGATTTTGCCGCTGAAGTAGTCCGCCTCGCCGAGGAGAAAAACGTAAAACTGTGCATCGAAACCGGCGATTTGTCGAAAGTAAGGCAACTGGGACAGAGATTTGATTCGCTGTGGTATTGTCTCGATACCGGCTATGCCAATGTAGACAGGACGTACAGCTTCAAAGAGTATGTTGACGAGTTGGCCGGCAGGGTTGCTCATCTGCATATCAGCGACAATTACGGCCTGGAGGACAACAATGAACCACCCGGCTTGAAGGACGGCATCCCTCGTGAGAACTGGGACTACCTTCTTAACGCCCTGAGCAAATATGATAATGATTTGATTGGTTCTTTTGAGATGTGTCCTTCAATGCCGGCGGTGATGATACGTCAGGCAAGTCAGTTCCTCTTTGATGAATTGAACTGGCCTAATCGTCCTCAACGACAACCCGACGCCGAAGCTGTCATATACAAGCCGGTATAGCAAAGGCGCTATTTTTACAGTAACCGCCCCCCTTTTAGTGAGGTGGATATACATAGATTAAGGCTAAGAGCAGAGCGCTCTTAGCCTTTGTTGTTTTATTAAGGTGCAATTAAAGCACTTCGGCTGACAGTATTTGTTTGAAAGCCGATTGTTTGTGTAGCTATTTCTCGGTTTTTAGTTAGAAGCCATATACCGGCCGAAGTTCATCGTTACCCGGAAGATGGTCATAATACTCACCTCTCGGACCGATATACCCAACACCTTGTTTTCTCAACCTTACCTGGCTTACTGAGCCGTTACTGTTGGTGATGTTGACGGTAACAACGCTCATTTCCTGGCGTATGCTGTCCATCTCAGCCTGTGTCTTTTTCTTATCCCCCTCATTTCCTAACATATAGCCTGCCCCGCCGCCTACCGCTGCTCCTATTAGTGCTCCTTCCGTATCGCCACCGGCTAAAGCGCCAACGCCGGCACCG
Source organism: Planctomycetota bacterium (assembly GCA_042576845.1). Taxonomy (GTDB): domain Bacteria; phylum Planctomycetota; class Phycisphaerae; order Sedimentisphaerales; family Anaerobacaceae; genus JBHPEQ01. The sequence goes on from JBHPEQ010000086.1 coordinate 2,353, forward strand.
ACACCTGTGCCAAGAAGAGCCCCTGTCTGAGCATCGCTTTCACAGCCGACCAGAAATACCGAAGATATACTTACGGCTGCGACCAATAAAATTGTGAATATTTTGTTGACCATTTTATGCCTCCATTAAATTTATGGGTAAAAACGGTTCCTGCTGATTTCTGCCTACGCTCAATTTTACTATAGGTTTATTACAATAATCAAGCCAAATCCTTTTAGCTTGTAATTATATACGTAAGCTGTTATATTTTGTATCGGTAAAATGGTCAAAATAACTTAAGGAAGATAAAATGGGATTAAAACTGTTGATAGTAGGCGCTGGGGGGCGCATGGGCAGGCGGATTCTTTCCGTGGCTGCCGAATCAGAGCAATTTTCTGTTGTTGGAGCGGTTGAGAACAAAGGCCATCCCGAGCTTGGTAAAGACGCCGGGATTGTGGCAGGCGTTGGTTCTATCGGGGTGGAGATTACGGCGGAATTCCCGCCGGGGGCGGAAGTGGTAATCGATTTTTCCCAGCCGCAAGCCGTTGATGCAACAATCGGTTACTGTATCGAGCAAAAATGCTCGCTGGTTATGGGCACAACCGCTTTGAGCGCCGAGCAGCAGGAAAAGTTAAAGAACGCCGGCGGAAAAACCGCCGTTCTATACGGCTCGAATATGAGCGTTGGGATGAACGTTTTGTTCGCTCTCATCGGCAAGGTCGCATCGATGCTCGGCGAAGATTATGATACAGAGATAATCGAGCAGCATCATCGTTTCAAAAAAGACGCTCCGAGCGGGACAGCCCTGACGCTGGCAGAGAATATCTGTAAGGCGACAGGAAGAAAGTTTGCTGATTGTGTAACTTGCGGCAGGGCCGGCAAAGATTCGCTTAGAAAGAAAGGGAGCATTGGCATCCAGGCGGTGCGGACAGGCAATATCACAGGCATCCACTCGGTAGTCTTTGCCGCCCTTGGCGAGAAAGTAACGTTGAATCATACCGCTCACAGCCGAGACACCTTCGCGCGGGGAGCGCTGCGGGCGGCAAAATGGCTGGCTGGAAAAAAGCCGGGCCTGTATTCAATGGCCGACGTCCTGGGGCTCGAATAATTATCCTGTACTCCGACTACTCTGTAGATGCGGATGGCCTGAGTGATTATGATAACTTTTACTTGTTTACCGGCCGGCGGTTTTTTTTAGTAGATTTCTCGACTCGCTTCGCTCGCAATCACCTGAGTATTTTCCCATAAGGCGCAATAATTAATATTATCCGTAGTAAAGCGTCGAGATTATAGATGAGGCGTTGAAAAGCAGGTGGATAAAAATGGGTCGGAACAAAGAACCGCTCCTTTCATAGGAATAGCCCAGAGACACTCCCAGGACAAACAGAGCCGGCCAGTGCCCGATCTTCTGGTGCGCTATTGCAAATACCACAGATGAGATTGCGATTGCCACCCAGGCCGCCAGGGACCTGTTTTGCAATCGCACGAAAAACGCCGACCGGGACAGGTATCTGCGTATTGCCGTTTGAAACAGACCTCTGAACAGCATTTCTTCGAATATCGGGACCACAATAGTCGCGGTAACGATAATCAGCACACGAAGCTGCAATTGCGGATTTGCTGCTATTGTTCTGAGCTCTTCGTGTTGGGCCACCTGGAAATCCGGTCCGTGGATGTATTGTCCGAAGTATATTGTTAAGACAAAGACGAGCAAAATAATCGGCCAAATAGATACCAGATTTATTATCGCAGCCCCGAAATCTATGTGGATTTTCTTAAAATCCAGCCCCAATCCCTTGAGCCGCCGGGCGAAGTAGGTTTCAGCAAGGTGGAGAATCAGCACTGCGCCGGCAATTGTGCACACGCAGAGTATCATATTATTTACGAATTCTCTCTGCCAGTTGCTTAAATCGGGTAACGCCTTTTCCGCAATCGCTATTGCCAACGAAATACCGCTCATCCAGATAATTAAAGGGATAAACGGCAGATAGAGGGGGATATTGTTTCTGCGAGTCGGCGAATCGGCGAGGGCATTTTTGCCCCAGGATGTTTTAAGAAGCCAGTATCCGAAAAATATCAGCCCGACGGTGCATATAATATAATCTGCCAAACTCGTTTGAGCGGCGAATTGATTGTTGGCCTCGGCAATAATCATCGATACCAGGTTTTTCCTTTTGTCTTTTTAGTTTTTTCTTTTCTGGCTGGTTTTCTTTTATTACATTGCTCACATAAGAGCTTGAATTATGTCAAGTATTGCAGAACAGAGCTTTCTTTTCAAGGGAAATAGGGTATGGATGTATTTAGCATCGAAGGGCCGGTTCGTCTTTCAGGCAGTGTAACCATAAACGGCTCAAAGAACGCATCTTTGCCGATAATGGCGGCTGCGATCCTGGCCGGCGGTAAATCGGTCCTCAAGGCGGTGCCGAACCTCTCGGATATTGTGGTGTTCAGCGAGCTACTTGGGAAATTGGGCTGTAAAGTTGCCAGAGAGCCAAACGGGGATTTAAGCATAGATTCAAACGTTATTGATAATACCGTTGGCGAGTATGAAATCGTCCGGAAAATGCGGGCAAGCATTTGTATACTCGGTCCGCTTCTCGCCCGCTGCGGCAGGGCCAAAGTCTCAATGCCAGGCGGATGTGCAATCGGTGACAGGCCTATCGATATACATTTGAGAGGACTGCGGGAACTCGGAGCGGAAATTCACCTTGAAAACGGCTATATCGTTGCTGAAGCGCCGAAGGGACTGAAAGGCAGCGAAATATTCCTCGGCGGACCTTTCGGCTCGACCGTCCTCGGAACCGCAAATGTAATGATGGCTGCGGTAATGGCAAAGGGCAGGACTATCATTGACTCGGCTGCCTGTGAGCCGGAGATAATCGACCTGGCTGAGTGTCTTAAAAAAATGGGAGCGAAAATAAGCGGTATCGGCTCGCCGCGCCTTAATATCGAAGGAGTCAGCGAACTAAAGCCCGTTGATTACAAGGTGATTGCGGACCGAATCGAGGCGGGGACATTTATGGTAGCCGCTGCTATTACCGGTGGTCGGCTGCGATTGGATAACTGTCGCCTCGGTGATATGATGGGAGTGGTCGATAAATTAAGAAATATCGGTGTAACGGTCGAATCGGCGGGGGACAGCGCGGTTGTAAGCCGCAGCAGTTCGATAAAAACAACCGATATTACCACTCAGCCATATCCGGGTTTTCCGACGGATTTGCAGGCCCAGTTTATGGCGCTTCTTTCGCTTGCTGAGGGTAACAGCATTGTTATCGAGAAGATATTTCCGGACAGATTTATGCACGTTGCAGAGTTAAATCGAATGGCCGCTAATCTGCGCAAGGAAGGACCTGTCGTTATCGTTGCAGGCGTTAAAAAGTTAATCGCTGCTCCGGTGATGGCCTCGGATTTGCGCGCGTCGGCTGCGCTCGTGCTGGCCGGTCTTGCCGCAGAAGGTACTACCGTTGTAAACAGGGTCTATCATATCGACCGCGGATACGAAAAAATCGAAGAAATACTGAATCCGCTCGGTGCGAAAATACAACGCAGGAGTATCTAAGTTTTTACCGATAAAACCGTGGAGTCCTGAGAATGTCCAAAAAAGCGGTTGATGTTGTGTTGTTGCCGGAGGAGAGGATAACAACCGAGGCGATTAAGGCAAACACCCGGCTCATAGAGAAATTCGGCAAAGAGATTGTGCTCGATGCTGCCGATTGCCTGCCGCATATTTCCTTGGCTATGGGGTGTATCGACGAAAGTGATATCGCCGATATGGAGAAGATTCTAAAGCAGATTGCAAAACGGTATCCGCTCAGAGAACTCCGGATTACCGAGCTTGAAGTCAGCACAAATGCCATTGGTGAAAAAGTATCTTCTTTCAAACTGCAAAAAACCGACCGCCTTCAATCGCTTCACGAAGAAGTGATGCGGGCCCTTGTGCCGTTTTTCAAATACGAGGTAACCGACGATATGTTATTCGGCGGTAAAATTGACCTTTCTACTTTGTTCTGGATAAGGGAGTATCGGGACAAGTCGAGCTTTTCGCATTTCTCGCCGCATATAACAATAGGATACGGCCAGGCAGAGGCGATTTCACCGCCGGGCGAATTTACCGCCTCATCGCTTGCGCTGTGTCACTTAGGAAATCACTGCACCTGCAGAGATGTTCTAATATCCATTCCGATTTAAGTAAAAAGCCGACAATTTTCTCGTCCAGCATGCTTAGCTTATTCCTGCTTTCTTCTTGGCTGATTCAGACGGTGAGTATAAGAAATTACCGCCCGTTTTGCAAACGAAATCAACTCTGCCGGTGCGATGGCAAAAACGGAATCCTTAAAACCACTGTGCCCAAAAACTTGTCAACATTCCTTGTTCGATATTCGATATTCCCACCGTCATTGCGAGCAAATTTGTCCTGAGCATTTGTCGAAGGAGCGCGGCAATCTCAATCCTTCATCATTCAACATTCCTTGTTCAATATTCGATATTCCCACCGTTCTACTCTCCTCGGCCCGAAGGCCGACCCGGCAAGCTCATCACCAAATATGAAATGTGAAATTTTCAAAGCAAATTTAGATGAATAGGCTTTCAACTTTTTCGACTTGAAAAACAGTTCCCATTTGGTGGGTTTTGCTATAAGATAAAGTAAAAGGAAAATATATCAGAATCGGAAATGATGAACCAACACAATTATGGACTGTACTGAATACATTTGGAAGGAATACCATGACAGGCTGGGCGGCTTTATTCTCAGTCGTGTCAATGAGAAAGCTGTCGCAGATGATATCCTGCAGGAAGTTTTTGTGCGAATTCATTCGCAAATCGATTCGCTCAAAGATTGTGGTAGGCTCCAAGGCTGGGTATATCAGATTACACGAAACACCATTATCGATCATTATCGTTCTCAAAAAAGAATAGAAGAGTTACCTGCAACATTAACGGAAAAGGAACCTGAGCTTAGCAATGAAGCAAGAGAAGATATCGATGGCTGTATTATGCCAATGATTGAGAATTTGCCCGAACCTTATCGTGAAGCTGTGATGTTATCTGAAATCCAAGGCCAAACACAAAGAGAAGTTGCTGAAAAGCAGGGAATTTCTCTATCTGGTGCCAAGTCTCGTGTTCAGCGTGGTCGGTTAATGATAAAAGATATGATGTTGGGTTGTTGCCGTTTTGAATTCGATCGACGAGGAAATGTGGTCGATTACGAACGCAAGGGGGATTGCCAATGCGACGCTTGTTGAGAAATTCTTAAAAAAGTTTGCGTCCTTTTCCAGCTGTCTCCGTCTATATGGGCGAAAAGACAATAATGTATTTTATAGTCCTAACGGACAAGGAGACAGAAAATGCAAAACGTAAAAGATGATCAGATTCGCCAGACGGTGCGGAAAACCTACGGCCAAATAGCAAAAACCAACTCGGCAGGATGTGGTTGTTCCCCTTCTTCGTGTTGCAGCTCAACAAATAGTAAATCAGCGGAAGATATTTCGATTGGTCTGGGATACTCCAATGATGATGTTTCCGGTGTGCCAGAGGGTGCAAATATGGGCCTTGGCTGTGGAAATCCTCAAGCAATCGCCTCTTTGCAGGAAGGAGAGGTTGTTCTTGATTTAGGCAGCGGCAGTGGTTTCGACTGCTTTCTTGCTGCAAAGGCCGTCGGTGATACTGGCCGTGTCATAGGCGTAGATATGACGCCGGAAATGATATCCAAGGCCCGCGAAAATGCGACAAAATCGGGACTTGATAATGTCGAGTTTCGACTGGGTGAAATCGAATCTTTGTCAGTCGCGGATGAGGCGGTAGATGTGGTAATGTCTAATTGTGTTATTAATCTGTCGCCTGAGAAACCCAAAGTATTTAAAGAAGTATTTCGCATCCTGAAATCGGGAGGCAGACTGGCAATTACTGATATTGTTGCTACTAGCCAACTGCCTGAAGATATAAGGCAGAACCTCGAACTCCACGCTGGATGTATAGCGGGTGCAGCACCGATAGCGGATTTGGAGTCTATGCTCAAAGAGGCCGGATTTACCAACATAAGTATAAAACCTATTGAAGAAAGTAGAGAGGCTATCCGGCAATGGTTCAAGGACAGTCACGTAGCAGATTTTGTCGTTTCAGCAACTATCGAAGCGGTAAAACCTTAACATTTATTGTATTCTTTTAGCTTTGACTTTCATCGATAAGGATTGAAGCCATTATAATGTTATTAGAACTCTCAATAGTAAGGAACTTAAAATGGACAAGAAAAAAGAAGAAATGATAGCTATTGGTGTGGCTTATGGAATCAACTGCTTGCCCTGTATGGAATATCATAAGAAAAAAGGCATTGAGGCCGGCCTAACCAACGAACAAATGCAGGCAGCCATTCGAATTGCAGTGCAAGTTAAAAATGGTGCTGCAAAGAAGACTAGGGGATATGCTGAAGAATTATTTGGTAAAATAGTCGAAGAAGGAAGTTGTCCTGTTGGCAAGTAAATGTAGTCCATAAAATGACTGTAAATTCAGAATGGAGATTATACCATGGAAACAAAAGATACCGGAAATGAAGAAGTAACGGCTGCGGAAAAAACTCCGAATAATTCCTGCTGTGAACCAAATAGTGACGCTAGAGTGATACCTGATTGCTGTAAAAGCATTAACGAACCAGAGGAATCCTGCTCAATGATGACCAAATGTATGAAAGGATGCAGGTGGTTCCCATTGTTCCCCGTAATTCTTGGGATTGTTCTTTTAATGCTGGGTTACTTTCTGGATGCTGAGGTAATCAGAATAATATGGATGATCACCTCAGGATTTGTACTCGCCCTGGGAATCTTGGGTTTATTTATCGCAGGTAAAATGAAGAAAATGAGCAACGGATAGCGATTACTTCAAAATGCTTGAATACCTGCGAAAAACTCTACAAAAAAATGAGGCAATAAAATGAAAGAAACGAATAATCGAAGAATTGGATTAGTCATATTTTGGATTAGTACTGCGTATCTGTTTTTAATGAGTTGGGCTATCATGTGGTGGATGATACCTAAGTATAGATTCTTTCCGTTAGAGCAGACCGACGGTACTATTTGGGCTGTGGGTGGAGTGGTATTTAATCTATCCTTTATGGCTATCCCATTAGGAGCGCCGCTAATTGCTGTCGGCTTGATGCTTTACGCCGAACATAAGAAATCCCGCATTTGGCCGATCATAGCAGTATGTGCTTTCTTAATTTTGAGCGGTATGTTCCCTTCTAAACTTGACTATTACCCGGTCGTGTTTGGCATTTTGGGTGGATTGCAAATTGTGTTGTTTTTAGCTATACTTTGGTATTGGGGCAAAAAGCGAAGAATCCTCGAAGGCCCAGCAAAAACAGCAGCCGATTATCAGATAATCAGTTATATTTTTTTTCTTGCGGCTGCAGGGATTACTTGTGTCATACTCGGCAATCCTTTTTTCGGGTTGTACTTCCCAGAAATGGTGCTGGAATCCAAAGCCGAACTAATGCCAATGGCCTACAGTTCGGGCATCAAATTGATTGTATATTTCACGCTTGGTTGGTTTTTCACTTTTCTGAGCCATTACAAAGCAGCACAAGACTTGGAAATGAAGGATTAATCATTACTTAAGGTGATACTGGCATTGCATACGCTCGGTCCATCGTTAAAATTATCTGTCGAAGAGAGTTTCTTACTGCTTGCCCATTTCTGCTAGATAGACACCGACTAATTCAGGATTTGATACTATCTTAGCTGCTGAGACAGGAGGTTCCCATTCTGTTCTATTCGGACTGCACACTTTCCTTCTGCTTTTCACGCATACATGCACAACAGCAAGTTCCAACTAACGCCAGAATTGCCAATAGTGCTCCCAAGACAGTCAAAGCAATATTGGCCCAAGAAACTTGCCACCAAGCAAAGACAATTACTAAAACTGCCAGCACGAATCTACACCAACATCTGGACATTATTGTCTCCTTTCTAACTTATGTTTCCTATATCAGACTCTTGGTCACACAACCAAACCTTCTGGTTCCATAGAAATATCAAAATCTTATCTATACCCCTACCCATTGTCACGCACAGAAAAGATGCGAGAAATCCGCGATTAAAAACTACAAAAAGCTGCAAAAAAACGCTCATTTTTGGTCAATTTTGGCATATTTCGGCCACTTTTTGCGCACTCTTGCCCCGCACCAAATAGGTTTTTTGTACCGTATATTTGGTGTGGCGGTTTTTGCCCACCAACTCACGCCTGCCCCGCACTTATTGAGTGCTAACTCACGTCTAATTAGTGTGGGGAAATGGTCGACCAAACGCGCAGGGGTCTACGAACAAAAATCAAATTTTTTGAAAATTTTTATCTCCTTATCACACAAGCACTTGCGTTTTTTTGAACTGTAAAAAATCCCGATTTTTCGACCAAATGCGCAAGTTCGCCCTAATTATAGAGGGGCGCGTTTTTTTTAACCGCCCAAAAACGAAAAGAGTTTACACTGAGTGAACGAGTTTACCCTGAGCACAACCGAAGGGAAGTGAAATATGAACAATGAACTATTTAACTCTTTAACCAATAACGACTTAACCAATAACAAGCGTAAAGCGACGCCC
>JBHPEQ010000087.1:0-10619 GCA_042576845.1 Planctomycetota bacterium
CTTTTCAAAAGGTAAAGACATAGCTATAAAACCTTTCCGCCCTGAAAAGCCCTTTAATCGCCATAACAGCTTCATTGGTGGTGATACTCTTTGGTTGCGGTAAGAAAAGTGAGTCAAATCCTGAGGCTGAGAAAGTAGCCGTAAAAGTTGCTGAAACGTGGTTAGCTATAATAGACGAAGGGAAATACGGTGAGAGTTGGGAAGAAGCAGCACAACTATTCAAGAATGCAATAACAAAGGAGAAATGGGAGAAAACAATAAAGGGAACTCGACCTTCCTTTGGGAACCTAATAAGTAGGGAAGTCATATCGGCAACTTATAAGACTTCTGTTCCTGGAGCACCGGATGGTGAATATGTAATAATTCAATTCAAGACAAAATTTGAGAACAAAGCAAATGCTATTGAAACTATCACTCCCATGAAAAACGAAGACGGAGTTTGGCGAGTATCAGGTTACTACATTAAGTAGGTTATCCTTATATTTCCTTATATGTCAGCCTCTCCTGATACCTATATTTGCCTATAAAACTTTACCATTCTCAATCGGTTCTAATATTTATGCCATCAAAAGCCATCCGCTACAAAGCCGTATATTATCGTATATACCCTAACATTTTCTAACAGCTTTAGCAGGAAACAGCCCTTGACCATCCAATCCATAGCGATATACAATCTTAGCAACTAAATTTCAGGATAACTTTGAAAGAAGATATCTATGAGAATTGTGTGTTGTACTTTAATGATGATGTTTATAAGCGGCTGTGCTGTTCAGAGGTATGGTCGTATGGTTCCTGTCGTTCCCTCAGAAGAAAAAAGTCTCACCTGTGAGCAAATCACAATGGAGATTGAAAAATGCAATGCTTTTATACGGGAAGTAAATGCCAATGATAAAAAATTCACAGGCGGAGACATCTTGGCTTTTCTCATAGACTATGGTATTGGCGACTCTTGGGAAGTAAAGGATGCTATAGCCTCAGCAACAAGGCGGATTGCTGAGCTTGAGAAACTCAGGGAAAAGAAATGTCCTTGATTTTGTATCACAAATAATCTGACTTTATCGTGGGATACCAGAAAAATTTCGCATGACCCCCTTTTTCGTGGAACTCCAAAAGTTTTCGTCTTACCCCCCTTTTTTAGTCAGCTTTCAGAATATCACGCTTTGACACTTGTAGCAGTGACTCCGGGAGCTGGATAATGCTAAGGATAACTGGAAAACTTGTTTTTCAAGCGAAGACAATGGTAAAGGTGTGTCAAAGAAACGATAATCAGCTGCCAAATTCTTATTTTTGCGATTATTGTGGTTGAAATATCCTCGAAATGAAGTTAAAAATCTTGACTTTCCGAGATAGGTTTGATATTCTAATGGAAATTAGGCTTAGTGGCGTAGTTAAGCGTTTAATACGGGAAATGTCAGATTAAATCACATTTTTACTGTTCGTCAGAACAAAAAGAAAAGGAGTCTTAAGATGAAAAAAACAAGTAAGCTTAGTCTGTTGGTCTTATTTTTAATTTGTGTCTCAAGTCTACCTTTATTCGGTCCAACACCGCCACCACCGCCATCAAATCCCGGCACCGGGACACCTGGTTATTGGAAGAATCATTCAGAGGCCTGGCCTGTAGATGAAATCACAATTGGTGGAGTTACATACCTCAAGGCAGATGCAATTGCACTGATGAAATCTAAAAGTAGAGGCGATAAGACGTTCACGATGTTCGGCGCATTAGTAGCAGCCAAGCTGAACGTCTTGATTGATAATGATGACTCGTGCGTTGCAGATATAATTATAGATGCTGATGCGTGGATGGTAGATAATCCTCCTGGTAGTGATGTCAGAGGCAACAGTGATGAATGGGATGGTGGTGAACCGTTATATGATATATTAGATGACTACAACAACGGTGAACTCTGTGCACCTCCGCGTGACTAAGAATACGGCTAATCTCTAACCTATCTGGAGAATATCTTAATTCTTATCCTTGATGTCTGGTCCTTTATTCAAAGGAAACAAAGGGTTTGGTAAAGTATGGGCTGTGAGCAATGAAGCTTGCAGCCTTTTTTTTGCTATTTGTTCTTTCAATTCAGATTACAGCGAAAATCCAGTGGACAAGTAACTTCCTTGAACTAGCATCATTTGCCTCAAAACCACGATAAACTTTCCATGTTCTTCGAAAAAATTAAACATTTCTCAAAGTAGCTTTTTTGAGTGGATTTTAAGGCCGATTTTGGGAAATAGGCTGTATGACTACCCCCAGATTCTACGAGCGTAAAGTGGTTATGAGAGGTGTCTTGTGAGATTCTGTGGGGTGGTTTAACTGCGTTTCCTTCTCAACATCATCGTACCTAGGCCAAGGAGGAAGATTGTTGCTGGTTCGGGGGTTTTCTGTATCGGCAGGAGTTCAAAATTAACGGAAAGCCTCTCGGGTGTATTCGATAAATAAACCTGTTCGGTTGCCGTTATAAAAGAACCGAATCTTACACCCAAGTCTAATCGTCCTTCAGTATGTATACTCTGTATTTCATTTTCATTTATTCCAATATCCCCCAAAGCAACCTGGTAGACCACGCTGGAGTTGTTTGTCTCAACGAAACCGCCTGTGAAATCCCCATAGTTGCTGCTGTCGATAAGCAGAGAACTGCGACCTGCATGGGAGAGTTCCAACGTCTCACTGAATACCCACTTTGAATGATGTGAAGGCTTAAAATCTATGTCTTCAAATGTCATTTCCAGGATGGTGTTCAGGCTGAGGTTTTCGCCTGCCGAAAGCTGACTTAGATCAAAACCCAATGTAAAATCCACCCAACCGCTTGAAGTAAGATTTTCGCCTGTCAGTCCGACAGTGTCTGAATGAAGCCCCACAAGTTCTCCGGAGCCTGTCGGCTCACCAAGTATTCCGCTCGTAGACAGTTTAAGCGGGATATAGAAGTCGTTTCTGGGATCATCCATGATCATATTCTCACCCTGTATTACTATAGTAGCGGTGCAGATGTTATTTGTAAGAAGAACGATGGCCAAGAATACGGCGATAAACACATATGCTTTATTCGTTTTCATCTTTTGTTCCCCTGTGACTTCACTTTTTTTCGGCTGAAGAAGAAGCTGCTCCTGCGAAGCAGTATCAAGGAACAATATGCAAGCTGCCCCCAAACACTTATAAAAAGCTTTTTAAAAGCAATGACGCATAATATCTAACCCCCAGATCAGATAGTAATATTATACTAGGTCAAGGCCCTTTTTAAAAAAGAAAATTACATGCCATCGTTATTGTGAGTGTTTTCGTGATAACCGGACAATACCTGAGGATATTATTGGATCGTGAGTAGATTTTTTTTGTGTTTTTCCATTCTTAATAATACGAAAGTAAGCAATATCCCAAATAATCCTAAAATTTTCCCTTAGATAGCTGGTTTTGAAAGATAGGCTATCATCTACCATCGAGGGCAGATCGGCGATTCTAGGAGCGTAAAGTGGCTCTGAGAGCTCTCCTGTGAGATTCTGTGAGCAGGCTTAACGGTTCTTGAGGCTTTTCCTTCTCAACATCATCCAACTCAGCTCAAGGGCGTGAACAAAATTTTAGCTTTCTGAAGATCAGGATATGGATGCCGCTCCTGCTTCTGCGACTATATGATCGTTTTCGACGGTACTGCCTGAAACACCAATGGCGCCGATAATCCCACCTTCGCTGTTTTTCAATGGTATACCGCCAGGGAAAGTGATCAGTCCGTTATTTGAATGCTCGATGTTATAGAGTGCCCCGCCCGGCTGTGAAAGTTTTCCTATCTCGCCCGTAGCCATGTCGAAGAAGCGTGCGGTCTTAGCTTTCTTGATTGCAATGTCAATACTCCCGATCCACGCCTCATCCATACGAACGAAGGCTTTAAGATTCGTACCAGCATCAACTACTGCGATGTCCATTTTTGTCTTGATCTCTTGGGCCTTATTCAATGCAGCCTCAAGAACCTCCTGAGCCTGTGCTATTGTAATATCTGCCATTATATAACTCCTTTAATCCAATATTTCCCAGATACCTATCGCCCAGCCGTTTCACCGGGCTTATCGTTAATACAATACCAAGATCCGCTTCGCTTATCTAATCTTCTTTGCGAATATTTACTATTTTGAGTTAAAGCTTTTTCCTTAACATCACCGTACCGAGGCCGAATGCGCATAAAAAAGGGAAGACAGGCTATTTATTCAATAGATTGTAAGTCTGTCTCCCTGTTGCGATGTGCCATTTTGCGCTTACCATGGATTACGCATTATTGGCCTACTGACCTTTATCTGCACTCGCAACGAATCAATTATACAAGAAAGCTGTGATGTTTGTCAATAGAGAAAATGCTAACTTGGCTGTTTCCTTCTCAACATCACCGCACCGAGGCCGAGCAGTAATAGCGTGGATGGTTCTAATCACATTCAGGTTTAGTGCACTTTAACCAATTATTAGCAACCGGTAATTTCCCAGCCATAATTAATCCACGGAGGTTATTGATGGTTGTCGATTCTTTCCTGATTCTTCGATGCAGTAAAGATGCGTTTTCGTGCGCTTGATCAGGGAACGCCCAACAACAGCCGGTGACGCCATGAAGCCATCATCAAGTTGATTGACCGCCAGCACTTCGAAAGTCCGGCCTGCTTTAATAACCGTTGTTTTGCCATTTTGATTAGAAAAGTAAATACGTCCGTTCGTATATACTGGTGACGATGCAAAACTCCCGCCTATCCGCTCCTGCCAGAGAAGTTTGCCGGTTTGCGCTTGCAGACACGACACAAAGCCATTGTCGCTAACCATGTATACAAAGCCGTCAATCACCAAAGGAGATGGTATGGTCGGCACTTTCTTGTCACATTTCCATGCAATATGAGAGTCAGTGACATCGCCTCGCCCATCGAGTCGCACTGCCCACAGTTCCGGTTTCTCGAAGCCCGTGTTGATGAACACCATGCCATTTTCCGCTATAGGCCGCGAAGAGTTTGACCAGCCCGCATATCGAACCTGCCACAATTCTCGACCTGTGTATGGGTCGTAGGCCATGGCTGCTTTTGAGCCGGTGCTAACGAGTTGTGGTTTGCCGTTTACATCAACAATCAGCGGAGTACCGAAAGCAGTGCGGTAATCGTTGTCTTTCGGCCACTTGGTTGATCGGTCCGTTTTCCAGACCGTCTTGCTGGTTTTCTTGTTCAGTGCCGCGAGGTATTGAACATCACCCCCATCTAAAGTGATAATGACAAGATTACCGAACAGAACCGGTGAGGAACCTGGACCCTCTTCGTGGTCACAGTTGAGGTTGCGTCGTTGCCATAGCAACTCTCCTGTTTTTGTATCCAGACATGCTGTGCCAAAGGTGCCGAAGTGCACATAAAGACGCCCCGCTTCAATCAATGGTGAGGGTGAGGCATAGCTGTTCAGGGAGCTTATCTTTGGAGGATTTTTATTCTCGAAGATTTTGACATCGTGCAGGACCTGTCCCGTCTTGTAGCTGACACAGACGGCAAACATCTGGCGCCCGTTTTTTAGGGCGGTTGTCATCCAAATCTGGTCACCCCAGATGACCGGTGTTGACCAGCCACGGTCATGGATGGGCACCTTCCATTTGATGTTTTCAGTCTCGCTCCAGGTTAGCGCCAAATCTGTTGCTTTAGAATGTCCATCTTTGCTCGGTCCCCGAAACTCAGGCCAGTTTTGAGTGCCACATGCCGATGATGTCAAGAAGCCGATCATTAAAAGTATTATGTGAGTGTGCATATGGTTCCTTTCTGAGCCTTAGGCCCTGTTTCATTTACACTGCTGTCCAATTCATCCTTAACCGACCATTCCTTTTGCCTGACATTTCCCATTGAAACGGTTAAAAAGCATATTGTTTTCATTATTTGTTCCCTATACAGAAAAGATGGTGATTTGTTCGAATCAGGAGACGATCAGAAATTGCTATAGGTGATGCAATAATTCGATCTTTCATATCGATCTCTGAAATTATTTCGAGTTTATCTTTTAATCTTGTGACGAAGATTATTCCATCTTCGCGTGCGGCGTAGAGGTGACCACCTGCAATTAGAGGTGAAGAGTAGAAATTACCTTTGCCTTCTGGAAAGACACCGCTCCAGAAATTTTCCCCTGTTAAAGGATTAATGCAATCGACTTCACCACGGTCACGAATTACGTAAACCCGCCCTTTGTATTCTCCTGGTGTTGGTATAAAGGGACCTGTGTCCTCGCGCTTCCATAAGCGGTGCGTTTCTGTTACGTCTCCGCTTCCACCCAGCTTGATTCCGTGGAGACGAGGCTGACGGCGGTCTGCCCGGCCGCAAGGCACAACTGCGATTGTCCCGGAAATAACAGGCGATGCTACTGCTGGCCAATATTGTGTGCCTTCAGGATTAAAATTGCCGCAAGACCAGATGGTTTTGCCATCAGCTGCATTATGAGCTGTAAGATGCTCTCCTCCCCATATTAACAAAGCCTCAATTCCTTTGTGTGAAAAAACAATGGGAGTTGAGTATCCCTGGCTGCCTTCTTGTGCTGTTTTATAGTTGCGGGGGATTTTCCAACTTAATTTACCAGTAATCTTGTCAAAAGCAGCTAACCAGGATTCTCCGTCATGCATTTCAGCTATCACAACATACTTTTTCGTTAAGACCGGAGAGGTCCCGAAATCCCAGTAACGGTTATCTTTCCCGTATCGCTCGAACAGGTTGGTCTTCCAGCGGATAGATCCATCGAGCTCAAGTGCTGCAAAGTTACCGCTTTTAAAAAAGACGAAAACAGCTGATCCATCGGTTGTCGCTGAGGGATTGCTGCCTGATCCGTTTTGATGTTTGCCTGCAACTTCAGATCCCAGTTGTTTTTGCCAGATTTGTTTACCTGACCAGTCAAAGGCAAGCACGGTATCTGAGTCTTTTGTGCCTGTAGTCAGATAGATTTTTTTATTCCATACAATAGGGGTAGAGAAGCCCTTGCCGGGAACCTCAATTTTCCAGAGTATCTTCTCCGGATCCCACTTCACGGGATAATTTCCCGAAGTGATACTTCCATTATTATCAGGCCCGCGCCAGCGAGGCCAATTGATATCAGCTGCAGCAGACTGCATTGTTATGATTAGAAAGGATACCAGGCATTTTGTGAATATTTTCATAGCAATTCCTTTTAAAAAATGGATGACATTTCAATTGGATCATATACTAAAAGAGCGAGAATTAAAGGTGTTCAGAACCTCTCTCGTCTTTCTAACTTTTAGCCTATTATGATAAGTTATTAACCCAATTCTAACATGCCCACCGGAAAGTCTAAAGCGACTTTCCTTCTCAACCCTACCGCACCAAGGCCGAGCAGTAAGAGTGTGGCTGGTTCGGGATAGTATATATAATATATGCCGCCGCCGACACCTAGTTGATTCCAAACTAAATTTAAGACAAACACAGTCTCCCGAGGATTCAACTACGAAACTTCTAACGAATGGTGGCTCACCTGCGACGCCACGCAATCGGCAGCGCCCGTGCAAAGAAGCCATGCGAGCGTTGTCAACTATCTCTGTCGAGGCGGTGCGTTTTTCACGTAGCGCTCAAACCAGTCGAGTTGCTCCGCCAGGACCTGCTCCACCGCTTCCCGGGATTGATATGCGTGCCCCTCATGTGGGAGCATGAGCAGCCGCACGGTACCTCCGGTTCCGCGTACCGCTTCGTAGAGCTTCTCGGACTGTAGCGGTACCGTGCCCGGGTTTCGATCGGCTTCTCCATGGATCAGCAGGAGCGGCTCGTTGATCTTGTTGGCATGCATAACCGGAGAGAGACGGATGTAGGTGTCCATCGCCTGCCAAAGGGTCCGCCTCTCGCTCTGGAAACCAAAAGGACGCATGGTGTGGTTGTACGCCCCGCTGCGGGCAATGCCGGAATGGAAGAGATCCGAGTGGGCGAGGAGGGTAGCGGTCATCAGACCACCATGGCTGTGGCCCATGATACCCACCCGTTCCCGGTCGGTTACCCCCAGCTCGACCGCCTTGTCGATCGCGGCTTCGGCCGATGCAACCAGCTGCTCGATGAAGCTGTCATAGGCCGTGTCTGGATCGCCGATGACCGGCATGGCGACATCCTGGAGCACGGCGTACCCGTCCAGCAAGAAGAAGAGGGGGCTGTTCCACATCATCAGGCGCAGGAACCGCTTCTCACTACCGCTGACCTGTCCCGCGGTCTCAGGATCGGAGTACTCGAGCGGATAAGCGTCGATGACGGTCGGCAGCCGCCTCCCTTCCTTATACCCTGGCGGCAGGAAAAGTGTGAAAGAGAGCGGCGTACCATCAGCGCGTTCATAGGTCACAATCTTCTGTGTGATTCCCCGGAGTTGAGGGGTTGGATCGCGAAAGCTCGTCAAGGGGCGCAGGTCGGATTCCCATTCGGCTTCCCCGGCCTCTGGCTTTTTGAGCTTTCCCTTGAGCGTACGAATGAAGTTGTTTGGAGCTTCCGTCGGAGATTGGCGGAGGGTCAGGAAGCTCTTTTCACCCAGGTCAAGCCAACCGGCGAAGGATTCGTGGACGGTATCGTCGCAACGGAAGAGCCGCTCACTCTTAAGCGTGGACAGAGAGAGGCGATCGAGAAAGGGCCTGTCACCTTGGGGCGATGCACCCTGACCGGACAGAAAGAGAGCATCGCCATCCTGAACCACGACCCACGCACCGGTTGGCAACTGCCGTTGTACTGGGTATCCAGGGTCGCTGTACCGGTCGTTCATGCTCTGGTCGATCAGATGCAGGGGCGCGGATGAAGGATTGTCCGCATTGAGCGCCCAGACGTGCTTCCAGCGGCGCTCGCGCTCCCACTCGAAGACCATGAGCAAACCATTCCGCTCCCCCCACCAAAGGTCCCAGATCCGATGCGGTGCTCTGTAGATCTCGCGTGTCTCTTCTTGGAACGGCACTTTCTGCATCATGAGCCGGTCCCGGTGGGTTACCTTGCGGTCGGGGTCGCCTCCGTCGAGAGCCTCAAACCAGACAATGGTGGCCGGCTCGGTCGATCTCCATCTGTGCCACCGTGGACCTTCTGGCTCACCGTTGATCGGCACCTGGTCCGCCAGCGGCAGGCGGGCTGCGACATGTACCCGCTTACCATCAACATCCCAGATCTCGACGTCGCATGGGAAACGTTCCCAGGCATACTGATAGGACCATGGCTTGTGGAGACGCCCGACGAGTATCAGACGCCCCCCTGGCGAGGGTTGGACACCGGCGAGGATTCCGGGCTCACCCAAGGAGGTGAGCTGGCCACTCTCAGCATCCACCAGAACCAGCTGAGAAAGGGCGTAGTGCTCGAAGAGCGTCTCGTCGTAGGGGCCGGTGAGCAAGTCGTGAGCCTCGTAGGTGCTGGTGGCGGATCCTCCGGAGCTTTCCTGGATCTTGGGGCCCGGAGGTGCCGGTGGTTTCTCGGGCGGTGCACCTCTGCCGAGCGGGATCCGCTTGACCAGAAGCGTCCGCTGATCGGGCATCCACGCAACCTCCGAGTCAAGGACAGGATTGACCCTGAGATCCTTAATGCGGCTGATCTGACCGTTGGCGGTCTGCCCTACCCAGAGCTCGATGCTGTCGGACGCCTCGTTGAGGAAGGCGAACCGTTTGCCGTCGGCCGACCATTGCCAGCCCATGACCCGCGGCTCCGTAGGTAAAGCAAGCTTTGTTTCTTGACCGTCAGCTACCCGCAGGAGTGTCACCTCTATGTAAACGATATATGGTGCATGATGGCCATTGGTCCGCGGGTTGAGGCGCACTCCGGCGAGGCTCAGCGTCGGCTGCGCAAGATCGGCCAAGGGTGGGTAGCGCAGCACCTTCATCAATGCCAGGACTTCTCCGGTAGGGCTCAAGCGAGCTATCGGCAGATCCTCGGCATGCAGGATATCCAGAATCTGTTGACGAGGTTTCCGCCAGGAGGTTCCTTCACCCGGCATCACTAGCGGTGTCCATGCCAACAGCAACAGAACGCCAGTTACTATGTGTTTATGCAGCTTCATGAATCGCTCCTTTCCGTTTGGCATACTTTGAGCTAAGTTCAATCACGATTAATCTGACATTTCCCATTTAAACGCTTGACTATGTAACCAAGTCTTCTAATTCCACGGATAATATCAAAATCTTATTTTAGCCGAAATTGCTGGAATCTCAACAACCTTGTGGCTGTAAAAAGTGATGAAAATCCATACAACCAAACTACAACCCAAATCCCCAATTTTATGGAGCTTTAAAAGGATTCTGTGGGGTGGTTTAACTGCGTTTCCTTCTCAACATCACCGCACCCAGGCCATTATTCTACGTAAACTTGCCTTCTGAATATGTCGATAAATGGTTATTCAAAATTAAATCTACTTATTTGCGAAAGGAAATAAAATGGATTTCGAAGAAAAAAACCAAGTTCCAGAAGAGACTCAAAAAACAGTATGGGAAGAGATTCAAAAGGTAGTGTGTGAAGAGCCTCAAGAGCCAGTGTGTGAAGAGACTCAAGAAACAGAATCTGAAGTGTCTCAGGAAGAATCTGGAGAAGAATCTGCAACAATCGAAGAAAATTAGAATGTATTTGGGGAGGGAGTTAATGCAACAGAGATAGATTCTTATATATATGCAAGGAGTTGAAAATGAAGGATA
>JBHPEQ010000088.1:0-10416 GCA_042576845.1 Planctomycetota bacterium
GATATATTGACGTTCATCACCACCATTACAAACACATCAACGAAGTCACCGATATTGCGTGAATGTTTGCCAGCATAATCAAGTGCACTTTCAGAACCGATGAATAAACTTGCGCTGCACAGTTACGAACGGCAAAAAATATCAAGAGCTCATCATTACAATGAAGTTCTCAAACAAATATCTTGAATCATGCGGGCCGGGCGAGGCCTCGGGGTGATATTGAACGCTGAAGGCCTTGAGGTCGGCAGAGCATAAGCCTTCATTTGTATTGTCATTTAAATTCAGGTGTGTTAGTTCAATGTTTCTGTCCGCCAGTGAATCCATATCGACACAAAAGCCATGGTTTTGCACGGTTATTTCGATTTTACCTGTTTTTAAGTTCTTTACCGGATGGTTTGCTCCTCTATGGCCAAATTTCAGCTTGTATGTTTTCCCGCCAAGCGCCTGGGCGAGAATTTGATGCCCAAGACATATGCCGAATATCGGCACTTTGCCAAGCAGCTCTTTTACAGTCTCGACAGCGTAGCTGACCGGCGCGGGGTCGCCCGGCCCGTTACTCAGAAAAACACCGTCCGGTTTTCGGCTGAGCACTTCTTTTGCAGAAGTCCGAGCTGGTACAACAGTAACATCACAACCGTGTGAACAAAGCAGCCGCAGGATATTGTATTTGATACCAAAGTCAAAGGCGACGACTTTGTATCTACTCTTCGGTTTGTTCTGATTACCTGCGAATATATCAGTTACCGGTTCGTCCCAGTGGTAAGCTTTTTTGGTTGTTACGTGTTTTACGATATCACGTCCGACGAGTCCCGGATATTTTTCGAGCTCGTTTTTAAGACGGCTGATGCCGGAAACCTCCGTAGAGATAATACCTCTCATTGCGCCCTTGATTCTTATATGTCTTACGAGCATTCTGGTATCGATGCCTTCCAGCGCGATGATGTTATGTTTTTTCAGATAATCGGCCAGAGTGTTCTGGCAGCGCCAGTTACTGGGGTAGTTGCAGTTTTCTTTGACGATAAATGCGGCAACGCGTGCTCTTTTGGACTCATAATCGGTTTTATTCGTCCCATAGTTGCCGATTAAAGGATACGTCATTGTAACAATCTGTTCGTGATACGATGGGTCCGTTAGGATTTCCTCGTATCCGGTCATACTGGTGTTGAAGACGACTTCGCCGCATTTCCGGCCGGACGCACCAAATGAATTGCCCTTGAAAATTGTCCCGTCTTCTAATAAAAGAATCGCTTTCACTTTCTGCAAGCCTCAAAAATACGACTGAATTGCTTTTACGCTTATTTTCTGTTTCTTTAGCGCCTGTATTGCTTTTGTTACCGCCTCTGCACCTCTGATAGTGGTTACATAGCAAACATGTTTTTCCAAGGCGGTTCTTCGAATAGAGAACGAATCCTTGATGGATTGTGCGCCTATAGTGGTATTGATGATAAGGTTTATTTCGCCGTTTATTACTGAATCAACAATGTTAGGACGTCCTTCAATTACCTTAAGAACAAACTCGGAGGGAACGTTGTTTTTGATAAGTTCAATACAGGTTCCCTTGGTTGCCAGGATTTTGAAGCCCATCCCGTGAAGCTGCCGGGCTATGCGGACGGCTCTGGGTTTATCGCCGTCTTTTACGCTGATAAAAACCGTCCCGCGTGTCGGCAGAGTATTGCCGGCAGCAAGCTGGGATTTCGCAAAAGCAATTCCGTAATCATTCGATATGCCCATTACCTCGCCTGTCGAAAGCATCTCAGGGCCGAGTATAGTGTCGACTCCTGGGAATTTCATAAACGGGAATACCGCTTCTTTGACTGCAAAATGGTCTTTGCTGAGCTCTTTGGTAAAGCCCAATTCTTTTAAGGTCATTCCGGCCATAACTTTCGCTGCGATTTTGGCCAATGGGACGCCGGTGCTTTTGCTGACAAACGGCACGGTGCGGGATGCTCTCGGATTGACTTCCAAGATGTATATCCGGTCGTCTCTTACCGCAAACTGCACATTTACCAGTCCTCTGACCTTTAGTTCCATAGCCAAAAGGCGGGTCTGCCGTTTTATTTCATTTATTATTCTTTTACTTAATGAGACAGGCGGCAAAGAGCAGGCACTATCCCCGGAATGGACTCCCGCCTGTTCAATGTGTTCCATCACCCCTCCAATAACGGCCTCTTTGCCGTCACAAACTGCATCGACATCCAGCTCAATTGCATCATCCAGAAATTTATCGATAAGAATGGGGTGCTGTCCGGAGACTTGGACCGCTTTTTTAACACAATCCTTCAGGCCGGCTTCGTCATACACAACCTGCATTGCTCTTCCGCCGAGGACATATGATGGGCGAATCAAGACGGGATAGCCGAGTTTATTAACGATTTTTAAGGTTTGTTCATATGTCATCGCTGTTCGGCTTGGTGGCTGAGAGAGCTTTAGCTTATTAATAAGTTTTCTGAACTGTTCGCGGTCTTCAGCTCGGGCGATACTTGCAGGAGACGTACCGATTATCTTCATCCCCGCTTTCTGAAGTGGTATAGCGAGTTTCAGCGGAGTTTGACCGCCGAACTGCACTATGAAGCCGTCGGGCTTTTCTTTTTCGCCAATGGACATAACATCTTCGAAGGTCAACGGCTCGAAATACAATTTATCCGAAGTATCATAATCAGTGCTCACGGTTTCCGGGTTGCAGTTTACCATAATCGATTCGATGCCAATTTCCCTTAAGGCAAAGGCGGCGTGCACACAGCAATAGTCGAACTCGATGCCTTGGCCGATGCGATTCGGGCCTCCTCCGAGAATTACGATTTTTTTCTTTTTATCCGGATTTGCCTCACAATCCTGTTCGTAGGTTGAGTATAGATAGGGAGTTTTCGCCTCGAATTCTGCAGCACAGGTATCAACCGTTTTGTAAACGGGGTTTATTTTCAGCTTTTGCCGGTGTTTTCTGAATACTTTTTCATCCACATCAAGAAGGGAACAGATATATTTGTCGCTGAAGCCATATTCCTTGGCTTTTCTTGTGAGATTAGCGGTCATTTTCCCAAGCGATGTTCTTTTCAATCTTTTCTCAAGCTGGATAATATCCCTGATGTTATTTAGGAACCAGGGGTCGATTTTTGTAAGTTCATAAATTTTTTCTACTGAAATTCTCCGCCTTAATGCCTCAGCAACGTTCCACAATTTGTCCCAGCAGTTTCTGGCCAGTTTATCCTTCAATCGGGTATTTGTGATGGTGCTGTCTATGTATTTATTGTCGAGAGAGTAGCGGTCTATCTCCATCGACCTGATAGCTTTTTGCAGGGCCTCCTTGAAGGTTCTGCCTATAGCCATTGCCTCGCCGATGGATTTCATTTGAATAGTAAGTTCCGACTTCGCCTGGGGGAATTTTTCAAATGTAAAACGCGGTGATTTGACAACACAGTAATCGATTGTCGGCTCGAAACAGGCTGGCGTTTTCTTCGTAATATCGTTCGGGATTTCATCAAGGGTATATCCTACAGCGAGCAGAGAGGCGATTTTGGCAATGGGAAAGCCCGTCGCTTTGGAAGCAAGGGCAGAGCTTCTCGAAACCCGCGGGTTCATCTCGATAACGTACAATTTACCGTTTTCAGGATTAACGGCAAACTGGATATTCGAGCCGCCGGTTTCAACACCAATTGCGCGCATTATTTTGATGGAAGCGTCACGCATCAACTGGTATTCCTTGTCAGTCAATGTTTGGGCGGGAGCGACCGTTATGCTGTCGCCGGTATGGATTCCCATCGGGTCCATATTCTCGATGGAGCAGACGATAACTACGTTGTCTTTTTTATCTCTCATCACCTCCAGCTCGTATTCTTTCCAGCCAATGACAGACTCTTCGATAAGAACCTGGCTTTTCGGGCTTAAGTCCAGACCCCATTCAACATATTGTTCAAACTCTTCTGTGTTGTATGCCACATTACCACCGGTTCCCCCGAGTGTATATGATGGGCGAATGATTGCCGGGAAGCCCACATACTCTTTGATCTTGTCAGCTTCTTTTTTTGAGTGCGCATAACCGCTGTTAGGCACTTGCAGACCGATTTTCTCAATGACTTTCTTGAAGAGGTCTCTTTCTTCTGCCTTTCTTATTGTATTCAGTTTCGCACCCAGCATCCGGACGCCGTATTTTTTCAACACACCGCTCTCTGAAAGTGCAACAGCCACATTCAGGCCTGTTTGCCCACCAAGCGTTGGGAGTAAACTATCCGGCTTTTCCTTGCGGATTATTTTTTCAACTATCTCGGGCGTAATCGGCTCGATATAAGTTCTGTCCGCCAGTTCAGGGTCTGTCATTATTGTGGCGGGGTTGCTGTTTATCAGAACGACTTGATACCCCTCATTCTTTAATGCCTTGCAGGCCTGAGCGCCCGAATAATCGAATTCACAGGCCTGCCCGATTACGATGGGCCCCGAGCCAATTATGAGTATTTTTTTGATTTTCTTGTTTTTCGGCATTGAACGCTTCTTCTAATTTACAACTTAAAAAACTGTTCTCCAGCCAAACGGCAGACCAAGGTGTTGTTTTTATTCAACAAGTCGCATTCACCATTATTCGGGAGTCAAAATCAGATTGCCGGGGTATGTTTTTATCAACATCTACCAAATCAAGCAACAGCTTTTTCTTTTTTTGCCGGATTACGCTCTTTTAATTCAAAGCTTCAGTCAATCACTCATCGTCAGATGCAGTTACAACAATCGAAAACAAATTACAGCGATTATCGCCTGCTTTTCCGAAAGAAATCGTTGCACATACCGGCAGATTTGAGTATAATGCTGTAACCGGATGTAAGTATATATGTATTGAAAAAAGTATGTTGCGAGTAATCTTTCTCAAACAGTTATGTGAATTTAGCAGAAACCTGTTTTCTAACCAAGTTAAAGGAGGAATCCAATGAAAACACTGCGATTATTTGTAATGGTATTGTTGGCAACGTTTATTGTTTGCCGAACTGTTATCGCTCAGGAGATTACCTGGCACGCAGAGGGCAAAGGTGGAGCGGTTGCTGCCGGCGGAAAAGAGGCCGTGGCAGCGGGTCTTTCTATCCTCAAACAAGGTGGAAATGCTGCTGACGCAGCATCTGCAACACTTCTGGCCCTAAGTGTTACAGATGTCGGTTTTTTCGTTATCGGCTCCGAGGTGCCGTTGATTATCTACGACGCCAAGAAAGAAGAAGTAAAAGTATTGTCCGGGCTTGGCGGCGCTCCCCTTGACCCAAAGGCAATAGATTGGTATTATAAAAACGGCATCCCCGGAGGCGGAGGTATGAAGTCTGCACCGGTACCAGCCGCTCTGAGTCTTTGTGTTAAAGTTGTCAAACTCTACGGTACAATGAGCTTCGAACAGGTAGTGGCGCCAACGCTTGCCCTGCTCGACGCCGGAGAAAGAGATTGGAATCCGAAACTTGCTGTTACGTTTCGTAAACTGATAGAGACCGAAAAGAATACCGAAGGCAGCAGGGAAGAAAAACTGCAGGCAGCCAGAGACCGTTTCTACAAAGGAGATATCGCTGATGCGCTGGAGGCCTTTTATATAAAGGAAGGCGGCTTCCTGCGGAAAGAGGACCTTGCCGCTCACGTTACACATGTGGAGGACCCCGTCAAGGTAGAATACCGCGGATACACTGTTTACAAGTGCGGCACCTGGACACAGGGACCGTATCTTTGCCAGACGCTCCGGCTGTTGGAAGACTTTGATTTGAAAAAGATGGGATATCTGTCGGCGGACTACATCCACGTCCTTATCGAGGCATTGAAGTTAGGATTCGCAGACAGGGATTATCATTATGGAGATCCGCTTTTTGTTGATGTACCGATGAAGGAACTGCTTTCAAACGAATATACCGAGCTTCGAAGGTCTTTGATTGATATTAACAAGGCGTCTACTCTGATTCGCCCGGGTGACCCCATAAATATGAAGGCGGTCATACCTCCTCGATACCCTCATCCCGGTATTGGCGGCACTACAACGTGTGCTGTAGCCGACCGCTGGGGAAATATGGTTGTAGCAACGCCAAGCGGCAATTCTCCTTACTCGATTGACCAGGTTACGGGTGTACCGCACGGCAACCGACTACGCCAGCTCAACACAACCCCGGGACATCCCGACAGAATCGAACCGGGCAAGCGACCGAGAATTACCCTGACACCAACATTGGTCCTTAAGGACGGAAAACCCGTTATCGCCGTCAGTGTTGCCGGCGGGGACCTGCAGGACCAGACTACACTGACTTGCATGCTTAACCTCATTGAGTTTGGCATCATGCCTAAAGAGTCGGTACTGGAGCCGCGCTTCAGCACAGGGCACCATGAGGATACTTTCTCTCCAAATGCCGATAGAAGAGATACCTTGGGAAGATTAGGAGGTCTTAGAATATGGGATTATGACAAAGAGGAAGTTATCTCCGAGCTGAAAAAGCGTGGGCATAGGGTAAGAACATCTACAGGAGCTAACTCTCATCCGATTATGCTCTATGTCGACCCTGAGACGGGTATGATGTATGCTGCAGGTGACCATCGTGTCGGACGACACGCAGCCGTGGTAGAAAGCATAGAACCTTAGATTATCCTGCTAAAAAGAGCGATATAATATAATTCTAAGATTGTTAGTTCGGTGGTGGGAACTTTATTATCATAAATAAGAGCCTGTCTGAATAACGGGATCGTTATGAGGCCAAGGCGGCAGGGGCAAAATCGCCGCAGGCGTAGCCAAAGCTACGTTGAGGGCGATTTTGACCCGACAACGCAGGAATCGGACTTTGCAGCCGCCCGCAATAGAGCAGGTTTTCGAATAGGCTCTAAGGTTACTTATGATTTC
Source organism: Planctomycetota bacterium (assembly GCA_042576845.1). Taxonomy (GTDB): domain Bacteria; phylum Planctomycetota; class Phycisphaerae; order Sedimentisphaerales; family Anaerobacaceae; genus JBHPEQ01. The sequence continues at coordinate 6,833 of JBHPEQ010000088.1, forward strand.
AGATCGGATAAGAAAATATGTTTCTGCCGCTATCGCAACAGTTGCTATCTGCGCTTGTATTACCTTATTTTTAGTCAGTAGGAAAGCGGCATATTCTGAGGTTCAGCGCAGGCCTAACATACTTTTTATTGTTATTGACACTTTACGTGCGGACCATTTGGGAGCTTACGGCTATTCTCGTAATGTTTCTCCAACTATGGATGCCGTAGCGGTTGAGGGCGTTGTTTTTGAGCGGCCGATATCCCAGGCGCCATGGACAAAACCCTCAATGGCATCAGTTTTTTGCAGTCAATATCCGGGGATTCATAAAGTTAAATGGATACAGAAACAAAAGGTAACTGTATTTGACGATTCTTTCATCACCTTTACTGAGTTATTACGTGACAGCGGTTATGCGACGGCAGGATTCTCGGCTAATGAGCTGTTGTTGCGGACGAATGGATTTGGGCAGGGCTTTGACCATTACACTGATATAAACAACAGGGAACGAAAGAAAGAAGGAAAAGTAAGAGGCGATGAACTGAACGCTGAGGCGATACAGTGGCTTCAAAAGCTTGACCCCAAAAAGCCGTTTTTTGTGTACCTTCATTATATGGATGTGCACGGGCAATATTACGCCCGCGATGAGTTTGTCAGGCCTTTGATGAAAGAGGTCGAAGCAATGGGGTCTAAATACGAACTGAAGGCATCCGAAACAAAAAGGATTGGCTCTATCGGCAAATGGGCAGACCCTCCCGTTAGTGACCATTATAAACAGCTGCCTGAATACCGTAAGTACTGGTCTTCGATAGATGAGCAATATAGTCATTTGTCTAATTACCGCGAATTCTGGTCTGCGCTATATGATGCGGGCATTCGTGAAATGGATTATCACATTACTGCGCTGATAGATAGATTGAAAGAAATGGGTTTGTGGGATGAGACCTATGTGATTATCACGGCTGACCATGGGGAGGAGTTGTGTGAACGGGGTCGCTGGAGTCATGGCTGGAGTCTGTATGATACCGAGTTATTTGTTCCCTTGATTCTTCGCTGGCCTGGAGTTTTACCTGCCGGCAGACGTATAGGCGGAACGGTTCGCCTCATTGACCTGATGCCGACTCTTATTGAACAGTTGAATCTGCCGAAAGTTGACACCCCGCAGGGCAGGTCACTTGTGCAAGATATTGCAGGTCAACCACCATCGGAAACCATTATGGCTTTCAGCGAGGCCGTCAAAGCAAGGCCTAATCAGTGGTCAGTTTATTATGGAGACTGGAAGTTGATAGTAGACGGCCGGAAAAAACAATCCTTTCTCTATAATCTCGCCGAAGATTTGGTGGAACAGAAAAATCTTGTGGCGAAAAATCCCGGGAAACTAAAGATGCTAAAGGACATGCTTGACGAGCAGGTTCGTATTAATAAAGAACTTGGTGCCCAGGTGCGCAACAAAGAGGTCCTAATAACGCCGGAGCAGTATCAACGACTCAAGTCTCTGGGGTATATCGAATAAAAACAAACGCCCCCATACATTGTAATTGTTGGTAATTCGAATACCGCTAATCCGCAATGGCGCGGTTTTCGTTGGTCACGCCGGTGCAGCTGTTTATTTCCTGTTGCGGTACAATGAAGTATCTACAACGGACAGCATTTTATCAACGTCCAGATTTCCTGTGAGGAATTCGTTTACTCTCTGACACTGAGTTAAGGGGGACTCAACCATCTCTTTGTAGTTAACAGAAATAATCGAAAAATTATTCTGCTCGGCAATCCATTTATCAACTTTTTCCAGGTCCCTTTTGAATAGCTCAGCGAGTTCTTCAGAGCTGATGTTTGCGCCTTTTTTGCCGGTCCGTTCAAGCATGATTTTTTGAGAAAGCATAATTTCATCGATGTTTCTTCTCATGAAAATGACTCGGTACTCATAATCTTCCGGCAAATCGTATAATAACCGATATACCATCTTCACCGCCTTGCCAACTGCATCCGAGACCCACGAAGCATCGGTCTTGGTTTTTTTTACAAGTTCAAATTCATAATAACCCCTGGGATTGTCTTCGTCGCCGGCGCGAATATGGTCTGTAAGTACCGGCATTCCACCCGCCTCCAGGGCCTGCATCATCATCGATGTCCCTGAACGGGGCAATCCGGAAACAACTGTAACAAAATCAAAATCCATAATAGATAACCCTAAACCAGAGATTGTAATATACACAGCCCGGCGACACTATTAAGCTCTTGTGATTCACCAAACTACCAAATCCTGTTTATAACTAAATTATCCGTGTTTTCCAAGTACAAAAGCGGTTCTTTTTCACGCCTCCTTGTTTTAAGTACCGATTAATAATATAATGGATGTAAATGTATTATAAGTGAATCGGCAACCAGGTGCCAAAGCAGTTCTTTAAAATGCGAATCTAAGTATTCTATCATCGCTCATCAGTATTCTTCTTGGAGTTCTTCAGGAATTCGGACAGGTAAATGTTAGCAAATCAGCGTAATAAAAAACTCGGTTTCTTGTTATTGGCGGTCACTGTTCTTGTTCTGGTTATGCCGGCTCAGGCACAAGCTTACATCGGCCCCGGCGCGGGCTTTGCAGTAGTTGGTTCATTTCTGGTGATGTTCGGAGCCATTTTTTCTGCGATGGTGGCTCTTTTTACCTGGCCGATACGTTATATCTTCCGGGCGATTCGTGGTCGGCGCGCCTTTGCCCGCAGCCGGGTTAAAAAGGTCGTAATACTGGGATTGGATGGGATGGATTATGGACTGACGAAAAAATTATTAGCTGAAGGCAAGCTGCCTAACCTCGCAAAACTGAGCCGGATGGGCTGTTTTAAACCGCTGGCAACTACCGTCCCTTCTATTTCTCCGGTGGCGTGGTCCTCGTTTCAGACAGGTGTCAATCCAGGTAAACATAATATTTTTGACTTTCTTACCCGCGACAAAAAAAACTATCTGCCTAAATTAAGTTCAGTTGATATCCGAGGGCCTCGACGAACAATCAATCTGGGCAACTATCAATTCCCTCTGGGCAAATCTGATATTCGTCTGCTTCGCAAAGGCAAGCCCTTCTGGATAACCTTAGGCCAGCATGGTTTCTTCAGCAGTGTCCTCCGTGTCCCGGTTACCTTTCCCCCGGAAAAGTTCCGCGGCGTGCAGTTGTCAGGAATGTGTGTACCCGACCTGAGGGGTACACAGGGAATGTTTTCGTATTACACCACCGCAAGCGAAGAAAACGCCGAACATACAGGCGGGGAAAATTTTATTGTTGAAAGAAAAGATAACAAAATAGAATCGGAACTCATTGGCTCTGTAAATCCGTTTCGCAAAGACCAAAGCATCCTGAAATGCCCATTTACAGTAACTGTTAAAGATGATAAAACCGCAGAGCTTAAAGTTAACTCAGACCGCTATAAACTTACTAAGGATGTATACACCGAATGGATAAAGGCTGAGTTCAAAGCTGCCCCCGGAATAAAGGTCAGCGGAATATGCAAATTTCTTTTGCTGAGTACCACCCCTGAGTTCGAGCTGTACGTAACGCCTATCAACATTGACCCGGAAAAGCCGGCTATGCCCATTTCCTATCCTGCAATCTATTCTAC
>JBHPEQ010000089.1:0-10412 GCA_042576845.1 Planctomycetota bacterium
AGTAGTATGTTACACCGGGCAGTGTAGTACCGACATTGACGCAAACCTGCTCGTTGGTGTCGTGGCTGTAGATTATCTCTTTCAGGTCCAGTTCCGTAAAACACGGGTCATCCGCCCTGAAGTAGACATAGAAATCGAACGGTCCTTGAAGGAGATTCGGGTCGTCTCCGTAGGGGTCGCATGGGTCCATAATCTGAGCCTTGGTTGGAGGATAGAAGCAAACCTCCTCCACATCACAACGAACCTGCTCTTCTCCAACTTCCGGAGTTGGGTTGCTGACCTGCACTCCCTCGACAAGTACTTCTATCGCCCCTATCCAGACGGCGATTAGCTCAATGTGCCCGTCGCCTTCGCCGGAGCCCCAGTTGTAGCCGGGTGCGCAAAATATCTCCCACTCAACATTATCATAATACTGAAGCTCGTCAAAGTCAACGGGTATAGAGGCCGAGCCCACCGGAGGACCGCGCGTTTCTATAACAGTCAAGGTCATCCTGTCATTATCAGGGTCGAAAACGCCCGACATGTCATACCAAGTGTCAACCTCTATAGTCGTGCCCAGAAAACACTCCGTCCTTTGAATACCTTCCATGCCTGCCTCAGTTACCACGTATACTGGTTCACCATCGTGGATTTCCATTCCGTAAGAAGGATGATTATCGTAGCTGGCAGAGCCATCATACATACCGGTAAGTACCATTCTCCCGTCGTCTCCTCCGCTAACGTCCCCTAACCTGCCGCTGACGAGGAAAGTTACGGCGCCCACCGGCTTAATGTCATCGGCCTCCGGCTGGCCAGCATACATTGGCGACCACCACATACAGCCACTTGGAACGGCCCAGCCGTCCCAGTGCTCGCCGGCCTCGCCGCCTGTTACCTCAACAAACGGCGGGCCATCGCTTGGTTCGGGTTCTTCAATATAATTGTGATATTCAAGAGTGAGATCGGTATAAATCGGGCCGTTCTCGTCAGCGGCAGGGTCATCTATGTGAAAATTCCAGACTGCCTTCGCCTCGTCAAAGGGAATAGCCCAGGCGGCGCTCGTTAGAAACAGCAGCAAAACAAAAGTAATAAAAAAAATCTTCTTTTTGTACATAATGCTCCTCCTATACAATAGGAACTCAAAAGAAACTCTTTTGGCCAAAAGGCCAATAGTTATGTTGTCCTTGACATGCACTTTTTAACCTTAACCTTCACCTTATTTTATTCACCTTCACCTTGCCTCCATGCCTTAAATGTTCCCTTACCAAAACTTTAATTTCGTGCATGTCTTAAACAACTACAGTAACATCTAAAAATCAACAATTTAAGCAGAATTGATTTAGGAAAATTAACAACAAGCATATTTAGAGAATTAAGCCGCATTAACTCCGTTGTTGGTTCATTACAGCGAGCATAATCACCCTTGTGCTCCGAAAAACACCTTTATTTTATTAATAATACCAAGTGAGCCGGCTTCATGTCAAGAAAAAATCCGGAAGAAAACTTCACAGAAATAATTTTTGGCTGAAATGGGGGATGTTTTTGAAGTGAAGAATAAAGTGTTTGTTTGTATTTCGGAAATTTGGGAGATGACGACCCCGCGTGGAACCCTTCGACTTCGCTCAGGACAGGCTCCGTTAAAGAATATTCTTTTCATCCTTGTCAGTACAAAAAGCTTATCTTTTTCCTGGAGTGCGGGTGTTGATGTGGTAAGCAGGAAAGTGGTTCTCAATCCCGACAATCCTTTTTTATAATTGTATGCGGATATGTGATGAAGTAAAGGGGAAAATATTTTTGGATTCCTGTCCTCCAATGGGGGGGGGGAAAATATCGAATATTGAACAAGGAATGGCCGTGGGAATATCGAGTATTGAACAAGGAATGTTGAATGATGAAGTGATTTTGGTGTGGTAAACGCCACCCTTAATCAGCCGGATATTATCGGATGTGTGGTAAATTTTGCTGATTATAGCCGGTTTTAGGAAATTTATGTGTTAAGAATTCATCAATCCGTCCGAAAAATAAAGTAGATGAAAATTACAGCTTTTGGCGTCAGCCGATAAGCAACTTTGCAGTCGTAATGTTATTTTTAAGGAGAACCAAAAGATGCCACAACTAAAGGACAGGCCAAAAACAATGAAAATGGCGGAAGTGAAGGCGAAAGCTCAGTATTTAGGGATTGTTGCCGGTAAGATGAAGAAGACGGAGCTGGTTCGGGCAATTCAATCAGCGGAAGGGTGTTGGCCCTGTTTCGGGACGGCAAACGGCGAATGCAGCAATGAGGTTTGCTGTTTCTGGAGTGATTGTAAAAAAGTGAGGGATTGAACAGCGAATGACTGGGGGAATATCGAATATTGAACAAGGAATGTTGAATTATGAAGGTTTGAGATTGCCACAGTCGCCTTCGGCTCCTTCGCAATGACAAATCTCAAGGGTCAAATTGAAACCACATTCCCTTTTTGCATTAGATATAAATTTTGTCCATTAGTCGTGGGAATGGTATGCACTGTCGGATGTGTTTTTCTCCTGTGAGCCAGGCGACGGTGCGTTCGACGCCTAAACCAAATCCGCCGTGCGGGACCGAGCCGTATTTTCGCAGGTCAAGATACCAGTTGTAATTTTCAGGATTTAACTGCTGGTCTTTGATTCGGTTGAGAAGCATATCGTAATTATCTTCCCGGACAGAGCCGCCTATGATTTCGCCGAAACCGGCTGGGGCGAGCAAATCAAAATTCTGAACAACCTTTTGGTTATCCGTGTCCGTCTTCATATAAAAGGCCTTGGCATCTTTGGGATAGTGCGTGATAAATACGGGCTTGTCGTGCATTTGTGAAATGATAGTTTCGTCCGAGCCGCCAAGGTCTTTGCCCCACTGGAAGCCGGCGGCCAGCTTCGCATGCTTCGGGTTGTTTTCGATTTTTGTGTCGGTTTCAGCGAGGATTGAACGCAGTTCGATTAACTCGGCAGCGTTTTTGTCCTGCTGCCATTGTTTCAAAGAGCCCTTTTGCTGTTCTTCGAGCTCTTCGATGCGGTTTTGTGTTTGCTGCTTTTGGTTTTTCAATTGAGCTAATTGCTCAGCGAGGAATTCTCTGGTTTTTGGGCCGATGAGGATTTCAACCGCCTGGGTATAGGTCAATCTGTAAAAGGGCGGCTGAATCCTGTCAATTGATTTGATATCAGCGCCGAGAGTTTCAAGTTCGGTTTTATTTATTTTCAGGACCTCGACAGCTATGAAGCAGACGAAATCCTCAGCTAATTTCAGCAGTCCGTCTAAATCGATAAAGGCCAGTTCCGGCTCGACCATCCAGAACTCTGTTAAGTGCCTTCTGGTCTTGCTTTTTTCCGCCCTGAATGTCGGTCCGAAACAATAGACTTTGCCGAAACTCATCGCCGCTGATTCGAGATATAACTGGCCTGTCTGGGTCAAATGGAGCGGCTGGCCGAAATAATCCACTTCGAAAAGAGTCCCTACCTCTTCGCCGGCAACGGTCGTGAATATGGGAGTGTCAATCAGCGTAAAGCCGTTATCGTTAAAGAATCTGCGAATGGCATCAACAACGGTATGGCGGATTTTGCCGATGCACCACTGCCGCTGCGAACGAAGATGCAGGTGACGGTGCCTGAGCAGAAAATCAATGCCGTGGGCTTTGGGTGTGATGGGATAATCATTGCTTTGCGAAATTATTTCAGCACCGGTAACAGCTAATTCGTAACCGCCTACGCTTCTTTCATCGGCTTTGACCGTGCCCGTTACGGTAATCGATGATTCCCGGCCGAGACGTTTTAGCTGCTCGAAAAGCTCGTCTGCGACATTGCCTTTTTCAATAATGCACTGACAAAGGCCGGTGCCGTCACGGATGATTAGAAACTGAATTTTTCCACTACCTCGGCTGTTATACAGCCAGCCGGCTAACGTAACTTCCTTACCCACATTGTCCTTCAATCCAGATATATAACTGTTATTGCTGTTCATATTCTGCACTTTCCTTTGCTATTAATAACTTTTTTGCGGCCAGATAAGCAAATCGTCAAAATTACCTTCTTCCATATCCGGGTCATAGCCCTGGCCGTTTTCATCTATTTTATTTTCGCCTTTGCTGTAGAGTTTAAAATCGCCATCTATTTGCTCATATACAAAGGGACTACCATAGGCGTCAAGGAAGGTCTTTTCGGGGAGTAGGGATTTGAGCTTTAGGATTGACTGGGGCCAGTGGTTTGTCTGGTTTTTGTAGCGTTTTAAGGCAACAATAAGTCGAAGGCCGCGTTTGTCGGTAAGTAACTGCTGGTGAAACCGGTGGATTCGTTTATATGCGGATTCAATAGCATCCGAGGAGACGAATAAAATATTATAGATGTTCGTTATAGTGTCATTGGATTCGCTTAGAGTATTTAACTTTTCAACTTTTTTTATGAGCTGTATTTTCTTGTCCCAATCTTCATTTATGTGAACAGAATTCTCGACGGTCTTTAGATGACTTTCATCGGCGTAATCTTTCAGGATAAAAGTTTTTATGTTTTTTATTGCGAGCTCTTCGAGGCCAACTCCCAGAATGTGGTCAATAATGACAGGCTGCTGCTGGAAGTGTTTTGACATTCGGAAGATGCAGAGGTATTTTTCAAAAGCGCTATCGATGCGTGATTCAGCCAGGTCGTTGTTCGCGGAGGACACCAGTATCCTGGCAAATTTTCGGATGTTGCTTAGTAACTCTATTCTCTTGTCGAAATTCGAAGTACGCCGAGAAGAACCGATGTACAGAGAAAATCGACAATTTTTTAAGTCTGATACCATTAGCAATGTGTCTATGATTGTCTGGTGTTTTTGGATGAATGTTTTGGTTTCGAGGTGGTCTTTTGAGCGCCAGGATTTATCCAAGGAAGAAGGCAGTGTTGTTGTAAAAAAGAGAGGTTCCTCAATGTCGGAAGGCAGCATTTTCAATAAATCTTCGTAGATGAGAGCGGCGTTTTGTTCATCCGGGACGGCAAGGGCAGCTTCCAGTCTGGTGAGCTCTTCTCGGGGGGAGAGCATTGCGAGAAGGTCCGTTTTCCAGATTAAGACCAGAGAGACGATTAAAATGATGATTACCACCAGGGCCGCCAGCTTCGGCCATCTTTTCGTTTGTTTGGCGGATTTTGTTTTCTCATTTTTTTTGTGCATATATTGGGCCTTTGTATTGTCGACTTGGCGGCCATATCAGCATATCATCGGAATCCTGTGCCGGGTCCCCGGCGATGTCATCGATATCATTTTTTCCTCTGCTGTAAAGGGTAAAACCATCATCCGTAAGCTTGTATACAAATTCCCCGTCGTTTATCGGGTCAATCAGGATTTCCTTATCAACTAATGTTTTTATGTCGTTGAGGTTTGTCGGCCATTGGCCCTGTTTGTTTTTGTACCGCCTTAGTGCAATTAAGAGTCGACTGCCTCGCTGCCCTGCAGTGGCTCGAAGATGCGAATTGTGAAGCTTGTAATAGACTCCTTCGGCCATATCTGCCCAAAGATTGATTAGATGGCGGTAATCCAGAACAGCTCGTATTGTAAGTAACGAGTTTATAGAAAATTCAGCAGGTTTTTTTGCCAGTCGTAGTCGGGGCTGGTCATAAAAAGTATTTTTTCGAATTCTGCTTCGATAATCTGTGATGCCTTTCGAGGTGTAGCCGGCAAGAAGAACCAGAATACTATAGGGCCTGTCTTGAGAACCTTTCTTTGCAAGTAGGGTTCTGAGAGGTCATCTTTTGTGAAATTGAGGTTTTGTACTGCGAAGGGATTTCGGCTCAATCTTACTTTGCCTTGTCTATTTATGTCATAGAGCGGTTTGCAAAGCATGTTTTTTAACATTAGTGTCTCGTATTCGATTATTTTGGATATATTATAGCTCCATCTGAGCTTATTATTTTTGAGAGCATCTTCGATAATTTTCAACTGTGTTTCGTCGGCGTCAGAGGTGACTGCATAAATGTTAATCTGTCTTACGGCGAGTTTTTCAATGTCCAATCCAGTCTGCATGTCCCGTTTCAGGGGTTGCTGGTATAAATGGTTTGCCATTTGAAGAACTGCAATGTATTTGCTCAGACCCTGATTGATTCGGTTTTCGGCTATATCATTATTGGCTGATGAAATCATCAGCTTTGCTGCATAGAACATTGGATATAAAATGTATAAGTGCTGTTCATAATTTACTGATTTGGGCCAAAGTTGGAATCGGCATTTTTCCATTCGGGACGCATCAAGTAACATTGACGTCATTTTTTGTTTTCCGTTGAGCCATTGAGCAATTTGTGGATAATCTTCGCTCGACCATAGCTGCAGCTGGGTTGCATTATAAACATTCGGGTCGTCTAAATCAGGTACGAAATAGGCCGGGTCATAACCGAGGAGTTTGTCGTAGATTTGGGCCGCATTTTCTTCGTTGGGTATCATATGTTCGGCGTGGTATTTTTCCGATTCCTTATCGAAAGTATAAGCTTGCCAGCTTTCGTTACCATCAGGTAAAAGCACCCAGATTATTAAAGCAAGTACAACAAGACCAACACCCGGCCGGAACCATTTTCTGTATGCTTTCGGCAGGGCGGTCGCAGCCAACAAAAAAACTAATGGTACACATAACGCTTTCAAAGGCGCCTGAAACCAAACTCCCAAAACCAGCAAGACAGAAAGCAATACCACCCAAATCCATTTGAGGATTTGCTTTGCGATATGTATTATTTTTCTTATTTTTTCTTTTTGCTCAGTCATTGTTTTCCCTTTCCTCCTGAGAATTTTACTCATCCTGCTGTTAATAACTTTTTGTTGGCCAGATTAGCCAGTCATCTGGCAGAGCATCATCTGGCCAATTGGATTCATATAGCCCTTCTTCATCTATATTGTTCTTACCTTTGCTGTAGAGAGTAAAGTTTTCTTCGGTCAGTTTATAAACAAAAGTATCATTATTCATTGAGTCAACGAAAATTTCCTCTGCTGCCAATGCTTTTACATCATCAAGCTTTTCCGGCCAGTGACCGTGTTTGTTCTTATATCGTCTTAATGCTATAAGTATCCGGGTACCTCGTTTATCTGCAGCGAGGCGGGGATATATATCGTGAATTCTGTGATAAGCGGGTTCCAATATGCCGATTTGCTGCTTGAGAAGGTACTGGAAGTTCAACTTGAATTTCAGGGGGTGTTTCTGTGGCGCCTTTTGCCAATTGAAGTCAGGTTCTGCCATTGGGTATAACGGCTCGTATTGAGCGTCGATAATTTCAGCTATTTCCTGGGGTGTTGAGGGTATAAAAAACCAACCTAATACAATACCCACTTTAATGAGCTTTTTTTGCCAATACGTTAGCGATGGGAGTGATTGGAATTCCTTCGGATATTGAGTCCTTATCGCTGCTGATAGATTGCGGTTAAGTCTCACCTTGCCTTTTGGGTTTATTTCGTAAAATATGGCCCAAAGATTCTTGGCCAACAGCTTTTCGCCTTCGAGAATTCTGGGCAAATCAGTGCTCCAATCGTGTTTAACATCCGCTACAGCTTCTTTGATGATGCTTAAATGCTGTTCTGTAGCATCACCGCCAACAACGAACTCTTCAAACTGACTAAGCGCAAGCGCCTCAATGGCAATTCCAACCAGCATTTCTATCAACGTCGGCTGTTGGTATTGGTGCTTTGCCATTTGCAGTAATGTTATATATTTTTCCAGGGCATTGTCGAGGCGTCCGTCGCCGAGGTCATTGTTAGCTGCCCGAATAAGTAAATATGCCCATCTGCGAAAATTACCCAATCGGCCTATCTTTTGGTTGAATTCAGCATTAGTAGCAGATGCAGGAAAATAGCGCTTATCTTTCCCGCCGGCTTGAATTAACAATTCGATTGTATCTTGATGACCTTGAAGCCATTTTGCCAGTTTGGGATGCTCTTCGCTTGACCACGGTCCGCGGCGGGTTAAGTTGTCGAGTTCCTCGGCGTCTATAAAATCAGGGCTCATCGCATTGGGGTCATAGTTTTCTAAAAGTCTGTTGTAGATAATCGCTGCGTTTTCCTCATCCGGTATCCTGCGTTTAGCTTCAATTGCCGCTAATTCTTTCTCAAATATGTAAGGTTGCCAACCCTCGTTGTCAGCAGGCAGGAAGGCCCAGATAATCAAAATGATTACCACGACGCCTACGCTGGCCCAGAACCATTTTCTGTATGCTTTCGGCAGGGCGATTGCAGCCAACAAAAAAACTAATGGTACACATAATGCTTTCAAAGGCGCCTGAAGCCAAACTTCCAAAACCAGCAAGACAAAAAGCAGCCCCACCCAAACCCATCTGAGGATAACCTTGGCGATGTGTGTCTTTTTCTTTTTTTGCTTTTCTTCAGCCATTTTAGATGCCCAGTTTTTCTCTGATGTGGCCGAGAAGCTGGTCGGTTGATACTCTTATCTGTTCCATTGAGTCGCGGTCACGGACGGTTACGGTGTTGTCCTCTATTGTTTGGCCGTCGACGGTTATACAAAAGGGCGTTCCCGCCTCGTCCTGTCTGCGGTAGCGTCTGCCTACAGCGCCTTTTTCATCATAGAAACAGTTGAAGTATCCTTTCAGATCGTTGTAAATTTCATGTGCAATTTCCGGCATACCATCTCTTTTTACCAACGGGAATATCCCTACTTTGACCGGTGCGAGGTCCGGAGCAAATCGAAGAAGGTTTCTCGTCTGGCCGCGGACTTCTTCTTCGTCATAGGCATCGACCAGAAAAGCAAGCGCACTTCTATCGATACCGGCACTCGGCTCAATAACATAAGGGATGTAACGTTTTTTCTGCTGGTCATCAAAGTAAGAAAGCGGTCCTTTGGCGTAATCCGGGGGTTCTTGTTTTAATTCAATTTTGGACAGGTCGCCGTTGTTTTCGAACCAGTCATTGAGAGTCCTTATCCCCCGCTGGTGCTGCCTCAAGTCGTAATCGGTCCGGTTGGCAATTCCTTCAAGCTCCTGCCAGTCGCCTGAGCCGAATGGGAATTTATATTCCACATCGACGCACGCCTTGGCGTAATGAGCTAATTCATCCGTCTCGTGTTTGCGGAAGCGAATATTTTGCTTTTTTATACCGAAATCGATATACCAGTTAAATCGTGCTTCTTTCCAGTGCTCATACCAGTCTTCATCAGTGCCGGGCTCGCAGAAAAATTCAATCTCCGCCTGCTCGAATTCCCTTGTGCGAAAGATAAATGCCTTGGTGGTAACCTCATTGCGAAAGCTCTTGCCGATTTGAGCGATGCCGAACGGAATCTTTATGCGTGTTGTATCAAGGACATTCCTGAAATTAGCGAAGATTCCCTGTGCGGTCTCAGGCCGAAGGAACATATTCATCGCATCATCCACATTAGCGCCCATCTGAGTCTCGAACATCAACTTAAACGGCATCGGCTCTGTAAACTGACCCACCGCACCGCAGCTCGGACAAATCTTATTACCCAAATCCTCGGCACTGACTTCAACAACGTCGATAGATATATGCTCGGTATGCTCCTCGGCAGTCTCGTCCAGCTTATCCTTGAGATGGTCGACTCTGGTTCTGGTATTGCACTTTTTGCATTCTGCGATGAGGTCAGCGAATTTGTCGGTGTGGCCTGATGATTTCCAGACCATCGGATGCATCAGAATCGAACAGTCCAGGCCGACAATGTCATCCCTCATCTGGACGACCGATTTCCACCAGCATTTTTTGACGTTGTTTTTCAGCTCAACGCCTAGAGGACCATAATCGTAACAACTTGCCAGGCCGCCGTAGATTTCGCTGGACTGAAAGATAAATCCCCTGCGTTTACAAAGAGATACAATATCGTCAAGTTTCGCCAGTTTAGCCATGATTTGGATACCTCGAAAAACAGCTTTTCGTTTTTGCTAAAAGGAGTTCCTGCAAAAGATATTTTTACACAGAGTACACAGAAAACGCAGAGAATTCAAGCTTTTTACCGTTGATTCGCTAACAAATCACCTGCGGCGATTTTGCCCCTGCCGTCTTGTCCTCGAACTTTTCGCTCGGCCTCATAACGACCCGGTTATTCGGACAAACTCTTATTCTTTCTCAATTTCCTGTTTTATTTGATTGAGCAGATTAATTGCCTCGATGGGTGTCAGGTTATTTATTTGGGTAGAGGCGAGTTTGTCGAGGACGGATTTGTGTTTGCGGACGAAGAGCGTCTCGGCGTCGGGTTCTTTTGTTTTGTGTCTGGAGAGGCGCTCGCCTGTGGCTTCTTTTTGGAATGTGCTCTGAAGCTCTTCGAGGATTTCGTTCGAGCGTTCCAGGATGGATTTGGGCACGCCTGCCAGTTTTGCAACGTGTATGCCATAGGATTTATCCGTTCCGCCGGGTAGTATTTTGTGCAGAAAGACAACCTCGTCCATCCATTCCCTTACCGCTACATTGCAGTTTTTTACGTTCGTGAACAGCTCAGCTAATTCGGTCAGCTCGT
>JBHPEQ010000090.1:0-10248 GCA_042576845.1 Planctomycetota bacterium
AGAAACCCACGGATAATCCTGTAATTTTCGGCTCATAACAATTGCTCAATTCCAAAAACATCCATTTACAACGCATAACCATAGTATCAATTGCTGTATTGTAGCAAAGATAAAGGCCGGCTTGAAGAAGGAGGATGGGTTTTTGTTTTTTGGAAGTAAAGTTGAGCACAAGGGTATTCGATATTCGAGTGTTACAGAGAACCTTATTGTCGGAAGATTCGTATTTATTTATAGGACCGGCAATGATAAATAAGGATGATAAAAATGATTAGGCAGCTGGTCAATTCACGACGCAGACGTATTTTGATAGACATCAGTACCCAAAAGGATTTGTTTCTTGCCTCTGGTAAAGCATGTATAAGAAATCACAGAAGAGTTCTGCGTAATGTCAGAAGGATAATGGCATGGGCCAGAAGCAGAGGAATTCCGGTAATTTCCACCTGCCAGGTTTATAGTAATGGCAATGGTAATAGCGGCGGAGAATTTCATTACTGTCTCGACGGCACGGAGGGTCAAAAGAAAATATCTTATACACTGCTGAATAAACGAGTGAGCTTTTTTGCGGACAGTGATATGAACCTGCCGAGTGATTTGTTGCGGCGGTACAGGCAGATTATTCTTCATAAGCGCAGTATTGACCCATTTGAAGAACCGCGTATTGAAAGGTTGCTCAGCGATGGGGTCACACCTGGCCAGGTGTTCAGCAAGGATTTCTTTGGCCATACGCAGAGTGATTTTCTGACCCTGAAGCGACGCAAACGCCGTCAATTTCAAAATTGCCCCCTCCAGCTCCCGCACGTTGGTCCGCATATTCTCTGCTATGTACCTTACCACACTGTCCGGGATGCATTTTCCCATCCTGTGGGCATATTGGTCACAGATTCTGCACCGGGTTTTCAAATCGGGTGTTTCAATCTTGACGACCATTCCTGAAACAAATCGATTAACCAGCTTCTCTGAGAGCTGGCCTATCATCTTCGGGTGAGCATCGGAGACCATCACAACCTGTTTGCCTGCCAGGTCTATGGTATTAAAGGTATGCAGGAATTCTTCCTGAGTGGATGGTTTGCTGGCCAGGAAGTGAATGTCGTCGATAGCCAACAACTCCGTTTGTCGCATTCGGCGGCGGAAAGCCTCCAGCTTTCTTGTCTTCAAGGCCAGTACAAACTGATTGACAAAATCCTCCGCTGACAGATATAGCCAATTAGTTTCGAGCCGGTTCCTGCACACTTCATTGCAAATCCCTTGCAGAAGATGTGTTTTCCCAACTCCGTATCCTCCGTGAATAAACAGCGGATTAAAGGGACTTTTTTCTTCGTAGACGACGGCTTTGGCGGCAATGAAGGCCAGTTCATTGGACCGGCCGACAACGAAAGTACTAAAGTCCAGTTTAAGTTTTTTATTTGAACTCGTTTGCCTGCTGGTTCGACGGCAGCTTTGCCGTCGACTCTTTTGCACCTGCCGGGCCTGAGAATCCGTTTGTGCTCTTCGCTGATACCCTGCAAGCTCCGGGTCAATTGTAAAACTAATCTTCAAAGCCGAGCCGGTGGCGACTTTGACCGCCTCTTTAAGCTCCTGCAAAAAATGTTTTTCAACCCAGCCTGCTATGAAAAGATTCGTAACGCCTACTCTTAAATACCCGTTAGTGATTGAGAGCTTTGTCGAATTCTCAAACCATATTCGAAACTTTTGCGCTCCGAGCTTTTCTGCAAGAACCTTTTTAACAGCACCTACTTCATCCGTGATTGTACTCTGCACAAGTTTTTCTCCCTGTTGACTAAAAGTTGCTTGTTCAGCACAGATTTAAATTCCTTTTCGAGCTATTATTGAGCTATACTGAAACAAATCAATCCCATTTTATAAAAATTCTTTTCCACTTTATAAAGGTCTCTGAAACTACTGAAGTTGCGCCGAAAAAAAATTTGTTTTTCACAAGTTTTGCACATTGCAAGTTCGGTTTGTGGAAAAGCCGTGGAATGGATTTCTTAATCTCAGCTCATACAGGGTAAAGTAACATCGAACCAACAGGAATGAAAACTGAACATTCCACGTGAGGTCCGGCGTTAGCTTTGAGGGGATAAGCCAGCTCGAAGTATATAGTCTGTAATTTTGTCAATTGTGTTGTGCTTTACTTAGGGCCTATCCGAAAACCTGCTCTATTGCGGCCGTCTGCAAAGTCCGATTCCTGCATTATCGGATCAAAATCGATAAAGCTGCTCCTGTCGGCTCTGCGTTTGCTGAACTGTCCTTTGAGAATGTGTTATCTGGTAAATGGGGAATAAAAAAAATGGGCTGAGGTCGGAAGAGGAGAGGAGAGGAAAGGAGGGAAAACCCCAGCCCATATTTCAATGTCAATAAATCATTCAATCTCCAAATTTTCTTCACAAAGGGGCCAAAGCAAGAGGAAAAAGGAAGCATACCTCAGCCCTTTGAATTAACCATCATTACTCTCTACGCTTCTGAAAAAATAAGGTTCAACGTAAACAGAAAAAAATAAAATCCTCACTCAAACTAAAATCTCAACAACCCACGGTTTTCACATTACTCTTCACGATAAGGTGCGTTTTTTACACTACTTATATAATAAACATATTAACGGTAAGTTGCAACAAAAAAATTGGAAATTACGAAATTTTTTTTCGCTTTATCCCGACATTCGTTTTTCATTTGTCGTATGATGCGCAAACTTTGTTATAGCAAAGACTTAGGGCAAGGCGCATTGACGACCGGTATTTTCCAAATCCCGCCCAGGTTTTTTTTCTGGGAAAATACAAAGGCATCAGCAGGTAAAAAAAGCAGGTGCAATGGTTGCTGGGGGAATATGTACAATAACAATAGTTGTTTTCAATAATCCGGCAGAGGTACATAAGCCGCAGGTAGATCCGGGAAAGGAAGGAGAATGCTTTCCGAGAATAATCCTGATTTCACACTTCTATTTTATAACACAAGGTATATACTCATTAAAGTTTCGGCCAGAATCGAAGAAAAAACAGTTTCCCAGCTTCATAACAGCCAGCTTCGGTTTCTACTCCGGCAGGCCTGTGAAAAAAATGAGGAATAATGAAAATAAGAAACTCGAAAGGAGGCATAAAATGCGCCTCAATGTAAAAGCTTTTGCGCTAAGCTGTGGGTTAATTTGGGGTCTTGGGCTATTCATACTTACCTGGTGGATAATCGCTTTTGATGGTGTTACCAGCCAAGTTACATTTATTGGACAAATCTACCGCGGTTACAGCGTAAGTCCAGTCGGTAGTATAATAGGTCTTATCTGGGCGTTTTTCGATGGCGCTATCGGCGGGGCAATCTTCGCCTGGCTGTATAATCTTATCGCCGCATCGGCTTCCAGTAAGAAAACTGAGTAAATATCATCAGACGGTCAAAATTGAAAGGGCCGGTTCTTTTTTCCCGGCGCTTACTGGTCAGGCAGCTTACAAATTGTCGATATTTATAAACGGCTGTTTCCGCGGTAATAAGCTGTCAGACAATTATCGTTAACTCTGGAGCACTTACCGCTGGTCAAGGAATATCTTACAATACATGCTCCACACTGGGGTTCACTTACCTCGGTATAGCAGCGGGTCTGGTGATTATGGCGTTGGCTTTCGGGCCCGGAATTGTATTTTTTGTTCCTTCAGCGACTCGAAAGGATGAAGCCCCGAAGCAAGCGCAGCCATTTGACATAGGAAAAATGGTAATTAAGGTAGCGGCTTATCCTGCCGGCCGCTTGGCAAGCTCGCTAATATCAAATATTAAAAGCAGTTATTGACGAAACGGTGTTTTTCGACTATCCTGAAAATTTCCAAAAAAACAGTTGTTAGCAGGTGTATCGAAACTAACGGCTAAATACAAATGACGAATAGCGGGATTTTTGCGATGCTTAAAAGAACACATACATGCGGCCGGCTCCGATTGGAAGACGTCGGGAAAAAGGTGGTTTTAGCCGGCTGGGTCCATTCGTATCGAGACCACGGTAATCTGGTTTTTTTCGACCTTCGCGACAGAGAGGGGTTGACACAACTGGTTTTTAATCCTGATTCCGAACCCCAGGCACACAAGTTAGCCAGGACAGTGCGGTGCGAATGGGTTATAGCCGTCGAGGGTAGGGTTCAGCCACGAGGCGAAGGGATGGAGAATCCTAAACTTCCCACCGGCCAAATCGAAGTAGCTATCCGGCAGTTGAAAATACTGAGCGTCTCAAAGACGCCGCCTTTTGAGATGGATAATGCAGATAAAACTGCTGAGGAGATTCGCCTGGCCAGCCGATATATCGACCTGCGTCGGCCCGAGATAATAGAGAAGCTGAAAGTCCGCCACCGGGTTACGAAGATTACCCGCGACTATTTTGATGCGCTGGGGTTCTGGGAGATTGAAACTCCGATGCTGGCAAAAAGTACGCCTGAGGGAGCCAGAGATTTTCTGGTGCCCTCCCGCATACATCAGAACTGTTTTTACGCCCTGCCGCAATCGCCTCAGCTTTTCAAGCAGATTCTGATGGTAGGCGGTGTTGACAAGTATTTCCAGATAGCTCGATGTTTTCGAGATGAGGACCCTCGCGCCGACCGGCAGGCCGAGTTCACCCAAATCGATGTCGAGATGAGTTTTGTTGATACCAACGATGTCATCGGAGTACACGAAAACCTAATCGCCCGAATATGGAAGGACATACTAAAGATAGACGTGCAGGTGCCGATAAAGCGGATAACTTACCAGGAAGCAATGGATAATTACGGCACCGACAGACCCGATTTGCGTTTCGATATGAAGCTCAGGAACATATCTGACATAGCTGCGAAATGCAGCTTCAAGGTTTTTGCGAACGTGCTGGAAAAAGGCGGAGTTGTTAGAGGTCTTTGCGCTCCTGGAGGGGCGAAATACTCCCGAAGCGATATCGAGAAGAGATTGACCGATTTTGTCGCAGACTATGGAGCAAAAGGGCTGGCCTGGTTCAAGGCCAACGAGGAAAAAGGCAAAGTAACTTTGTCCAGCAGTATCGCAAAGTTCTTCAAGCCGGAGCAGCTTGAGCAGATAATCAAGCTGTTCGACGCGAAAGAAGGCGATTTGCTTTTATTTGTTGCAGACGATGAGAAAACAGCCAACAAGGCGCTGGCGCCTCTGCGATGCAGACTTGCCAGGGAACTGAAGCTCTATGAGACTGATTCTTTTAAGTTTGTCTGGGTTGTAGATTTTCCGCTTTTTGAATGGAACGAGGAAGGACAACGTTACGACTCACTTCACCATCCCTTTACCGCACCGGCGCGGGATGATTTGGATAAGCTGGAGTCCGACACAGCTAATGTGTATTCACAGGCATATGATATTGTAGTTAACGGGTTTGAAATCGGCGGCGGCAGCATTCGTATCCATAATCCGAAAGTCCAGCAAAAGGTCTTTGAGCTGCTGAATATTTCCCCGCAGCAGGCACAGCAGCAGTTCAGCTTCTTTCTTAAGGCACTCGAATACGGTGCACCGCCGCACGGAGGAATCGCACTCGGGCTGGACAGAATA
This sequence comes from Planctomycetota bacterium, assembly GCA_042576845.1. Taxonomy (GTDB): domain Bacteria; phylum Planctomycetota; class Phycisphaerae; order Sedimentisphaerales; family Anaerobacaceae; genus JBHPEQ01. Next base: position 5,506 of record JBHPEQ010000090.1, read on the forward strand.
ATTATGCTGTTAACCGGAACGGAAAACATAAGAGACGTTATAGCATTTCCAAAGACCCAGCGGGGCCAGTGTTACCTGACCCAGGCACCAAGCGAGGTCGACCCCAAACAGCTTGAAGAACTCAACCTGCGAACACAAAGACACCTGCACGCAATAGAGCAAAAAACAGAAGGTAAAAACTAACAGCCGGTGATAATTCAGTGCTTATGCGAAAGCAAATACATAATATTTATCACAAAGCATTGGTATTTTTACACCTTTCGCCTCTGTCGCTGGCGGAGAAATGCAGAATTACCTTTGGTGCAGCGGTGCTTTTTATTCTCGCACTTGCGCTGGCAATACCCTATGTCTGGATGGGGCAGTTAACTAAAAAAGCCCTGCTCGACGCCGGCAGGGCAAAAGCCCAAATGCTGCAAAATCGACACTTCCAGTTAGCAAGCCCTTCCGAAACTTCCCTCGTGCCTCTGGATAACTCCGGTACTGTGATGGATGTCAACAACCCACAGATACACTGGATTCTTTTTACAAAGGAAGGTGAAGAACAGCTTGAGCAGTTGAGCCCGGAGCAAAGAGAAATGGTTGAATTATTAAGCACTAACGGTGAAAGAGCCGACCAGGTTAGATTAATTGAAAATGAGGATCGGCTTGACAGTCTTTACGTAAAAATTGTCCGTGCAAATGATATGTGTATAAGCTGTCATAATCCTCAGGGTGTCGCAAAGTCATTCGGTAGAAATGAAGCGGTAGGTGTTATAGCAATTCGAGGCCCGGCCGCTGAAATCGGCAAAGCTGTCTTCCTTAACCGGGTCTGGATAATCGTCGCATTCCTGATAGCAGGGGCCGGAGCTATCGTGGCGTTCTATATAATTACCCAACGGGTCATACTTAGTCCTATCCGTCAACTGCGCGCACTGGTAAATAACGTTGCTGAGGGAAATCTGGATATAAGAAGCTCGATAAAAACCCGTGATGAATATGAAAAGCTTGCGAACGCATTCAATCATATGCTCGATAATCTCCAGGCCACCCAGCAGAAGCTGCGAGATGCCAATATCAAGCTCGATGCAAAAATAGCAGAGCTTTCCGAGCGAAATATCGAGCTGTTCAAAGCCAATAAGCTCAAAAGCGAATTTCTTGCGAATATATCACATGAGTTCAGAACGCCGATGAATGCAATCCTCGGTTTTGCCCAGATACTCAGCGAAAAACCCCAATTGCTCAAGAAAGAAAAGGGAATAAGATATGCTGAAAATATCGTAACCAGCGGCAGAAGATTGCTGAATATGATTAATGACCTGCTTGCTTTGGCCAAGACTGAAGCAGGTAAGATGAAACTGCACATCGAGAAAATTTCTGTCCTCCAGCTCTGCAATACTGTAGTTGCTTCTTTCTCGGCACTTACTAAAGACAAGAAGATAAAGGTCAAGCTCAAAGTTGATGACAACATACCTGAGCTTACTACAGATGCCGGCAAGGTCCAGCAGATACTTTATAACTTCCTGAGCAATGCCGTCAACTTCACACCGAAACGCGGCAGAATCGAAATCAATGCCGTTATGCCTGAAGATAAAACGGTGCGGTTAGCAGTTACTGATACCGGCTGCGGCATTGCTGAAGAGGATAAAGAGTCGATATTTGAGAAATTCCGTCAGCTTGACGGCTCGATAACCCGCCAGTCAACAGGCAGCGGACTCGGGCTGGCAATCTGCAGGGAATTGGCAGCTATGCTCGCAGGCCAGCTCGGAATGGAAAGCAAACTCGGAGAAGGTTCAACTTTCTGGCTCGATATACCTGTAACCCTTACAAAAGAACAAGTCCAAACCACAGACAAAGCTGAAAACTAAAAAATTAAAAACCATTCTCTCCAAAAGCAAAATGACCTGTATCGGGCCGCAATCTCTGTATTGGGAGCTTATTTGGAAACTTCGGTTTTTTGCGGTTGAAAAAAACCTTTGCACTGTTTATTTGACCTCTGTGGTTATTAAGCTATAATAATTTCCTTATATGAATAAAGGTAAAGATATGAGCAGGCAATTTGTCAGAGCGGTTTTCCCGGGCTCTTTTGACCCGATTACCAACGGGCACATTGATGTAATACACCGAGGCATAAAACTTTTCGATGAGCTTATCGTGGCTGTCGGGCGAAGTCCTATTAAAAATCCACTCTTTACTCCTAAAGAGCGGGTCGAGATGATAGCGGAGCTTATCGCCGATTTACCAAACGTAACGGTTGAAAGCTTTGAAGGACTTACGGTTGAATACGCAGCGAGAAAAAAGGCTGACGTCATCCTGCGCGGGCTGCGCAGTCTTACGGATGTTCAGTATGAATTCAAACTCGCTATGACTAACCGCTCGGTGGCCGGTATCGAGACTGTTTTTGTTATGACAAGCGCTGAGTACGGCTTTACGAGTTCGACACTGACCAGAGAGATTGCTGCGATGGGAGGCGATGTTTCGAAACTGGTCCCGAAACCCATCTACAAGCGTTTGCAGCAGCACCTTAAAATAATACAAAACGATTAACGGAACACGGCTGTTTTTTATGTTTCTGTGTTCCTGTATTGTTTCGCCCCTGCTGATTTGGAGTGTTGTTTTGTTTACTGTTACCGTTGAAACCAGCTTCAGGGCATCACACCAGTTGACATTGCCTGACGGCTCGAAGGAGAAAATACATCATCACAACTGGCAGGTCGCTGCCCAGGTAAGCAGCGAAAAGCTCAACAAGAGGGGACTTGTGATGGATTTTTGTCGTCTCAGGGCTGCTCTTGAGAGTGTCCTATCCGATTTTGGGGGCGTTCAGATGGAAGAGCTTGCTTTTTTCCGGCAAAACAATTCATCTGCGGAGAACGTAGCTAAATATATACACGCCAAACTCCAGGCAAAGCTGCCGAAAGACGTCAAATTGAATGATATAACGGTCGTCGAGGAACCCGGCTGTTGGGCCAGGTTTGAAAAATAGAAAAATCGGCATACAGTAATTGTGTTAATTTGACGATATGTTTTTAATGGAAAATTTGATATAATATGTACAAGGACTTACTGATATGCGGTGCCAAATTTGTAAAAATAACGAAGCAACTATCCATCTGACCGAGATAAACAAGGGCCAAAGAACGGAAGTGCACGTTTGCGCTCAGTGTGCTCAGCAGCAGGGAATAACCATAAAAAGCCAGATGCCTCTGAACGAACTGCTCGATAGTCTGCTTGCCTCACAGCCCGAAGACGAAGAGCTGTTTGGCTCTTTAGAGCAGGAGCAGACCTGTCCGCATTGCGGATTTACTCTCGAACAGTTCCGCAAAGAGCCGCGTCTGGGCTGCCCTTATGATTATGAGGTTTTTAAAAAGCAGCTCCTACCGATTATAAAAAGAGCACACAATGAGAAAACCAGGCACCGCGGCAAAGCTCCGTCAAAGGTCTCGATAGAAACAAAAAAACAGTTAAAGCTCTCCGAATTGCAGATGCAGCTGGAGCAGGCGGTGCAAAAGGAAGATTACGAAACTGCAGCCAAGTTAAGGGACAGGATAAATGAACTGGAGTAATTGCTGCATTTCGGAGTAAAGTAAGCATCCGGCTGAAAGAAAAACAATTATGAAGCTGACAGATATAAGCAGCGATATAAATGAATGGTTCAGCGGCTCCGGCCCATTGGCAAATGTCGTAATATCATCACGTGTCCGCCTTGCAAGAAACCTGGCGGGATACAAGTTCCTGACGCAATGCTCCGATGCTGAGCGTGCCGAGATACTCAAAAAACTCAAAGACGTCCTGATGTCGCTTAAACTCGGCGATGAAGTTTCTTATATCAGTATTGACAAGGCTCCTGACCTGAACAGGTATTTTCTTGTCGAAAGGCATCTAATCAGCCAGAATCACGCCTTTGGAAAGGGACCTCGAGGCGTGGTTATCGCCAGAGGCGAGTCCTTCACCGCTATGATTAACGAGGAGGACCATCTGAGAATTCAGGTTCTTAAACCCGGCTGTCAGCTCGCTCAATGCCTTGAACGGATAAACCGAATCGATGATATGATAGAGAAAAAACTCAAATACGCCTTTAGTCCCCGGCTTGGTTATCTGACCGCCTGCCTGACGAATCTGGGAACGGGCATCAGGGTTTCGTTAATGCTGCACCTGCCGGCATTAAAAATAACCGACCAGATACAGAAGTTTTTCAATGCGACAAAAGCTATAGGCCTGGCGGTAAGAGGGCTGTTCGGTGAAGGTACCGAGGCGGCTGGTGATTTCTATCAAGTCTCGAACCAGGTAACACTCGGAATCAGCGAACAGGATATTATCGAACAATTTGAAAAGCAGATAATCCCTGAAATCGTCGAATATGAAAATGCTGCCAGAGGCGAGCTTCTTGCAAAGAAGAAAGATGTCCTCGACGACAGGATTTCACGGGCGATGGCGCTGCTGAAAAACGCTCATCTGATAAGCTCGCAGGAGGCGCTGTTTTTGCTCAGCCACCTTCGGCTCGGCGTAAATATGCGGGACCATATGGGGGCTTCAACGCCGGCTATTGACAAACTTTGCGAACTGAGCGCTTTCGAACAGCAAGCCGGAAAAGACAGCCCGCAAAGCGCCTCAATGAGAACTATAAACCGGCTCTTTATGCTTACCTTACCTGCTCATCTGCAGCTGAACTACGGCCGGCAGCTCGACGCCGAACGCAGAGACGCCCTCAGAGCAAAAATCATCCGCCAGGAGCTCAACCCGCAAAATCCGTAGCGGCGTAGTATTCAC
>JBHPEQ010000091.1:0-10164 GCA_042576845.1 Planctomycetota bacterium
GTATAAAACCGAAAAACAATGTGTTAAATCAAAAAATGAACTGTCAAAAGGAATTGGTTGTTTTGTGTTTGAAAAAATATAGGTAATTAAAGAGAATTGTTTTTATGAGAGTAGGCATAGTTCAAAATTCGATTATATATGGTGGTCGTCTGGCGGTTATCATCAAGATAACCGAGCTGCTGAATGAAAAGGGTATAGTGCCGGATTTTATAACTTTCAAGATGAGGGTTACATCAGCAGGGATCAAAGAGAGATACGGGGCAGAAGTTTCATTTCGGATTCGTAAAATCGAGACTATTTTATCGAGATTTCCGCATGAGGCAAATATATTAACTTTCGGGCTGGCACTTAAAAGGATATGTCGGGACTACGATTATTTTATCGACAGCAACAACACATCTTTTTTGATGCCTTCGCAAATTCCCATCTTTTCTTACGTTCATTTTCCCCGGATTGCCCGTCTGAAGTCAAAATACTTAAGTATTCATAAGCCGGATGGGCCGAAGAAGAAATGGACAAACAAACAGGGTATTTATTTGAAGACACTTGGTTTAGTTTATTCTTTTGATTCTATCAGCGACAACAACTTCTTAACAGCAAACTCCGAGTACACCCGCTCGTGTATTCAAGAACACTATCCAAAATATAAAAGAGAGATACCTGTTATATACCCACCGGTGAATATGGATTCAAGCTACACGAAGCGCTTTAGTGAAAGGCCTAATAACATAAGCAGTATTGGCAGGTTCTGCAAGGCAAAGAGGCAGTTTGAGCAGATTAAGTTGGCACAAACGCTTCCGGATTGGGATTTCCATTTGATAGGTTTTGCTAAAGAAACGGACAGCTATTTGAAGCGGTGCAGAAAATATACAGAGGAACAAAATTTAAGTAACGTATTTTTCCATCTCAACATCTCTAACAAGCAAAAGAAGAAACTTTTACGGGAGTCGAAGTTTTTCATTCATACAAACATAAATGAGCCGTTCGGTATAACAACGGTAGAGGCGATTTCAAACGGTTGTGTTCCTTTGGTACATAATTCCGGTGGTCAAAAGGAGATTGTGCCGTTCGAAGAGCTGCATTTTGAAAGAATTGAAGATTTGACAGGATTTTTTGAAGGAGTAAGTGATTCAAAAAAAGCTTATAATGAGCTGATACAAAAATTAATCCAGTATTGCAAAAGTAAGTACAGTTCTAATATATTCGAAAAAAGATTTGGTAACTGTTTGAATGATTTTGAAAAGGATTATTTATAAACGAGTCGGACTATAAAGATGTATATAAACAATTCACAAAAACTGTTAGATGTTACGCCTCGTCAAGTAATCAGATACATCCGGCGTAAATTTTTGAGTGAGAAAAAAGTGAACGTAAAGGATTACTCGAAGTTATCGAGTATTTTCGTCCTTTCCACAGGTAGAGTTGGTTCGCAGACATTGGGAACATTGTGTGGATTAGACAAGGATTATCTTGTCTACCACGAGCCGAAGCCCTCTCTTTTCGGATTATCCAAAGCGGCTTATGACAAATATGGCGAAGGTGCTTCTGAGATTTTTTCAGAAAGTTTTTTAGCTGCCAGGAAAGTTTTGTTTAAGTATTGTTTGAAGGTTGGCAAAAGATATATGGAAACAGGTCCCGACGTAACCTTTTTGGCGCCGGTTATTTTGGAAGCGTTGCCGCAAACACGATTTATTCATCTTGTCAGGGACCCACGTGATGTTGTCAGGTCCGGTATGCGTCGCAGATGGTATGATGGTCATAGATTTGATAAGACCCGCATAGTTCCTGCGCCGTCGTCCGAAAATGGTCAACAATGGGCGTCGTATAGCCCGTTTCAAAAAAACCTGTGGCTTTGGAATGAGACAAATCGGTGGATACTTGATTTTTGTTCTGGATTGAGTAACGAGAAGGTACTGGTTCTCCATGCTGAAGATATGTTTGATGCTTATGAAAAAGAGTTGTTAAAACTGTTTGCCTTTTTGGGTTCAGCTATGCCTCCCGAAAGAAAGATTTCGCGTGTGTTGGGACAAAAGTTAAACGCTCAGAAACAAGGTGTATTTCCTAATCAAACAGACTGGAGCGAACAGATGAATCAAGAGCTTATTAAGATTGCAGGAGGGACGGCGAGAGCATTAGGTTATGAGCTTTAAGAAGGATGTTTTTGAGCGAGTGAAGGTGTAATATGAGCAATGAGAAGATGAAGAAGGTATTAATAATAACATTTTATTTTCCCCCGAAGATGGGTGTTGCGTCGTTACGATTTCAAGGTCTTGCGAAATACTTGCCTGAATTCGGTTGGGAGGCGGTTATTCTCACTCCAGCTTTGCCTGGAAAACCAGACCAACGATTCAGAGCCCTGCAAACTGACTACCCTGAGAATGTAATCTGGTGGCTGAAAAGGAAATTGGGCCTGGACAAGAACAAGAGAATTCAAGAACAGCTCGGTATCCCGGTTACAATTAGAGAACGCAAGAAATCGTTTAGTAATAAACTGGAGAGATTTTTCAGGGCAATTATTCTTTATCCCAATAAGAGAATGGGCTGGTGTCCACATGGTATCAGGGCCGGCTCAGAGTTATTGGAAAGAGAGAAAATTGATGCGATTATCAGCAGCTCTCCACCTGAGACAACTCATCTTGTAGCCAAAGAATTAAAAGGCAGTTTTAACATTCCCTGGATAGCGGATTTCCGGGACCTCTGGTCGCAGTTTCATTTGTATCGCTATGGGGCAATTCGGAAATGGTTTGAGAGAAGATTGGAAATTAAAACCCTGTCTTTAGCGGACGCATTGGTTGCTGTTTCACAACCCTGGGCTGATAAATTAGAGGAACTAAATCAAGGTAAAGATGTCTTTACGATAACCAACGGCTTTGACCCGGAAGAAGCTATAAGCTCATCATTAACAAGGGAGTTTACAATAACCTATACAGGGCATATTTATCACGGTAAGCAGGAACCCGGTTTGCTTTTTAAGGCAATTCGAGGATTGATAGATGACGGTTTGATTGACAGAAAAGAAATTAAGGTCAGATTTTATGGTTCTACGTATCACTGGCTTGATGAGCAGATAAGAGAATTTGGATTAGACGGGATTGCTCGCCAAGAGGGTATGATTCCCCGACAGGAGTCTTTTGGCAAACAGCGGAAATCGCAGATTTTATTGCTCATGGATTGGGAAGAAGGCTGGTATCCAGCCAAGGTATTCGAGTACTTAGCGGCGAGGCGTCCTATTCTTGCAACAGGCGGCGGGGAGGGCGTGATTAAAGATTTAATGGAGCAAACCGGTGCGGGGATACATGCGGCAGATAAAGAGGCAGTTAAGGATGCACTTTTAACCTTTTACAACGAATATAAAACTAACGGTAAAGTCAGCTATAAAGGCAAAGAAGAGGAGATTAATAAGTACAGCCAGAGAGAGATGGCCAGGAAATATTCCGAGGTTCTGGATTCAGTAACGACATAGAGAGAAAAAAAATGAAAAGCCGCCAGCAGGTTTGAATTTCGATAGCAAATTTGATATTCTATTGAAAATGAGGCTCAGCGGCGCAGTTGAGTTTGTACAAACAGGAAATCCCAAATGATAAAGAAATTGCTAAAGAAATTCATACTTAAAGTCGCTTCTCCTTTGACAGGTAAAATCGGCAGCGTACTAAATACCAAGCTTGAGCAGCCGATATTCATAGTTGGAACGGGACGCTGCGGGACAAGCTTGTTGGTTAATATTTTAAATTCGCATCCAGATATTGCGGTGTTTTTGAAAGAAGCCAATCATCTCTGGCATCCGAAACTGTTTCCTTTCAAGAAGGTTAAAATTAAGGCATCACCGATAGAAGTCAATCCAAAAAGGTTTACTGAGCTGTCAATTAATAGCTGGTCCGCCAATCATTCAAAAAAGATTTACGAAGCGTTTAACGGTTTTCTATTAATTGCAAAAATCACAGGCAAAGGAAAAACCCTTTTCGTCAAAAGTTCAATGATTTCATTTATGATTCCAAAAATACTGAGTATTTTCCCCGATGCCAAATTCATTCACATATACCGAAACGGCCCTTCTGTTGTTGAGTCCCATGCCAAAAAGAATTTCGGAAAATATTCGAAGCACCTTTTCGATAAAGAGCAATACTATCTTTTCTGCGCCAAGTATTGGAACAGCTGCATTCTTGAAATTGAACGGGTCAAAGATTCTTTGTCGTTGGTTGAAAAAAATGCTTTCTTTGAATTCAGTTATGAAAGTTTATGTGATGAGCCAGAAGATATATTGAAAAGCATGGCTGATTTTATTGGTGTGGAATACAGCAAATTCGGCTACGATTTATCAAGGATTCAAAGCAGGAATTATAAAGTGGGTGACTATCTTAAAGAGGAGAAATGGGAACCGCTATTAGATGCGATGTATCCTGCAATGAAGTTAAAGGGATACCTATCATAAAGAGCTGGTGTCAATCGTATAACCAATGAACTAAATGGGTGAGTGCCCCCTTTTTTTTGGTTGCTTGAGACTTACTGCAGCGACTTGAGGAACTGGATAATGCTAATTAGTGCTATTATACCTGCTTTTAACGCTGGCCGATTTATCAATCGAACAATCGACAGCATTTTAACCCAGACGTATCGCGACTATGAGATTATTGTGGTTGACGACGGCTCGACTGATGATACTGCTGATATTGTCAAAAATTATGGTGACAAAGTTACATATATTTACCAGGATAATTCAGGCGACGGCGCTGCAAGAAATACGGGTATCGCCGCAGCCAAGGGCGATTGGACCGCCTTTCTCGACCATGACGATGAATGGCTGCCGAAGAAGTTATTTATGCAGATGGAAGTGCTTCAAAGAAACCCCACCTTGAGATGGTGTGGTTCAAACCGTTATCAGTCAGACGGCAAAAGATGCTTTCCGGTCGGCAATGTCAAGGCAATCAAAAAGGCGCTTGTAAACGGAGATTATTTCGCAAGTTTTTTTGAAGCTATGACGAAAGGAGTTTGTCCTGTCATTACCTCCACAATGCTGATTCGCAGAGAAGTGTTTGAACAGGTGGGCGTCTTTGATCCTTCCTTGGTACGTTGTGCCGATCTTGACCTGTGGTGGCGAATTGCCTATCGCTATCCCGAAATTGGGTACATTGCTGAACTAATGGCGACAGTTCACCTTAATGTGGAGAATATCGTTTCGACCAAGCATCGACTGGCATCCAAGCGCGGGCCGCTGCCGGACGGCCTGATTGCTAAACATTTGAAGCTTGCTGATAAACAAGGGGCTCTTGAAGATTTCAAACCCTACGCAAAGAAGCGACTTCGCAAAAAACTTGTTATAGCTATTTACCACGGTCGCAAAGATGATGTTCGCCAGGCGGTTGAATACTTTCGCGAGTATTTCCCCTGGCACTGGCGAACAGGTGCATATCTTTTGACAATCTTTCCTGAAGTTACCTCAACAATTGCAAAGACAATTGCCTATCTGGCTTATAAGCTGCGATTGGATAAGCAGGTAACGCGGCGCTGGCTTTATTCAAAAAAAGCCGGCAAGTCAAACTCTTCCAACACTTAAGCATTTCTGTTGCAAACCAATGCAACGTACATCACTTCTCTACGTCATTCGATATTTTTCTGCACAACATTCCAAATGAATAGTTTTTGGTCTGGCGAGCTGTTCAGATGGATTGGAAATGGCTGCCGGTTGGCGTTATTTAGAAAAATACACAGCAAATCTCAAATAGAAATTTTTCAGATGAGCCCCAACTTTTGCGCCTCGGCGTATAGGCCGTGGTGTTTCATCTTCTTGAATAATGTCGTTCTGTTTATCTGAAGCTGCTTGGCGGTCTGCTGGCGGTTCCAGTTATTGGCTTTCAGCGCCTGTCGTATGATTTGTTTCTCCGGTTCAGCAAGCGCCTCCTTCAGACTCGTCGGTTTGGGTTCACCGGGCCGGTGATTCTGGTTTTCTGTGATTGATTTCGGCAGGTCATCAGGCCCGATGAACTTGTTCTTGCTCAGCAAAACCGCTCGCTCAATCGTGTTTTCCAGCTCACGGATGTTGCCTGGCCAGTTATAACGCTCCAGATACGCAAACGCCTCATCGGTGATGCCGAGTTTTTGTTTCTTGTGTCGGGTACCGTACATCTGCAAAAAATGCTTGGCCAGAAGCCGAATATCGCCGACTCTTTCTCTAAGTGAGGGCAGATTTATTGTTACAACGTTTATCCGGTAATATAAATCCTCGCGGAATCTACCCTTTTGTACTTCCTCCTCGAGGTTTGTATTTGTGGCAAGCAAAATCCTGGTATCGACGGTTACTGTTTTTGTACTGCCGACCGGCTGAAACTGTCTGTTCTCAAGGACGCGCAGGAGCTTGACCTGAAGGGCCGGCGAGGCGTTGGATATTTCATCGAGAAATATCGTTCCTCCATCCGCTGCAAGAAACTTTCCTTCCTTATTGCGCACTGCCCCCGTGAACGCTCCTTTTATATGCCCGAATAATTCGCTCTCAAGAAGGGTTTCAGGTAATGCTCCGCAGCTTACCTCCATAAAGGGTTTGTTTCGGCGGCTTGAGCGCTGATGGATGGCTCGGGCCAAAATACTTTTGCCTGTCCCGGAAGGGCCTGTCATCAGCATCGTTGTTGTGCTGTCGGCGGCCGTTTCTACGACTTCGAAGATTTTAGCCATTTTATAATCGTGGCTGAGGATATTTTCCAGACTGTATTTTTGTTCCAGCATAAGACGCAGATTCACATTTTCGTTCATCAACATTTGCTGTTTGACAGCTCGTTCCACAGCCAGTCGCAAATCATCGTCCACTATGGGTTTCGTCAGATAATCATACGCCCCTCTCTTGATTGCCTTTACAGCACTTTCGATTGTGCCGTAGCCGGTTATCGCAATTGCTACGGTCTGAGAATGGTTGTTGCGGAGAGTATCTAATAATTCAAAGCCGTCTCCGTCAGAAAGGTTAAGGTCGGTTATCACAAGGCAAAAAGACTTCTTTTGCAACTCGGAAAATGCTTTCTTTAGGGTTGGTACACCTTGTGTCTCATATCCCTCATCCGATAAAAACCTGCACAGAGAATCAAGGATGATTGTATCGTCGTCTACGATAAGTATATTTTTTCTTTTCATCATTCGTTTAGTATTTTGTTACTCGTTTCAATAAGCCACATATTCCCAAATAAAGAAGGATACGCTCATAGCCACCTATCTTATCGGAAGTTAGCTTCTTTTAGACAAAATAATACTTCCCAGTTTAACAATGTCAAGGGCTTATGTTGAAAAAATACGACACATCTATTTTTTTTTCGGTTTGAAAGAAACGTCTATTTAGCAGGAAATGTACTTTTTTTGCAAAAAAGTGCTCAAAAAGGATATTTCATTGATGTTCAAACAGTTAAATTATGGTGTATTGGAACGTTGTGAATTTTCAACGTCTTAAGATGCTTGTTCTGAGTAGTCGGCAAATCCTATGCTTTTTATAAATTCCCCGGCTGAGATAAAAAAATTGGAATGTTTGTAATTCTATAAGAAAGTGAAAATGTATTTACAGAAGTCTGCAACCGGCAATCCATATGGGCTGACGAACGGGCTTTCCGAATTACTCGAAATTACCCGGCTGGCCAAACGCCTTCAAACACTTCAACAGCAGGCCCCGTCATATATACGCAGTTATCTTCTTCGCACCAGTTCAGATTCAGAGTGCCGCCCGGCAGATGCCCAGTGCAAACTCTTTCGCAACGGGCGGTAAGCACCGCAGCGACGCAACAGGCACAGGCGCCCGTACCGCACGCCATAGTGATTCCACTGCCTCGCTCCCAGGTCCGCATTGTGAATTCTGCGGCATTATCTGTATGGATAAAATGAACGTTAATGCGGTTCGGAAAGATTTTGTGGTGTTCAATCACAGGCCCGATTTTTTCCAGCTCTATCGAATTAACATCGTCACAAAAGAATACTGCGTGGGGATTGCCCATTGAAACACAGCTCATTAGTAATTGCTGTCCTGAAACTTCAAGCGGTACTTCTATAACTTGTTCGCCGGGAAGCTCGACAGGTATATTTTTCGGCCTTAGTATGGGCTGGCCCATATTTACACAAACATTTTGAACTTTGTCGTTCTCATCGGTTATAAGGCCGACAGTCAGGATTCCATTGAGTGTTTCTATATTCAAAGAAGCCCAGCAGGGTTGTTGCCCGGGTACTGAGAATGCATCGCCCGCATCCGCAAGTTTATGTTCATAGGTATATTTAGCAACACATCGGATGCCGTTCCCGCACATCTCGGCCTCCGAACCATCGGCGTTGAAAACCCGCATCCGAACATCCGCCCTTTGTGACGGCTCGAGCAGAATCAGACCGTCCGAGCCGATGCCGAAATGACGGTCGCTTACCTGTTGAGCCAGAGACGCCGGCTCATCTAACTTTTCTTCGAAGCAATTGACATATACATAGTCATTGCCCAAACCTTGCATCTTCGTAAACTGCATAGTCTTTTCTCCATCTAAAAGCAGCTTATTATATGTGCAAAGGAGAATAGAATCAAGATTTCAACGGTAAATTCCTCGCCGAGCCAAAGCAGATGGATTTAACCGATTTATTTTGCAAGAAAAAATTGGTTTCCTTTTTTAAGGAACATCGTCTGGTTATTTTTTCCTGTCCTGCTGGCGTAGCCAGTTCACGGGCGCCCGGTCGTCAGTTAGCACTTTTGCGTTGGAGACAGGATGCATGTTAGGTCGCAGTCGCTTGGCAACCGTCAACATATTTAACGCTAAGTTGTACTTACGCTGCAGCATCTTCGCCCGTTCGGAAGCCTCTTTGAGGGTAAGCGTCGGTGTGTTTGGGCCGGGCGCTGCCAGCATAGCATTTGTGGAATGGACGCCGGCAAACACCTGACATCGCCCGAAAACCGCCAAAAAGGTCTTGATCTCTGCATCAAAAAGGCGGTTGGAGTAAAACACGTTCGCAATGACCACGCCGTCCTCAGCAAGAACACCTTTTACCTGGTCAAGGAACTCCTTTGTCATCAGATGGAACGGGATGTAGTCGCTGTTGAATGCGTCCAGGATAACAATATCGTATTTCGGAACGGGCTCCTGTTGAAGCTGCTTTTTAATAAACATACGGCCATCGGCAATATGCACCTTTAGATTATCGTTCTCATGGAAGCCAAAAAACCGCTTTGCTATCACTGGAATCTCAGGGTCTATTTCCGCCACATCAATTTCAAGCTCAGGCAGGTAATGGTGCATCTCTCGCGGTATCACTCCGCCGCCCAGTCCCAGAACAAGCATTTTTTCCGGCTCCGGTGTGTAGAGAAGACCGCAGAAAGACAGTGTAGTATATTCCAGCATATGGTGCCGTAAATTATTCAGATTAACCTGGCTTTGCACCTGAACGCCGGCTTGTTTGCCGAATCGAAGAGATACGACAGGGCCTTGCTGGTAAACGAATATGCGGTGATAGAGCGAATTCTTCTTGTAAATTAGTTGACCAAATCCAGGACCGGCTGTCATGCTGAAAGACAACAGCTGCAATAAAGCCGCAACGCAGAACGTCAAAATCAGCACCGCTTTGTACTTTCTGTTTTTCATTGTCCGGCTCCTGCTTAACCGTTGCATCGCTGCACCGCAGCAAACGGTGCACACTCTTACGTCCATCGGGTGCTGCTTCTTACTAAATCCGGGTCTTTATGTATTTTTCTTATTTACAAATATACTGTTTTTACGGGATTTTTTCATCCGTTTTCCGTCTGGCTTCGCTGCCTGAATTCCTTCTGTCCTGCACGGCTGCCTGCAACATGACAGCCGCCCCTGTAGCCAACAATATGACTCCCGAGGCACAAATCGTCAGACGCATAGAAAGAAGCACAAGGTAAAATGCGGTTACCACGCAGCCCGCAAAACTGGCCACGGTGGAGAAGGCAAGCACCAGGCCGGTATTGAGTCCGGAATCGCTCGCTTGTGTGGTCAGCCAGCGCACTGCGGTGGGCGAAACCGTACCAAGCAGAAGTGTCGGGACGCCGAACAGAACAACAGCAGCTAAAAGAGAGCCCCATTTCTCATCTAACCCAAGATTGAATATCCCGTCACAGACCGGCTCTATGAAAAATGGCATAGCACACAACCACACGCCAGCCGTAAAAACAGTATATTTGTAAATAAGAAAAATACATAAAGACCC
>JBHPEQ010000092.1:0-10141 GCA_042576845.1 Planctomycetota bacterium
CTTGGGACTTCCCATATAGCATTGTATATCCTTGCTTAACTACACCGCTAAGCCTCATTTTCAATAGAATATCAAATCTGTATTGAAATTCGAGTTTTTTTGGCGGCTAATCCGTACAACCATAGTATAACTAAAAGCCCAAATAGCTCATAAAATCACCAAAATTGCACATCTATAAGATTTGCAATATCAAAAACTTAAAAAATTTGCAAAAAAGGGTGAACGTCTTGAACATCCTATTGAAACTGGACTGAATGTCCTACTCGGGCCCGGTCATGGTACATCTACATCGTGAGTGTTTTCCTGACCTGGCCGCCAGTACTGCTCTGGAACAAAAGATGGCCCACAGGAAAACCAAGGCATATCCCAAGGTCTCGCGGATGCAACAGAGAAGAGTACGAAGGTTTGTTAGAAGATTTCCTATGGTATTCATGCCGCCAAGATAGTACAACTAATTATATGTGGCAAGTTTGCGTAAGTCTTTTATTGATAAAACGGACGGAGTTTTTCGTGAGGACAACTCTTTGAACCAAAAGGCAAGATAAATTAAACCTAAATGAAGGAGCCATATTATGTCTACTCGACAAAAAGCCAAATTATCAATACTAAGCATCTGCCTAATTTTGATGCTTGTACCATCACTATTGGCACAAGAACCCGAGATTCCTTATTCTGGTGAAGTGCCGTTAGTGCCTAATGTCAGACCTGTGATTATTTTAAAAGGTTCTGATTACCAAATGGGGTATCAACACGCCCAGCAGATTATTCAGATATTTGGCACGTATTACCTGCAGGGTGCAGCAGGGGTTAAACGTTCAGAAAAAAACGTTGCTTTGATAAAGAAGTCTGAAGGTTACATAAAAAAACATACGCCCTGGGCAATTGATTACGTCAAAGGAATGACAGATGGGTGCCTCGATGCAGGTATTTCCATGACCTACGCCCAAATGCTTGCGCACTTTGTCAGTACTAGTAACTCACGTCCTGATGATTCTGATTGCAGTGGCTTTGCAGCCTGGGGAAGTACTACAAAAGACGGCAAACTTATTTGTGGTGGAAGTGGGGACCACGAAATTAGAGTAGGTTCTAAATACAGATACAGGTATGAAATCAACCTTATGCTATTCCCGCAAACAGGTAATAATTATGTGTTATCCCCACCAAGTGGAGGAGCCGGTCATCCGGGAATGAATAATAGGGGTGTATGCTATGTTCATCATGGCGCTACCGGTTACTATGACCGCAATTTGCACCCGGAGAAAGCTGAATCTGGTGAAGGTGTCCCAAGGATATTTCTTCTTATGCATGCTCTGCGGTTCGCTAATTCAGCTGAGCAAGCAAAAGATATATCAATATCGATTCCTAATCCAGGCGGCAGACAAGGCGGACTTTGGGTGGATGTGAACGGCAATGCCCTGGTTATTGAGAATAGAGATAATCCAAGAGTTATTCGCAGACCCGGCGACTATGGTGAGAGGGATTTTATTTATGCTACAAATAACTTATTCAGTGAGGAATTGAAGGGTTGTTATAACCCACCAGCCGGTCAAAAGGTTATATTTTTTCCTCACGTGGGCTACCTGGGTACGGGAGGAAGTATAGCCAGCATATGCCGAAACTCTGAGATGTGGAACCTTTTTCACAACTACCATGGTGAAGTTGACTTGGATTTTGCCAAGATGATGTGGCGTTTCAAGGGGGCATCTCTGGCCCTGCCCTATGATACTATAAATGACGCTGTTGATGATTTTGAAAAATCTCGAGCTAAGCACTGGAATGCGCATATAAGCCAAACCGGAAATGCAATGGTAGGTATACTTCAACCTGATGATGGAGACAATGGTATTTTGCATGTATCCCATGGTTGTGCAGTCAGAGGAAATGACTCACCGCTTTATCCGGGCGGTGTTGTCGTCCGGTTAAATCCAACGTATACCTTCTTCGAGATAAAACTTGCATCCAGCCCGGAGAATGTCGCTAGCCAATCTCAGAGACGAGCTAATTATGACGTATACAATGCATACCAGGAGCTTATGAAAATTGACTACTCAGATATTCGATATGCGCCGCTGAATGACATTTTGAACCAGGCAGTGACAGAATGGCAAAAAGGTCTTTTTTACCAGGATCAGATTCAGAACGGAGAAACTGAAGGAGATGAATCGGTATTAAAATCAGCTAAAGCAATTAGGTGTTTTACGAGATGTCAGTGTTACAGCAGACAAGTTTACAATTCCTTAATTCTCCCTGCAAAGCGACCGGAGGATATCGGCCTTAGAAAATGGCTTGGCAGTTGGGGACAATGGGCTGATAGGGGTGATAATTAGTTTGAAATGTGATAGTTAACCCTCTGATTGCAAACAGCAATCGGAGGATTTAGTTTTTCCTTACCTCGTGCAACTTGTTTCTTACCTTTATCTTGACACACCACGCCATTTGAACAATCGCCTGACGTAATCAGAGCCTTATTCAAGCAATTCTACATGCTACTTCGATCAATACAGGTATCAGTTTTTCCGAAGAAAAACTCACTCGGCTGCTGTCTGTTTTTGCCAAATGCGAATATACTCAGTCTCATAATCGGCAGGCAGCTCATCTTTATCAGGAAAACCATGCCATATGAAGGCTTCCGAGTCTACCCAGATGTACATTGGTACCGTTATGGGATTGAGAGTTTTCTCATTGGGCGCATCTTTGACTAACTTGCCGTCGGCATAGAACTTTATGCCGGTTTCATCCCATTCACATCCATACGTATGGAATCCACTTGCCACACGCCAGGGCAACGTCACACTATCTTTCCAAGTTTCGTCTCGCAATGCCGTATTATGGATGCAGAACTCAAAGAGCCTATCAAAGCGTTCAAAGACCTTCGAATCACCCACAAACTCAAAGATATCAACCTCTGCAGTTTTGCTCTTTAACCAGAAAGAGCTGGTAAACGACACATCGGAAGCTTTACATTTGATTTCCAGATAGCCGTACTGCAAAGTCTTCTGGCTGATGACCGATGCGGTTGTGTAGATATAATAACCGTCTGCAAAATCATAGTCAGGCTCCCATTTGGTCCTTAACTTGAGCTTGCCATCTTCGACGATGACATTTTCAGGTACAAATTGTGAAGGGTTTCGACCGTTCCATGTCCATTCATGTTCGCCGTCAGCTCGACTGACATACCATTTATTTGAGTCTATGCTATTGCCCTCAAACTCGTCACTCATATCTTTTTTCAGAATCCAATTGCCGCTGTTTTCCGCATCGGATGCTGGATAGAGCGTTGTGGATTTGCTCTCTTTTAACAACGGATCTTTAGAGCCACGAACTTGTTCTTTTACACAGCCGTAGAAAAACAAGCTGATAATCAAAAAGAGTACCAATAATTTTACCTTCATTTTTTTTCTCCTTTCAATTTAGTTTTCTTTGCCTAACGCTATGATTTAGTTTCAGTTACTGTGGCTGCATCTTTATCACATCTTTTGCCCGCGGCTCGGGAGTTACCTTTAAATGTTCAAGTTTGCCATTGCTATATATTCCTTCGATTGTCGTATTATATGGAGCGTGCAACTTAAAGTCAACGTCCCATTCCTTCGGCCAGGTCGGAAACAGGACTATCTTTTCATCTTCATACTGTAACAGCATTGCCTGTAGCATTGACATATACGCATCCGGAAACTGCTCTGTATTGAGGTATCGGAAGCGCATCCCGGCAGCAGGTGTGACGTATACGGGCGACCGCCAGGCCCGGGAGACAATGTAATCTTGTGCTAGGTCTACCAAGCCCAGATACGCCATATACACGCCATTGTTCCAATTGTTCTTAAAAGGATTTTTTAGTGTCAACTGTGCCATCTCAAGATTAGGTTTTCTCACACCATAAATCCGGTACGGAAAAACTGAAAACAGCTCACAATTTTCACGATTCCCTTTAATGGCGAATTTTTCTGCCGGTGCCAGAATGATTCTTCCGTCGTCAAGCGTCCTTGTGGGTATCTCTGGTACCTCTGAAAGTAAACGTTCCCATTTTTTACGCTGTGCTGAGCTTGTATATTGTTCAGGTAATTTCAACAGCTTATCCAGTACGAACCTTAAACCCGCGACTTCTGGCATCGGATTAACGCAATCCCACCATGTCTCAAGTGACTGGGCGGGCCAGATATAAAGCTTGCCCTTATCATCACGTCTGTAATGTAAATCGTAAAATGCAGTAACTTCATCTGCAATAACAAGCAGCTTGTTTTTAAGGAATTCCTTATCCTGAGTGTGGCCATAGTAGTCCAGCATTATCAACACAAGCTCCAGCCCGCCTTGCCATAACCTTGCTGTCCACTTGCATTCAACCTCTGAAAAATCCCTGCCCGTGCGGTCCCAGCCATAGTGGTCGGTGGGATAGCCACCCCAAAAATATAATTGCTCTGGAAAATGAATTCCCGCGTGCCCGAAGTAAATCCTGTTGCGTTCCTTTGCTATAGGAAGAGCGTTCATATATAAATTAAAGTAAGGCTCCATCAAATCAAAATCACCTGAAGTTAGCATCGGCCAATACATTGCACGCGTATTCATAAACCAAAAACCCGGACCCCAGATGCGCCAATCGGGGTCGTTATCTCCTTCCGTGTTCTCAACGGTAAACATAAAGCCGTTGAATTTAATAGGATAAGTCCCTCTGGAATTGCAGGCATAAATGTAACGTTGCAGCGTGTAAGCTTTTGCTACTTCTTCTATCTCATCATTGCCGGTAATCCGAATCCAGCTGAGGTTCCAGAAATCATCCCACCATTGTTGGTGTGCTCTACGGGCATCCTCGATATCGATTGCGTCAACTTCAGCAATAAGTTCGTCCAGCTCGTTCATATACTCCGGTACCGTTATTGGATGCCTGGTTAGAGTGTATACATTAAAACTGTGTTTAGTGCTTGGCTGAGCCGATTTCAGCTCTCTGTCACTGTATGCCATCATCTTTGTGGGATATTGCCGATCAGGGCCGTTAAACACACCTCTCTTGATAACAGACTCAAATCCTTTACCTTGTATTGCTCCTCCAAACGTCCGGTATAATAGCGGGTCGGTCATTGTCCTGTAATAGCTTTCCAACCCCTGGACCTTCATTATCAAACCACATAGAGATTTGACATTATGGTGGTACCAGATGATGCGGTCTTTCTTCCCTGGAACAATGACATCAGGATACACTATAGTTGGATACGGGTCATTTTCAATAACTGTACGAGAGGAGCCATTATCGAAGTTAAGCATATCGCTGGGTGTGGTGGATTTCAGTTTGTATCCGGTCTCGCGCCAGGTTTCGAAATTCACCTGCATCTCGAATTCATCTTTACCTTCCGCCTCAAAGCGAACAACAGGATTATGGGCATCGACCCAAACCTTAATCGTTACCTCAGAACCTTTCTCGCCAGCAGTAATCTCTATATGGCCTTGACGAAGCTTCAGCTCCTGCTTAAATGGTAATCCTGACTTAAAAGAATTAGGCGATAGCTTCACACGAACACGGCCTAACTTAAGCAGCCGACCGTTTTCACTCCAGCTGTCATTCTTGGCTACATAAAACACAAGGTCTCCGCCTTCTTCGACCCAAACATTCAGACCGATGTCGCCATTACCGATAGGCATCGACCCGGCAGAATTCTCTCCCGGACTATCCCATACCACGTTATAACGGTCAAGCGGATCTGCCGCTTTCACAATCTCACTTATT
Organism: Planctomycetota bacterium; assembly: GCA_042576845.1. Classification (GTDB taxonomy): domain Bacteria; phylum Planctomycetota; class Phycisphaerae; order Sedimentisphaerales; family Anaerobacaceae; genus JBHPEQ01. The sequence continues at coordinate 5,714 of JBHPEQ010000092.1, forward strand.
ACCATGCTAAGCACTCCAGTAGTCACTAAAACAATATAAAAAACTTTGCTTTTTTTAACTCGCATTTTATATCCCTTTCTATAATTTACGGTTAACTGATATTCCCCATATTTAACGCTTAGCTAAGCTGCTGAGTCTCTTTTTCAATAAAATATCAAGTCTGCCTTGAAAATAAAGCTTTATTATTGATTCTGCGTTATGACCTCGCGTTTGTAATATCAAAGACTTAAAAAACCTCAGAAAATGGTGAACGTTTTGAACATATGTTTACACTGGACTAAATGTCCGCTGCTGCCGGATTTCCCGGATAAGTGGGAAGATTAATCGTAGAGTTTATTTACTTAGAGATCAAACTTTCTCGTACGGCTTGAATCCGTCGATGCATCTTCTCGAATGAAACACCATCAGGAACAAGAGATATGTTTTCACCATTTTTTGTTTCAAAGGTGAATCTATCCTCTTTAAGGGTTTCAGCTTTGCTACTATTGCGGTAAAGGGCTACCGCTTTTCCCGGCCAGGGATTAAGTACAGTACAGTCGCGGCCTTTCTCGCTCTCAATGATGACATACTGCACCTGGCCATCCATATATCCGCTGGAGACCAGAAATGCTCCAACCGCCCGCAGCCGGCCGAAACGAGCGTCTTTATCCTTCGGCCAGACGGGAAAGAGACGCAGAACCTTCTCATGGCTCTGCAGCAGCATCTCATTGATGCCCGCCGTGACACCGCTGCAGCTTTCGATACCGCTACTGCCACGTAACTGATAAATAAAGAGGTTGGGGTAACTGGTTGCCTGTATTCTCTTACGTATCATCGAAAGTATGTAGTCCGGATCATACCCAACCCGAGCAGCAGCGGTAAAGATGTGGTGGACTGTACTTAAGTTAGTTGTCCAACGGTTCTCGGGCCATGCTTTTATTTCTTTGTGTGCCTTTTGCAGTAATTCTGGATTTGAATCTAATCCGATTAAGCCGTTTGGCCAAACGAAATCGATAGAGATCCATGAACCCATAATATATTGAGGGTCCGGTACGGGCCCATGGGGCCCAAAAATTTTTTGTGTGTCCGGCTCGCTCAAATGTCCCAGAATATGTCGCCACTTATCTCGGCGATCAGCGTCAACACCAAGTTCTGTGCTCACTTCAATTATGCCCTCAAAAAACTGGCGTATCAGCCCCAGGGAGCGTTGTGGATTTTTCTGGCCAAATCCCTTTTCCCAGTCCTCACCCTGCCAGGGGCCAACTTCGTTTTCGACATCATCGTAATCAATGTACCGTCCATTTTCGAACTTAAGGTAGTCCTCCCAAAAATTGGCTACCTCAATCAGAAACGGATAGACCTTTCGGGCATACTCCAGGTCGTAGGTGTGATAAAAGCGCATGAACATATTGACAGTACAGAAAGTGGCATTGCTCTTCTGTCCCCAAAAACCTCCTGTTGACCCCTCAGAGGATGCATCCAGACCTTTTGGGCCAATTCCAACATTGTAATACACGCCTTTGACTCCCAGTAGTTTCCGGGCGAACTCCTTGCCTTTCGGTATGTATTCCAGAATCGGCGTGTCGTACGGCTCGGAAAGTTCCACATGATTCGAAGAATATACACCCCACCAGGGAGCCTGAAAGTTGTAGTTGAGGTGATAATCACCTGCCCAGCCGGGATTGTCTGTAGTTATCCAGTTGCCAAACAATCCGGGAGGGAAGTTCTTATTCCTACTGCAGCAGGCAAGGATATATTGGGAACCATACCAGAACTTCTCAATCAGGGGCTCACCGATTTCGATAAACGACTTTGCCCAGAAATCCCGCCACCAAACTTTGTGCTCTCTTCGAAGCAATTCAATTTTCTCAAAGGTAATGTTCTCGACACGCTCACGAGCCTTTTTCAGGTAATCGTCTGTGTCGTAGTTAGTCAGAATTGACGCAACGATAAACACCGGCTCGCCCGGGGGCTGCAAATTAAACCGGTCGGAAGTCCAGCTCATCGCAGGCGCAGGCAATTTCTTTTCTCCGCGGCGCAGCTGACGCATTGCTACTGCTGCCTCTGCCGGCCAATCTAAATCCTCTCCTGTGAATTTGCGGGTCGCCAAATAACCGTCCTTGATTGGCCCGCAGGCTATTTCTGAATCGTGGCCGCTCTTAGGAGTCAGCGAAACCTCTACATTTAACTCCATAAAGCGTTCTTCGCCTAACCAACCTTCGCCGCCCACTAATTCGATTACCAGCAAATTTTCTGTCGCAGCTACCCAGGAACGTATCTTTATGGTAATATCACCCTTTTTGAAAACGGATAGTGTCTCACCTTCAAATATATTTTGTTCAACCCGATACGAAGCTCCGTCAAACTGCGGCAGCTTAATGTCTATCCAGCCAATAACGCAGGGCATACCGTTTGGATAGAGGGCTTTGGCCTTCCAGAAGTCGTTCTTGGATATCCAAAACCTCTGGGCCTGAGGTTTTCCCCCGATGACTACACCAACATCACCGTTGCCAAGAATAGGCCCATCAACTGTCAATATGGTTGGAACTTTTTCAGGCGGTGATGTAAAAATTCCTTTGTATTGGGATACAATCCGCCCTGATTCAGTCCCTATTATTTGGTCTGGATTTTCTGCACAGCATTTAGCTATAAAAAAACATCCAAGATATGCTATGATAACGTATGTAAGTAATTTTTTAGCCATTATCATATCCTCCTATAAAAGGTAGTTTCATTTCACCCTAAAACATGTTTATAACAAGTATCTCCTAACCTTTTAAATAATAAGAACTGACAATACTTTTAATCACTTTGATCACTTCCCGAATGCTCGGCGTAAGGCTCGCATCAACTTACGTGACTTCTCACCGATTGTGCCGTCCTGATAGATACCAAGATTCACCGTAGCAACTCCTTTGTTCGCCGTTAACTGTTTGACGTAGCTGATAAGCTCTTCCTCAGTAAACACCGGCTCTTCCATCTCGGAGTTCGGTCTACTGTGAACCCAGATACCCTCCAGCATAAAAAGGGCATGACGCTGTAATCCCCTGCCGGCATCGTATCCAATATAGCGTCCCTTAGCGGGTTTAAGCTCTTCGTCAGCTTCGGCGGCCCAGTATTCCTGCCATAGCGTTGCATCGGGGAATATCCAAAAGTTAAGGGCGATTATACGGTCCGGGTTACCAGTCTTGGTTGCCTTAAACAACCGCTCAAAGGATGCCGGTGCATTCGTAAACATCTGCGGGATCCGATCCCAACTGTCAAACCAGTAACCAGCCAGCTTCCTGCCATAGCGCAATCCCATCTCCTTCAGGATCTCCACGTGGGCGTCAAAAGCATCATCCCCACCGGAGATGCTATCACTACTTAAAGCATCCTCTAAAAGGCTGCTCGAGGCGATGTATATAATCAGCTTGATTCCTCTTTTGCCCAGTGCATCGGCTATCTCACCAATGAGGTCGCGCTTGGTTGTCGAGCCCGAATGGAGCTTCTCCCAGGATTTAATCGGAGCAAACCACAGATTCAAATCTGGATTATGATGACCATGGTTCAGGGTGAAGATGACGTAACCGGCCCCCGTTTCCTCAACCATATCTGCAAAGGCATTTACATCAAAGTCACGGATCGCTTCGGGGTAGGGCTTTTTCGGTCCGTGCCGCGGCTGGCTGTGAGGATCAAAGTGAAACATCACACCATATTTCGCTTCAACAAACCAATCTGTGCTGGCCTGACTTCTCCTGGCCCGTTCTTCAGCCTCAGCTATACTTTGTTTCGCGGCCACCGGTATCAGTTCCATTGCCCATAAATCCATCACTTCACCCGACTCCGGCTCAGTAACACGAAGCGTAAGTTTGCTGATGCCGGCGGGTAAATGCAAAACACCGTCAAGCGGTACTCTTTCGTAATTCCTGAGAAAGTCCGTATGAAGTGGACCTTCCTCAGAGATTTGTCGGTCTTCAAACGGCCCTGTGGTCTTGTGCACCGTACTCGTGATTTTGCTCTGACCACCTCTCGAGATAATCTTTAACTTCGCACCACTCGTCAGCGCCGCATAACACAGCGCAACCTCATAGTCGCCAGAGTGACGCACATCAACCTGCCAGCTAATGCTGCCGCGACCAACCCATCTAATAACCATGTTTTCCGGCAATTGGTCAAGAGAAGCCGCTGCTCCTGCCTTGGTAGCTGGCCGTCCATACAATCGGGTCATCGCCGTAGGCTCAACTCGAACAACCGGTCCTTCTTCCGCGCCCATGCTGGTTGTGCTCAACAGCATTATCACTATCACCATAACAGCCAAACCAGGCTTGAACAACAAGCCCCATCTCTCTTTGCTACAATCACACTTCATGTTGCACCTCCTAATTGGATATTTTAATTTGTTAACTTTCTCTACGGTTTTGGGCAAAACCAGAGCAATTTAACACTTATTTTTTGATTGCCTTTCGC
>JBHPEQ010000093.1:0-10014 GCA_042576845.1 Planctomycetota bacterium
GAGATATGTGAAATTACTGAATTGATCGACGCCATCGCTTCGCTGAGGTTCTGTAATAAGGAAAATACCTGGATAATGACAAGTCCAACCAACCCGCCGATTACACATGAAGGTAGATATAATTTCTGAAGCAGTCGAACCTTACTTCGCAAAACATGTCCGAGGGCTAATAAAACACACAACATCACAAATGAAAGCATATCACCTCCACAACACAATTCTTTATACTTTACCAATCACCGGTTCGTTTCTGCTTATAAATAGCTTTTTGGTCATTTGTCAATTCTTATATTAGCCAACCGGTGTGGGTGTCGATTGTTTTGTCAATTTGTTTCATTTTTTTCAAAGGAGCTAGCCAGAAGTAATTCTTTCAGTATTCTGCTTAGTTTCATAGTATTTCTCCTTCGATAATAAAAGTTAATTTTAACGTTTTACATCCACGCAAACCATATCTCCCGTTGCGTTGCGGGCATAAATTCTGCCGTTGGCCAATACAGGAACAGTCCAGCACTTGCCCGTTAAAATCTGAGCTTGTGCGAGCGGTTTAATCAGCTTCTCTGAAACTTCGGCAATAACAAGTTTGCCTTGCTCGCTTAGAATAATCAGTTTACCTTCTGCAACCATCAAGCTGCCCTTGTTGTAATCCTCAGTCGCCCATTTTTCTTCGCCTGTGTTAAAGTCAAGACACTTTAGCTGGGACATATCGAATCCGTAAAAATATCCATCCAGCAGTATCGTACTGTTGAAATGGTTTTTCATTGTTTTATTTTGCCAAACCTCACTGACCTTGTCACCTTCAACTTTTAACAATGCACTTCCAGCTAATGTAGAAATATACACCTTGTCACCCATAAATATTGGGTCGCCGTTATTCTCATCGGCATGGCTCTGCCATGGATACTCCCAGAGTTTTGCTCCATCTTTAATGTTAATCCCATACAACATATTTTTGCCGAAGATAGCCACACCTTTTTGTTTGCCGATTTTAAATTCTACCGCAGTTGCATAGCCCGATTTGTTTGTGCCGTTTTGCCAGACCATCTCTCCAGTCTTTTTATTAAGCGCTATCCCGCTTGTTCCTGCGTTGAATATCAACAGGTTCTTTACTACCAGCGGAGAACCTGCAAAGCCCCAGGTTGGCATCTCAATACCCAATTCTTCTTTTAGATTTTTTTGCCAAATCACATTGCCTTTTGTTGCGTCAAAGCAAAATACATGACCCATTTTGCTCAAGGTATAAACTCTATTACCTTCAACGGTAGGAGTAGCACTTGGCCCACCCTCGTAATTTTTTGGAAGCAGCGGACAGGGGTATGGATACTGCCATTGTTCTTCCCCGGTTTTGGCATCAAAACAAAACACGATATCCTTATGTTCCTTCTCGTCTAAATCTTTGCTGCCAGTATTACCCATTGTATAGGCCCTGCCGTTGCTTACCGTGATGGAGGAAAATCCGGTTCCAAGCGAAGCTTTCCATAGAATTTTCGGGCCATCTTTCGGCCAATCCGTACTCCAATTTTTTTCTTTGGAGATGCCGTTATGTTCAGGCCCTCGCCAATGAGGCCAATCTGCGGCCTCTATAATGTTATAAAAGCCGGTTAAGATTAAAATTGCTAAAACCAATAAATATTTTGTGATTATCCTATTCGTTTTCATAATCATTCCTTAGTGGCCTATGAGCCATTAATGATAAACTCTCTGACTTTCTGAATCTCTTTATCAACTCCGTTTTCATAGTCTTTGATGGAGTAATTAATTCTGATATCAGGAATCACACCCCGATCCGGATTGTCTCCGGGGAGTGTGTAGATGGCCAGAGGAATAGATGCCTTCAACTTCGTATGTGGCAGTTCTATTGTCACCGGATCACTGCACAATCTTTCTCTGCCTGATGTTTCCTGCCCGATGATAATACCCATCTTGTTGAATTTGAATATGGCCGCAGTGACTGCACCGGCAGAAAAAGTCTTTTCTGAAATGAGGAGGAATACCTTGCCTCGGAACTTGTTTTCATCGGTGTGCGGAGTCCACATCAAATTTGATTGAACCGTTAAATACTCACCGTTTTCCGCATCAGAAAGTTTCTTGCCGGCCTTATCGGCATATATGCTGTTCCTCAAATGTTCACTTACCTTGAAATCGAAACTTTTCTTGATCAGGTATGGAGCATCTGCCAGATAATCAAGCAGGTAATAGCCCCAGTACCCGCTTCCGCCGTCATTACACCGAACATCTATCACAAGATGCCCTGATTCTTTGTGCTTTTCAAAGAATTCATCAATGAACCTGTGATAATCTTCTTCGTTTCCGTTGGAGTAGCCTGGAATTTCCAGAACAGGCAACTCTTGGCCATCGACAGTGATTGAATATGCTCTGTACTGATTATTGTAGCTTTCCTGCCACCTTGCGAAATATTCTTTGCTTGTTGTACCTTTCACTGCAGCGGTTTTAACCTGGTTGTCGCACTTGAACGTGACAGTCCAGGGGGGCTTCAAACCATGATATGTGCTCAGAGTATGACCGAAGTTGTTTTCGAACAGCAGAGATTTACTGTGGTCAAGGGAAGTGTTGTAAAGTTTAGAACTTCTTTTAAACAGTGTTTCTATTGGGATTTTGTTGATCTCAAGGATTTGAGAGAACGAGGGCACAGAATCTTTGCCCCATTTTTCGATCACATATATTTTTCTGTCAATGACCTTTAATCGAAAAGGAAAAACAGGCTCTGAAATGTCCCATGATTGAAAGGGAAAGTCTATACTCGTATGTCCGTCCTGCATTAAGGCGGCCAGCTCCTGAAGATAGTAATAGTATTTGATAATTGAGATTTTACCCTTTTTCCAGGCCTGCATCTGCTGTTTCAGCTCTTCTACGCTCCTCTTGAAATCTTGCTCAGAGATCTTTCGAAAGGGATCACCATGAGCCTGGCGAATAATATTGACGTAATAGTCCAGGTCCTCAAGCAGTTCTTTTGTCTCTATTGCATTGTCATTACAGCCGGTTATGGAAATGAGAATGACCATTAACAGGCCGCAGAGAACTCGTTTTTTCATTGCTCCTTTCTCTGTTTCAACATTCAAAGGTTTCAACCGTAATATTCGCCCAGAGAATACCAGACTGATATTTCCCATTTAAACTCTTAAAAAACATTATTTGCTCCGTACGATATCACTAATCCTACCAGAGTTACCTTGAACAATCAAGAATTTTCGTTTTCTCAGCATCACCGCACTTAGCCAATCATAGATAAATCCACTAAAGAAAAATAGCCAACTTGGATGATATTAACTGTTTGCTGAAATCGTGGTCAAGGAAGACCAATTAATTTTAAAGCCCCTGTTTAGTAGCAGGGGTTTTTTTCTTACATTCGCTTTTCTTCTCATCATCACCATGTGGTTATTATTTTATTGGCCAGCCGGTGTGGGTGTTGATTGTTGTTATTTGCATAATCATTGCACAACAGCACAACCATATTTACTAATCCTGCATTGTCTTAACCGATGCAATACGGTTGGCATAAACAGCCTTTTTACGGATACCCAACACTACATTTGTTACGGGAAGCCTATCCAATTCTGGAAAGTAAAATGTTATGATCCCGACATTCCACCACCTGAGAATCACATCATCTGTGTCAATTTTATGTCGAAGGTCGTCCCTGTCAACTGAGTCATTGGATTCGGCCAATCCATGTTGTAGCTCCAGCCTGTTTGGTATAAAAACCCAATAGAAAAACAGGCTTTTAATCCATATTATCCTTAGAAACACTGACCAAACATATGCAAGAAGGATATATCCCAACGGCTCTATTTTTACCCCCAAGTGCCTAAAGCCCTTGAAGAAACCCAGGAATGTATTTGGCCCATGCAGCAAAAGTATCAGTAAAATGACTAACAAGCCCCCTAAGAACAGCCCTAATGTCACCGGCTTAAGCTTGAATATTATAACCGCTGCATTCAGAGCCCCAACTACTATAACAATACCACCAATAATATCTTGGGCTACTAAAACTGCCGCTGAACTATCAAATAACAAATTTAACAGTATCCCCACGATGCCAGCAGAAATCATCAATAACATAGTCGGCAAAAATAAAATCGGCCAGCCCCAGTCGTAGCCGGTCAGCCACACTTTTATATTCGAGTTTTGCCTTACCTCATTATCCCTTTCAAATCTCGTCCTTACACTTTTGGTCATTTTGAAGATAAGCAAAAGCACTAAAATAGCCACTGTAATTGCTAACACACAGTAAAACGAGAACATCCTGTTAGAAATAAACGAAAAGCTGCTTTCTGATACGTCTTTTACTATGCCCCGTATCATTAAGTAATACACATATATAAGTACGGCAAAAAAGTCAGTAAACAACAGCATTATCTTAAGCTTGTATTTTTTCGGTGGAAGAACATGTTTTAGTGTCTCCTGCCCCTCGCTTAAACTTTCAGGTTCTATTATTTGGTTACTTTCATCCATGATAAATCTCCCAATATTTCACAAGCCGATATTGTTCAGTCTATAACACTCATCTTTGCTCATTAGAAGCTGCATCTTTTAATGTATCTCCAAATAATTTTTTTATTGGCCAGTCGCTAAAGTCTTAGCTCTTGGTAGCGTTTCGTGATGCATTAACCTATATCAATATCAGCCATAATCCCCCGTTGGCTGAGAGATTCCTTTATGACTAATTCAACAGTATTTTCCCTAATAGCATCTTCGCCTTTAGCCAGAATGACTACATCGCATATGATATCTGCACCTTCTCTGGCTAATGGGTCAATAACCTCACTTTAGCCGGTGTAAAAGTTATATATAATAAATTACTCCCAGGGCGAGCCTGGGTGTTAATATTTTTTATGGGATTAATATTGATTCTCTATGGTGTCAAGGTATAGATATTCCCTGAGCTGGTGGCGAATTCGAAGACTGCAGTTTCTACCTCTGAAGTCTTTACAGTATTACCACTGGTTTTAATGATAAAGGGGACATCTGAGCGGATTCTGCAATCACTGCCGATTAAGGATTTAATCCTGGCTTGAGTCAATTGGCCGTTTCGCCAAGCAATATCAACTTCGAAGCCACCACGGGCCCGCAGCCCTTTGACATGCCCAGTGAGCCAGGCTTTGGGCAGTGCCGGAAGCAGTCTTATCACTCCATTATGGCTTTGTAAAAGCATCTCTGCTATTATTGCCGGGATACCGTAACTCTTGTCAATTGTTCGGTATCGAACCATGTTGGGGCCGCACCTTGCGATTTCGGCACGTACTCCAATTTCAGCCATATCCGGTTCTCCGAGGCGGGCCCAAATACCAGCCATCCATAAACCTCCAGCACTGGCTTCGTATCTGGGCGAGCCCTGTATACGTCTCTGCACGGAGACATAGGCTGCATTGGCAAATCTTGGTGTTTCTTCTACAGTAATTTGATCACCAGGATAAACCGCATACAGGTGTGAGCGGTGACGGTGCTGAACTTCGGCCTCTTCGTAATCTTCCAGCCATTCCTGGAGCTGACCATGCTTGCCAACCTGCAATGGCGGAATATTATCCAGAACGCTCTGCCATTCCGGGCGCTTATCGGCGTCAACATTAAGAATCTCGCTGGCTTCGATGAGGTTGGTAAAGACCTCATGGATAAGCTCAAAGTCCATCGTCGCCCCGATACAAAGGGAAACAGGCTCTGTGCCACCTACAAAGAAATTTTCCGGTGACTGGGAAGGTACCGTCACCAGTTTGCCGTAGTGGGGACTGTCTTTGCGTGGGTCTTTGACCAGGTAATCCTGGTAGAACAGACCAATATCCTTATACAACGGATAAGCCCTATTGCGAAGGAACTGTTCGTCACCTGTGAATTCCCAGTGCCACCAGAAATGCTGTGCCAGCCATGCAGCTGCACCTGTCCATTCAGACCATCTGCCTTCTGTCTTAAGACATTTAAGAGCTGCATCGTTGGTGAGTGGGATGTAAATGCCACGGCAGTCGTAAAGATTCTTAGCGGCAACGCGAGCTGCAGGCAGACATTTTTCCACATGATCGAATAATGGCTCGGCACATTCTGAAAGGTTGCAGACCTCAGCCGGCCAATAGTTCATCTGAAGATTAAAGTCGTAGTGATAATCGGCAGACCACGGCGGATCCAACATATCATTCCATATACCCCTCAGGTTTGCCGCCAACCCCCCCGGCCTGGAGCTGCTAATCAAAAGGTAACGACCTAATTGGAAATAAAGAGATACCAAGCCAAGATCAGGCTCACCCGCCTGGAGTTGTGATAACCGCTGGTCGATGGGAATATCGCTACGTGTAGCTTCTCCCAAAGAAAGGTCCACACGGCTGAAAAGCCGCTGATGCTCCAATACGTGCGACTTAACCATCGCAGTAAAGTCAACCTTCTTACTCACCTTATTCAGATGCGAAAAACAATATGCCCTGGAATCATTTGTCTCTTTATCTGTAGCAATGCATAAAAGAATCAGTACCTCATCAGCTTATTCGACAGTGATCTCAGCAACGTCTTTATTTACAGCAAGCAATTGCCCTGCCTTTGCCAGCACAGTCGCTGCTGCCGCAAAGCGGACATTCTCAACGAATTCTCCCACGAAACCAATGCGGTTCCCCTTAGCCCAGGGAGTAATCGTGCATTCGGGGTCTTTTATTCTGGAAAGCTCGATCTTGCTACTTATGGAACCCGGCTTATCTGCCGAAATGCGGACAACAATAATACCATTGGTTCTCGAAGCGAATACATCTCGAGAGTACGTGACGCCATTGCAGACGTAAGTTACTGTCGCAATGCCAGTAGAAAGGTCCAGTTCGCGACGGTAGTCAGTAGCATCCTCATGGCCAGGGAAACTTATCAAAAGGTCTCCGACAGGCTGAAAGGGATCCGGACCACTTCTCTTTTCCCCCAAAGATTCATTGAATTTCTGGACACCCAACAGTTCGATGGAGGCTTCGCTGGCTTCGATGATATTGTCCTCAAAAAACATCTTCCTAATCATGGGCAGGTGATGGGCCACCTTAGGATTCTCGCGATCCTTAAGCCTTTTTTCCCGCCAAAGCCGGCAATGATTGAGGGCAACGCGTTCCTGTGGTAAAGTTCCCAAAACCATCGCCCCAATATACCCGTTACCTATCGGAAAACCCTGGCCCCATGTCTCTGCTGGTTTGTGATAAAAACATTTCACGTCGCTGCGGGATTCGACTGTATTTGTCCTGTCGTTTTCAATGCTCTTTGCACATATAGCTGTTGATGTCAATAACACCAGACAGACAACAATCCGGTATTTGAAAACCATACTGTCCTCCTTTCAAAGTTACATTTAGAAAAGAAAATGTTCACAAAACCTATATTCGACCAATAAATATAATTTCCGGCAAGCACCGTTCTTTAACCACCAAGAGTAGCTGTAATCTTTACATCTGATACACTTTCATTTTCGTCGAGGTTTTCAACGAGCACAGTAATAAATTTTGCCTTGCTTTCTAAATGGAATGTCTTTCTTGCTAATCGGCCTGGTTGTAAGACGTTGTCGAAGGTGTATAAATCCGTAGTATCGTAATTAATACCGTCATAGCTCGAGATTATGTGCATTCGCAGTCCAGCTTTGGCCTCAGCATTATAGTTGCATTCAATGGTGAGTGCAAGATTGGAAGCTGCCTGCAGGCTTACAGGGCAGCAGTTTTCCAACAAACTATGCTTCTTAGGATCTAACAAATCTAAGTTCAGAATCGGCATCGATAATCGGAAGTGTGGATTAGTAGAAAGAACTTGAATTCCAAGGTCTTCTCCTCTTGGGGCGGTCCAAAGGTCGCGGGAAATATACCTTATTGTGTGATAGAGATAAATAAAGGGTGGTTCGACAAGTGCCTGCACCTCACCATAGGCTGAAGTATCCGGAGTTCTCTCCCAAAGCACAACTGGGTTGGCAGCGTATCTATTGAATTTGTATCCGTCAAAGCTATACGCGTAGCCGATACTCTCAAGGCTTTCTGATGTGCCTGGAGTTCCAGGTGGAGGTGAATGACTACCACCATAAAAGAAGTGGAAAACTCCTTCATGATATAATACCTTTCCCTCAGAGTGACCACCATCATCCCAGGCACTCCAATCGCCTCGAGTCATAAGTGGATTGTGTTCATACATTGTCCAGGGGCCTTCGGGCTTATCAGCCGTTGCTAATGAAAACTTCACCCCATCACCACCATGGTACATGTGAAGTTTGCCGTTTACTTCCATTACACTGCATAACCAGCCGGCAGGCCATTCGACGATAGGGTTGCCTTCATACCTCTTCCAGGGACCTAACGGATGTGGAGCTGTAGCCAGACCAATAGCCCTTCTCTGTCCCCCAATATTATTGTACCACATGTAAAATTTCTCTGAATTACCCTCACCAGGTTCTCTTGCTTTAAGGACAGTGGCACAGGCATTGCCCCCACCGTCCCACGTGTCCAAAGGTCCGTAATCCAGAATTGGATTATTTTCGTATTTTGTCCAGGGGCCAAGAGGGGTTGGGGCGGTCGCTATTCCTATTCGATACCCCATCGGATGCTCCCTCTTCCCTGTCTTGTATGACTTTTGGATGTTCTCTCTTTCTTTTATTCCTCTTCCATGATAATACCAGTAGTAGGTGTGCCTATGCTTAATGATATCAGCTGACTCTATATTCCATCCATCCCATGCATCCTTGTCGCCTGTTATTATAGCTGGATTAGGCCCAAGGATGTGTATAAATCCCTTTTCTGCGAATACATTTCTCTGCTTTGCCTCATTCAAAGCACCAGCTTTCGCAGCAAATGAACAAAGCAATAATGCAGCAATGACCAAAAAATGATAGTTCTTAAAATGCTTCACAATAGAGTCCTCCTGATTTGTTAATGTCACAAATAGAAAAAAGTTGCTTACAATTCCTCCATGTTTACTTTAACTTTCTACTCCTTAAGCCAACCCCAGAGAGATCAATCGGCTTGAATCCCATCTTCAATGCGGGAGAGTCAGGCCTTAAGGAGTAGTCATCGTTCTCAGGGTCTACAAATAAGGGGTCGGTAACAATCGAGTGAGTATCATAACCGAGATTCTGCCAATCTTCGAACGTTTCCACACCCGGAAGACCGTTAACTACCAAGTCTTCACCAGTAGTGTGATATATTACATTGTAATCTGATTCCAACGGTAATGACTCCTCATCTGCATTGATAAGGACCCCATCAGGATCTGAAAGAAAGATGATATTTCTCATAAATTTAATATTTTGGTGGTGACCGCCTCCATAATTCGTGTACCATATCGGCGGGTTTCCATCTATATAGATATTGTTAAAAATTGTAACGTTTTTATTCAGGAACCACACAACTTGTCCCGGTCCGGTTCTACACAAAACATTATTCTCAACCAGACAGTCTCTTGTCTCACATCCAAGATATATGCCGGTTACTCTACTATCATGAATGAAATTATTTCTTATCGCAATGTAGTGGTCACGAACAAAAATACCTCCGCCATCATTACTCCCTAGCATCACATCGTATATTTCATTGTATTCAATAATCAATCCCTGTTCCTGATTACTTCTTTCGGGTCCCTGTCCGTAATCAGTAGTATGATGACGCACGTAAACACCGGAATGTGAAATGTGGTGAATTAGATTATTCGCAATCAAACCTCCGCCATCATCAATGTTTATTCCAACTCCAGCGTGAAAGACCAAACCGCAATGATGGATATGATTATAAGAAATCATATTACTGTTCCTGCCGTAACTTCTGGTGATAACACCTCCGCTGCCGGTATCATATATCTTATTGCCGATTATCTGGTTGCCGTCACCTGTCAAATCCACACCATACGTACCGGTGTTTCTTACGGTGTTATCTTCGAAAACGCAGTTGCTGACCCCTTTAAGTGTGATTGCCGATGGAAACCATATATCACCGGGATCTCTGATGGGGGGAATACCTTCCTTAGGGAGTATATAATCCGTATCGCAAAAAGTAAATCCGCGGATATTAATATACTCAA
>JBHPEQ010000094.1:0-9967 GCA_042576845.1 Planctomycetota bacterium
CTTTTCAAAAGGTAAAGACATAGCTATAAAACCTTTCCGCCCTGAAAAGCCCTTTGCAACAGGCAAATTCCATATCGGTCCCTTTGATAAAAAGGCACCCGATTCTCGTGCAAAGGGAATGCTCAGGTATGTCGGCAAGCGCTATCTCCAGTTCGCAGAGACGGGCGAGTTCTTTATCAAAGGCGGCGCCGATACCCCTGAAAATTTCTTAGCTTACTACGAATTTGACGGCACTTACGACACAAACGATAACGGTGATATATTAGAAAATGGATTCCTCCACAAATATCCTAACCACCTAAAGGATTGGCACCAGGGTGACCCAACCTTCAAAAACGGAAAAGGAAAGGCAATTATCGGTGCTCTAAACTACCTGGCCTGGAAAGGAATGAACAGCGTCTATTTCATACCATACAATATCGATGGTGGTGACGGCAAAGACACCTGGCCGTGGATGAATCACACACACCGCCTGCGCTTTGACTGCAGCAAGCTCGACCAGTGGGAAATTGTTCTTTCGCATATGGACAAACTCGGCCTGATGCTGCACATCATCCTGCAGGAAGAGGAAAATGCACACCAGCTCGACGAAGGCAACCTTGGAAAACAAAGAAAACTCTATTACCGCGAAATTATAGCACGCTTCTCACATCATCTGGCTATCCTGTGGAACCTCGGCGAGGAAATTACAAACACCACCGAACAGCAAATGGCCTTTGCCGAGTACATTCACAAAATCGACCCATATGACCATCCGGTTATCCTGCATACCTATCCCGATAATCACGATGAAATTTACACCCCCCTGCTGGGTTTCGAGTTCATCGAAGGCGCTTCATTGCAGACAGACAAGGCAGATAAAATGACAAAAAAATGGATCGAGCGTTCGACCCAAAAAGGCAGAGCCTGGATTGTATTCATGGATGAGATTGCAAACGTGGAAATTGGTGTCGCGCCGGATTCGGTAGACTACACCCACGATATGCCAAGAAAAGAATATCTCTGGCCCTCTCTTTTAGCCGGCGGCGCCGGAGTCGAATGGTACTTCGGCTACAGCTTCCCGGACAATGACATAGAGTGCGAAGACTGGCGCAGCCGTGACCACATGTGGGACCTAACCCGCTACGCCATCGATTTCTTCCACAAATACCTTCCTTTCACCGAGATGCACTCAGCCGATGAGCTGACCACCGCAGCAAATGACTATTGTTTTGCCAAACCAGGCCAAATCTATGCTATCTACCTGCCTGATGGCGGAACAACCGAACTTGACCTCGGCCAAAGTTCTGAAAAGTTCACCATTAAATGGTATAATCCCCGCGAAGGCGGTAACCTTTTAGATGGTTCCATAAAGACTATCTCAGGTCCAGGAAAAAAACCTATTGGCCTGCCACCTTCAGATAATAACAAAGACTGGCTCGCCCTCATCGACTTAAGCTCATTAAATGCTGATTAGGCCGCTGCAGCTGTTGAAATTTTTACGGAGCTGCGGAGGAGAAAGAATATATTCGGATAGTCTATCTTGAGGATTGATGGATTACTTGTCTGTTACTCTTTCTCAGTATTCGACAATCGGATTGAACATACGTTTGCTTCTGTGAACATAACCGGATTATATAACATTTGTTTTTCATGCAGGAAGATTATCATAAGGTCTTGAATTATTATGAATTAAATGGTAATGTGTTTAATAATTTAAACTACGTATGTATTTTTGTACCCCACGCCCAATGTCGAGCTAAGTTAGGGTTTTTTTATTTTTCCTGTCGCAAAATCGTCCGATCCCGCACTATATACCGAGAACAGTAATTCTTTGAGAATTAGAGGTGCTAAGATGTCTGAGAGTGACAAATTTTATGTTGAGCGATGTTTGGATGGCCATCCGGACGATTTTCGCTACCTTGTGCGACGCTATCAGGGGGTCTTGTTAGCCAATCTGGCCGGCAAGTTGGGCAGCAGAGATCGAGCTGAAGAAGCCGCACAAGAGGCACTCGTAAGGGCCTATTTCAATATGGGCAAACTCAAAAAGCCGGATTCGTTCTTCTCCTGGCTGCTCGGAATCGCCGATAACGTCGCCAAAGAGCATGAAAGAAAAGAACAAATCCAACGCCAGCGCGAAATCGTCCGCTCATTCACAGAAGAATCTACTGGCACCGAACTCTCACAGGATTACGCTCTCGAATCGGCAATCGCCGAACTGCCCGAGGCGTACAGGAAAATCATATTACTACGATACTACGGCGGGCACTCATGCAACCAGATCGCAGAGCAGCTCAATATGCCGTTGGGCACAGTAACGAAAACATTATCACGGGCCTATGCCATGCTGCGCGAATCGCTGCAGCAGCAAAAGCAAGCAGAAGTTTATGAGGTGTAAAAATGAATTGCACAGAATCTAAAGAACTATTGGTCGCATACGTCGAAGGACTCCTTGAGGATTCCGAAAAACAGGCAGTTGCAGAACACCTGAAGGACTGTCCCGCTTGTCAGGCCGAATTACAAAAGCTGACGGGCCTTCACGACCGCCTCGTGACAAACGGCAAAGCTCTGGCCCAAAGCAACCTTGAAAAAGATGTAATGAACCAAGTTATACGAGAACAGAACATAAGGCTCAAAACAGCCACAAGAGCGACAGATGCTCTGAAAATAAGGAGAACAATCATGAAAAGTCCAATGTTAAAAATAGCTGCCGCAGCGATAATAATTATTGCCGTACTGATAGGTATCAATCCATTTGGAAGTACCATAACCTTTGCCGATGTAGTCAAGCCTCTCCTCAATGCCCGGACTTTGATTCTGGACATTGTTGTGAACACGGACGGCCCTGACATCGATGAAGACACAGACCCTGTCATCCATGATGTAATTGTGGATCAGCGAATCAGAAGGGTCATATCCACCCAGGGACATCTAGCCAACATTTTTGACACAGAAAGTGCGAAGATGCTCACGCTCCATACCGAGGGGAAAGTAGCGGTATATACGGATATACAAGGCCATATTCAGGAAATAACACAAAACTACGTGGTATTTCTGCTGGACATTATTACCGACTTGCAGAACAACCCTGATTTTGAAGCCGAAAAAATCGGTGAAAAAGAAATCGACGGACAAAAAGTTGTTGGTTTTTTGGCTAGGGACCTTACGATCTGGGCCGATGCTGAAACTGGCCTACCTGTACGCATCGAAGGTCAATCACCACGGCTATCTGTTATCTACAAGAACTTTCAGTTTAATATTCCTGTAGAGGAGTTAGAGCAACAGGTCAGTATGGAGATACCGGATGGATATGAGATGGTGGAGAGTAAGGGCAAAGAATTCGACATGGGGACACCCACAGAGCAGGACCTCGTTGAATGCTTATGCATCTGGTCGGAACTTCTGCTGGACGGCAATTTCCCGGAAAAGATAGGCATAACGGAATTAACGAAACTGCTTCCTCAGGTCGAAGCAAAGGTTGCTGAATCGGTAGCTTCGGCTGAAGAAGGGACACAAAAGGGAATGACACTTAGCAAGGGAATGTTGTTCGAGATGCGCCTTAAAGATAAGCACTATGCGGGCAATGGCGTAAAGCTAGGTGAGGCGGACAAGGTGATATTCTGGTATCTGCCGGAAGGGGCCGAAACCTACCGCGTAATCTACGGCGACCTGAGCGTCAAGGACGTCGCGCCGGAAAATCTGCCGAAGTAGAGATTCAAGTAAATACAAAGCTTTATCAAACAAAGGCCGGGTTTTATCGCCCGGTCTTGTTTATTTTAAAATCTACAGAAAAGATATAATTTTATTTAGAGCCCTGAATCCGCAAAAAATGCGTTGTGTTGGTCAGCTATCAGGGTCGGATGTAATTTTTGGTAGGGACAGTATCCAGAGCTCGGGTTACCGAAGTACTACATCGCTTGAACAAAACTGGTTAGCTTAATGCTCAAAACTTTCTAGCCAATACTTTCCAATCTAAGCGAAATCTTAGAAGTCAATACGTTTTCTCTTTGTTCAATAAAGAGAAAATTATCCACCATCTTGCCTGTTCAGACCCTAGCAACCATTACCGTGTAGTTCTTGCCATAATACTTAGCACACCGCGGACAGGTTGTATAAAAAAAATACAACTTCTTGAGGTCTTTACCCTTAGACTTGACGTACTCTGCCATTTGCCGGGCCCATTTGCCAGCGTCTCTGTATGGACCCTCGAAGACCTTGGTCAGGAATGTGCCCGAGAGTTTTTCCATCTGGGCCTGCGGCACTTCCTTGCTCACGGCGATATAGACGTCTGCTCCCCAGAGTGAATTCTCATCTGATAGAATAACCGGTTCGGGAGATAGAGCATCAGCCTGCTTTATCTTGTCCATGTTTCTCACCATCACTCTGCCAAAGTTTAGCGGGATGTGAAGAAAACTCCTGACACGGTCTTTTAAAAAAAGTCTTTCCTGCCAGTTGACTTCCTTTTCATCCCATGGCTCTGTATTGAACCTCGGACAACATCCTGTTTCTGAGTTTTCATAAAGCTTATCCATAGAAATAACCCTTTTTATAATAATCCCCTTCTACATTAATATTTTCTTGGGATTTTCCCATTTGCACAAGCTAATTTATACTGTTGACCTTTCTTGTTGTTAATATACAATCCCGTAGCAAAAATTCAACTATCATTACAACTCGTTTGACCTCACACATCACGAGTAAGGCTCCAGGACATGCTTTGGAATCTAGGAGGGGGAGTAGGAACTATATTGCCTCGGCCCATTCTTGCCTATACTTGGCCACCCCCGAAATACCCTTCATGGCCGCCTTATTCAAAATCAGGATCATGAACGCCTCATCTGGCACTTCCCACTCACTTCTGATTCCAAACCTGCTGGCAGGTTCAAAGCCAAATCGGACATAATACTCAGGATGGCCTAGGACAATGATATAGGGAACCCCATTTTCTTCGATCCGTGCTATTCCTGTCTCCACAAGCTCAGAACCTATGCCCTGCCTCTGATATTCTGGTAACACCGCAAGTGGGGCCAGACCTGATCCCACTATGCTCCCATTTTCACCCTCAATTACTGCGGGACTGAACAGGATATGCCCCACAACTTTATGCTTTGCCAACGCTACCAGAGATAGTATATCATTGCAGTTCTCCCGCAGATTGTCAACTATTGATGCCTCCTGTTCCTGGCCGAATGCTCGCCTGTTGACCTCTCGGATACTCGGAAGATCGTGTGATTGTTCGCTACGTATGATACACATCATCCATTTTGCCTGTTTATGATTTTACATTAAATACCTGATATCCTAATTTCCGAAGGTTTCATAAAGAAATTTCGCAGCATTGGCTGGCCCATTCCATTTGATGAGTTCTTCCTGGAATTTCTTTACCTCTTCTTGTGCTTTATTATCATTAAGAAGTTCATCGACTGCATCAAGGACAGCAGAAGCTGTGACTCTTTTTTTATTTAAACGGATTGCAAAACCTTTTCTTACACAGGCATCTAAATTAGCCTGTTGTTCCGGGTGCATTCCTATTCCAACAATAGGAGTTCCTGATATACATGCGTTCATGACAGTATTTTGGCCACCGTGGATAACAGAGATGTCTGCCATGGGATTAACCTTATGTGCAGGCAAAAAACCTGTGACTACAACGTTCGATGGTATTTCTAAGTTCATGTCTTTTATATGAGATTCAACTGGAGCAATTACACGGTAAGATTTATCTTTAAATCCTTTTATGATATCTGCAATAAGTCCTGGTTTACCGGAACTCCCCATAGCAAAATATACGATGGGCTTGTCTTTCGGCATCTCAATGATTTCTTTTGGGACTTCTGTATTTAATCTTAAAGGTAAAGGGCCAATATAACGAACATTAGGACGAATTTTCGGCAAACCTACCCATTCTGGAATATCTGCCAGCAGCGTATAATCTCCCTCTAACACTTTGATAAAATTATTGAATTCTTTTAATCCATACTTCTTGGCTAAAATGTTGAACGGTTTCGCAGGCAATTTTAACTTTAGAACAAGCTTGCTAATCCATCTGCAGAGTTGTTTTTCTGAGAATAGCAATCTTAATAAAAAGAAATTAGACCGATCAGGCCAAGTTTGAAGACCTGCTTTGTAGTATTCTGTGATACTAGTAGAGTGCAGAACATTTATAAAGGGGATTTCTGCAACTCTTGTTGAAATCATAGCACTTTGACACCATCCGGTAAGCACACAAGCAGGCTTTATTGCTTTAACAAATCTTATTTCATTTTCAACTCTGGGTTCCATTTCTTCGGCTGTAAAATAACCAACCGTATTCAATGTTTCTCCGCTGAGTGCCTTTCTTACATGAAGTAATTGCTGTTCTGTTAAACGGGGCTCCATCTTTTTGAGCGTAAAGCCTTCTTCTTCAATTAGACTCTCAAACTTTCCACCATAGCTTATGAAGATAATGTTAAACAAATCCTTACAAGCTTTTGCAATTTCAATATGTCTACCTGTTTCGGCAAGATTATATCCAGCTACTGCAAAAATAAGTGTTTTCATATTGTTCTTTATAACTAGGTAACACGCTTTCTGCAATATATATTACACAGGACTGAACTTTGTCCCTCAGCTTTCGGCTGTGAATTTGCCTTAACTGAAAAACCTGATTTTGCTTTTAGCAATTCAGAAACAAACGATTCTGTTAACCCCCTTTATTGTAGACTGTCTGAGTCCAAAACTCCCCGAGTAGGGCTCGAACCTACAACGTAACAGTTAACACCAAATTTTAAGATCGGCCTTACCTCTGAGCGGCGCGCGTCAGTTGCGCGTCAGACATACTCGTCTGGCGCTCGGTTAGGTTTCGGCTGGCTTTCGGATAGCTTCATAAGTTCTTTTAGGACAAGTATAACCATTTTTCAGTAAAGCACTTACAATCGCCACACTATAACTCATAATAAGCATGTCAAAACCAATAATTTTGAATCTGTGAGCAGAAAAGGCGGTTAACGGATTGAACATACGTTTACCGTTGCGAGTGCAACAGTATTATATATCCGGGTGCTGTATAAATGCCCAGAACCTGAAAAAAGCCTGTTTTAAACAGGGGTTTGGGGGATAAAATCGTTTTATACTTTAAGCAGGATGTGCCAAAGCCCCTAAAAGAAGATATGGGTTTAAAATTTTTTTGACAGGGCTTTCGGTCAAGGTCTGGGCAAAAGTAGGGATTGTAAGAAAGGCAGGCCATCAAAAGCCATGTTCTTATCCAGATTCACACAAAGACAGCCTAGGAAAAGAAAATCCTTGGTTTTCCAACATAATTGTGGTAAGATCATTGATGTCGTACTGAGAAAATTATTTTTTGTAAGTGTTTAAGTATGAAATCTCAATTAATAGTTTGAGCGGGGCAAATCCATCGGAAATCGTTAAAATAGCGAATTATATAGCCGATACACCGTTTTAACCCAGTGTTGTTGGGAAATTTACGTTTATAAGGAGTAAGAGGGTTGCCCCATGAGAAAGTCGCTTTTACTGTTAATAGTAGCCGTTATATCGCTAAGTGCCGCTGGTACTGCTTCGTCTGACCCATTGATAAGTGCCGTGTGCCTTTGGAAAATGGAAAATGAGTATGATCTGAACGGCCCGATTTACACCGACATTGACTGGAATATTGTATCTTACCCTCCGGTACCGGTAGTGGGTATCCATGCCACCAACTCAAACCACTGGGCATTGCCAAGCGAAGCAGCGGTGTGGACCTGGTTCTTATATTTTGACCCACCATACGAGCTTATCCCTTCAGGTGCTGTCAGCATCTTCACCAGGGTCAAGTTTGCTTCATTTACTTCAGTAGATGTCGCTGCAGGTCTTTATGACGGTAATTGTCCTCCTGAAAA
The DNA here is from genome assembly GCA_042576845.1 of Planctomycetota bacterium. Lineage (GTDB taxonomy): Bacteria > Planctomycetota > Phycisphaerae > Sedimentisphaerales > Anaerobacaceae > JBHPEQ01. Next base: position 7,854 of record JBHPEQ010000094.1, read on the forward strand.
CGAGATGGTATTTTACGCCATAGAGGTTCGCAATAGTACACCGGAGTTTCGTATCTGGGGCCAGGGTGAATCAGGTCCCACATCTGTTAGCACCGGTTTTTCTATTAATACTGATGTGTGGTATGATATCATGGGTGTATTCGACCCGGATAATGACAAGATAAGTATATATATTTACAGCCCGGTAACCGGAAATTTTATAGGTTCTGCAACTAATTCGGTCAGCTTTGATTCTATCGCCACCATCCCTGGTCCTGACGGCAATTCTGGTGAATTCGAGATGTTCCAATCACCATGTGGATTTTATGGTGGAGTATCAGGAGCTTTAATGGATATGTGCGTTGTCTGGGATGAGGTGCTAAGTCCATCGGAGATTGAGCAGCTTTCAACAGCGGTGATTGTTCCGGAAGTCTGGATTTTCGAGTCGGGTGGCTCGACAGAGGTGACCGAGGGTGGCGCCTCGGACAGCTATGATATTCTTTTGTCCAGCGAGCCTGCTGCAGAGGTTACAATTGCAATCGAGACCAGTAACTCCGAAATAGACGTGGACACCTCAGAATTGACTTTTACCACATCCGACTGGAATGAGTTCCAGACAGTAAATGTAACGGCGGTTGATGATGTATTTTATGAAGGGCAGCATTCCTCGACTATTACACATACTACCGCCAGTGCCGACCCCTGTTATCATGGCCTGGTCGACGATGTAGGTGTAGACATCATCGATAATGACTGGGCGAGTGTTTCGATTATCGAAACGGATGATTTAACTATGGTGCATGAGGGCGGAGCCACGGATAGTTATGATGTGCTGCTGACCAGCGAGCCCAGCGCAAACGTAACACTTTCAATCGACGACAGCAACCCTCAAGTCAATGTAGATACCTCGGAGATTGTCTTTACAACATTTGACTGGGATGTTCCGCGGACAGTAACGGTAACGGCTGTTGATGATATGTTTTTTGAAGGACCTCACGCCACGACAATTACACATAATACAGTCAGTTCCGACCCGAATTATGATGACCTGGACTCCTATGTATGGGTGGATATCTTAGATAATGACCGGCCCGGGGATCTGAACAAAGATGGTTATGTGGACTTCAATGACCTTAATGAGCTGACCGACTGGTGGCTGGACGATTGCTTTCCCGATAACTGGTGCAACGGGGCTGATTTGTCGGGATTGGCCGGTGAAACGGGAAATCCGGGCATAGTTAATTTCGTGGATTTTGCAATTTTCGCAGACCTTTTTCTAGATCAAAGGCTTGTATTGATTACTGAGTTTATGGCGGTCAACACCAGTTCCCTCCTGGATGAAGACGGTGATGATTCAGACTGGCTCGAGATATATAATGCAGGTACGGAGCCGGTGGATATGAACGGCTGGTATCTGACGGATGACGAAGATAATCTGACCAGGTGGCGCTTCCCGAACGTAGTTTTGGACCCGTGCGAGTTTCTGGTGGTATTTGCTTCCGGCAAGAACAGGGCTGTACCCGGTTCGGAACTGCACACCAATTTCGAGCTGGATGGGGGCGGCGAGTATCTGGCATTGGTAAAGCCGGACGGCGTAACCGTATCGCATTCATACGCACCGGAATATCCAAAACAATACGCTGATGTCTCCTACGGCAGAGGTACAAACGGAGTTGGATATTTAGAACAGCCCACGCCAGGCCAGGGCAACGGCTCAACTTATGCAGGGGTGGTTGCCGACACCGCATTCAGCGCCAACCGCGGTTTTTATGATGGACCTTTCCAGGTCGAAATCTCCACTGATACACCCGGAGCTACCATTCGCTATACCTTAACTTATATAGATGCATCCTCGGACCAGGGCGAAGAGCCCGATGAAACGACCGGGACGATATACACCGTCCCCATCACAATCGATAAGACTACCTGTCTACGGGCTATGGCATACAAGCCGGGCTTCCTGAGCACAAACGTCGACACGCAGACCTATATTTTCCTCGACGACGTTCTTACCCAGGCCGCTGATGGAAACCCTCCACCCGGCTGGCCGTCTGACTGGGGATATAACGATGTCGACTACGGAATGGACCCGGATATAGTCGACGACCCTGAATGGGGACCGCAAATGAAGGACT
>JBHPEQ010000095.1:0-9905 GCA_042576845.1 Planctomycetota bacterium
GAGCAGTTGAGGTTGGAATCAAGTGAGTGGCCGTCGCATAATTTAACACCCCGGCAAATTTGCGACCTGGAGATGTTGCTGAACGGAGGATTTTCTCCGCTTCGCGGATTCCTTTGTAAAAAAGATTATGAGAGTGTCTGCGAGAAGATGCGACTGAAGGATGGAGTGATTTGGCCGATGCCGATTATGCTGGATGTTTCTGAAGAGACAGCGAAGGGTCTTAAGTCCGGCAGCAAGCTTGCGCTGCGTGACCTTGAAGGAGTGATGTTGGCGGTTCTGAACGTTGAGGACGTCTGGCAGGCGGACCTCAAAGCCGAGGCGAAGAAAGTTTTTGGGACGACAAATACGGAACACCCAGGCGTGGCTTATCTTCTACAAAAAACGCAACCATATTATGTCGGCGGGACGGTTCAGGGTATCGAGATGCCCCGTCACTATGACTATCATGAAGTGCGTTTGACGCCTGCACAGGTTCGTGAGAAGTTTGCCTCTAACGGCTGGCGTCACGTAGTGGCTTTTCAAACCCGCAATCCGATGCATCGCGCTCATCAGGAACTGACATTTCGAGCGGCGAAGGAACTGGAGGCGAATCTTTTGATTCATCCTGTTGTTGGAATGACGAAACCGGGAGACGTGGATTATTTTACACGAGTAAGATGTTACCAGGCCATTTTGAAACATTACCCACGGAATACGGTTATGTTAAGTTTGTTACCCCTTGCGATGCGGATGGGCGGGCCTCGTGAGGCAATACTGCACGCAATTATACGCAAAAACCATGGGTGCACTCACTTTATTGTCGGCAGAGACCATGCAGGCCCAGGTAAAGATTCGTCCGGTGAATGGTTCTATGGGCCTTATGAAGCTCAGGAACTATTCAAGAGTTATGAAGAAGAACTCGGCATCCGGATGGTGCCGTTCAAGATGATGGTTTATCTTGCTGAGAGAGACCAGTATGTGCCGATTGACGAGGTTCCGGAAGGTGTCAAGCCGAAGTCGCTTTCAGGGACCGAACTTCGGGAGCGGTTAGAGGACGGGCGTGAGATTCCATCGTGGTTTTCCTTCCCTGATGTTGTCAAGGAACTTCGCCGGACATATCCTCCACGCAATAAACAGGGCTTTACGGTATTCTTTACAGGGCTGCCCAGTTCCGGCAAGAGCACGCTGGCGAATGCTTTGATGAGCAAGCTGATGGAAATCGGCGGCAGACCGATTACTCTTTTGGACGGCGACTTAGTGCGCAGACATCTTTCGAAAGAGCTGGGTTTTTCCAAAGAACACCGCGACATCAATATCCGCAGGATAGGATGGGTGGCGTCTGAAATTACCAAGAACGGGGGCATTGCAATCTGTGCACCGATAGCGCCGTATGAGCAGATTCGCAAGGAAGTGGAGGAAATGATTTCTCCAAAGGGGGGTTTTATTCTTGTGCACGTCTCGACGCCGGTCGAGGTTTGTGAGCAGCGTGACCGCAAGGGTTTATATGCCAAGGCCCGAGCAGGAATAATCAAGGAATTCACAGGTATATCCGATCCGTATGAAGAACCGACTAATGCTGAGATGACTTTTGATACGACCGACCTTGACCCTGAAGAATGCGTTCAGCAAATAATGCTGCATCTGGAAAGGTGTGGCTACATCGGTCCTGAGCAGCAAAGTGAAGGAGTTTAAAAACAGTGGAAGAAAAAGAATTAAAAAGATTATTGGATGAAGTAAAAGAAATCGCCGTAGCAGCCGGTGAGGCGATATTAAAGGTATCTTCAGATGACGCTGATGTTAGTATTAAGACGGACGGCTCGCCTTTAACGCGGGCGGATACGACTTCGCAGAAGGTGATACAGTTACGGATTGAGGGACTTGAGCCGGTTTTTCCGGTAGTTTCCGAGGAGGGTAATCCGGAAGAGGCATCTCAAGGTGAACTGGCGAGATATTGGCTGATAGACCCGCTTGATGGAACGAAAGAATTCATCAAGGGAATCGGCGAGTATACGGTCAATATCGCTCTTGTTGAAGGCGGTGTCCCTGTTCTCGGAGTTATATATATTCCTGTGGCCGGGACGTTGTACTATGCTGGTGAAGGACTGGGGGCCTGGAAGGTTGAGAGGGATAAAGAACCGTCCATCATTTATTGCTCCGAGGCCGGGCAACTAAAGACAGCGGTGGTGAGCAGGTCTCATCTTTCAGTTGAGACGGAGGAGTTTCTTTTGCGGCTTGGGGTCAGCAATACTATAAAACACGGCAGCTCCTTGAAGATGTGTGCTGTGGCAGAAGGTTCGGCAGATATTTATCCGCGTTTTGGTCCGACGTGTCTTTGGGACACGGCGGCCGGGACAGCAATTGCACGCCAGGCGGGTTGTGCTGTTGTTGATTTGGAGGGGAAAGGGCTTTTGTACAACCCAGCGGTGGGCTTGAAGCATTTCGGTTTTATGGTTTATCCTGTTAAGTTAAGTTCCATTGTGTCGAAACACAGCACACCAGAAGTAAAGGATGTTTGAAATAACTAATTTCTATGAAGAAACGTAGAAATATATTCATACGAATGTGGAGGCAAAGGAAGATACCAGGCCTGAGACCTTTGGGGAGAATCAGACGGTTTATGACGAGATACTACGATGTTTTTGGGTCGATTCCCAAACCCGACAAATGGGTGTTTATTGTGGGTTGTGGAAGCTCCGGATCAACTCTTCTGCAAAAGATGATTGGCAGTCATCCTTTGGTTGGAACTATGCCGAAGGAAGGACAGTATTATACAGACCAATTTACGAATAAAACTTGTGACTGGAGTCTGATATGTTTAACTGCACCAACACACCGGCAAAGGGATGAGAATGAATTGGAAAAAGTGGATCCGAAAAAACTTAAGCGTCAATGGGGCGCCAGATTTAATGACTGGACGAGACCGGTTTTACTTGAGAAAACTCCCGGTAATACTCGACGTATGCACTGGCTTCAGAAACATTTCGAAAACACCCACTTTATCGGGATTGTTCGCAACGGTTACGCAGTTGCTGAGAGCATATGCAGGAAAAGGACGCATGACATCCGGACGGCGGCGAAGCGATGGGCCAATTCCAACGAGATTATGTTGGCTGATTTTGAACATCTCGAAAGAAAGAAGCTGATAAGATATGAGACGTTGGCAGAAAAGCCGCAAGAATGCATTCGTGAGATTTGTGAGTTTATCGGTATTGACCCGGATGAAATCTCTATTGAAGGTAAATGGAAGATTCGCAGAGAGACCTCGACTATCAGTAACAAGAACTATCGGTCTTTTGAAAAACTCAGTGAAGATGACTTGAGGATTATAGAAGAAGAAGCTGGGGACATGCTGAAGAAATTGGGCTACTCGAGGCCGATGTGATTTTGAAGCCAATTTAAGAAAGTCGAAAGATAGGACTAACGATATATGAGTAAGATCGGTAGAGCACTTATACGAGCGGCAGCGGCCCGGCTTACGGCACAGGTTATCGCCTCGATTATAGGGATAGTTCTAATCCCCTTTGTTTTGGGCAAGCTCGGCTACCGCCTTTACGGTGCCTGGGTTTTGGTCGGAACCGTAACGGGCTACTATGGTCTTCTGGATTTGGGGCTTTCTTCGGCAGTATCTCGTTTTGTCTCTCGTGAAATAGGACGTGGTAACAAGGCCGGAGCAAATAGATACATTGCGGCAAGTTTTTATCTTTTTTGCATCAGCGGTGTTATAGTTTTTTTGCTTGCTGCTTTGGTTGCGATTTTCTGCGACCGGTTTGTCAAAGACCCGAATGAAGTTGTTATGTTCCGTTACCTTCTGCTGATAACGGGTTTTACTTTGGGTGTGCGGTTTCCAGCAAGGTGTTTTCGTGGGACTTTGGCAGCTCACCTTCGCTTTGATTTAGCGAGTACAGTCTCTATTATTTTTACAATTCTTCGAGCTGGTCTTATAGTTACCGTGCTTTTATATGGATATAAGCTTGTGGCAATGGCATTGGTAACAGCATTGACAAGTTTAGTTCGACTTGGAACTGTAATTGTTATAGTGCGGTGGATTCATGGGCCGATTAGCTTTAGACCATCTTTAGTCAAATGGAAGAACATTCGTACTTTGTTTGGATATGCTTCTTTTACATTTGCTGCCCGAATAGCAGAGCTGCTGCAGAACAGAACGATTCCCTTTATCATAACCGGATTTTTAGGGCTGGAGTTGGTGACGCCTTACGCTATAGCATCTAAGCTGAGGAAAGTGATTCTAAAGACCTGCAGAGCAACAATAGCGACTATGCGCCCTGTTTTCAGCCAGATGGAGGGTCGAGGCGAGGAAGGGTCAATTCAATGGTCTTACTTTTTTTCCTATAAGATATCGTGTTATCTGTCCATGTTTTTAGTAGGGATGATGGCAATATGCGGAGCGGATTTTGTGGAGAGGTGGTTAAGACCTGGGCGTTCTGAAGTTGTTATGCTGGTTTATATTGGTCTTATTGCAACGTTTAGCGGGGCTGTGCAGATACCAACGGTGAGTCTGCTTTTCGGGACGTCGAGGAATAAATTTTATGCAATAAGCAGTTGGATTCAGGCAATTTTCATATTTGCCCTGGTAATAATTTTAATTCGTCCCCTGGGTCTTGTTGGAGTTATCCTGGCTGTTTCAATTATGAGCTTTATAGTAAAGATGTTTATTCAGGCGTGGTGGGCATGCAGGGCGATAAAGATATCATTGTGGGAATATCATCTTAAACATACGCTGCCGAATGTACTGAAGCCCGCTCTGTTTTTAGGCATTGTGTTTTTAGTTTCCAGAGGATTTTTGTCTCCGACATATTTACGTGTGTTTTTAGTGGCAGGCGGCGCAGGTATTCTGTACCTGCCTTATATTTTCTTCGTTGGCTTTGATGAGAAAGAGCGGTCGAAATTTATGGAGTCGGCAGGATTTAGAAAATGATTGAGGCCTATTACCAACAGCATTGGAAGCGGCCGGCAACTTGTTGATCTGATCTTGACATATATATAAAAATTTTTGTATAATTTAACGATTATATTTAACAGTACTTAGATATTGCGAGTTTTATCGGTTTTGTAACTGTGGCAGATGTAAAGTGTTGGAGGTAAAAAAAATGCAAGCTGTCATTTTAGCTGCTGGCAGGGGTAATCGATTACGACCTATTACTGACAAAATACCGAAATGTTTAGTTGAAGTAAACGGAACTGCATTTTTAGTTAATGATTTGGAAGCATTAGTCCAGCATAAAGAGATAAATGAAGTCATCATTATTGTTGGATATAAAGATGAATTGATAAGGGAGAGGATTGGCGAGAAGTTCAAAGGGATTGACATAATATACGTCAAGAACGAAGACTGGGATACCACAAACAACATATATTCCTTGTGGCTGGCAAGGAACCTGATAAAAGAAGATTTTTTTCTGATGGAAGGGGACATTTATTTTGAACATGATATTCTTGATTACGTTTTTGAGAACAGGGACAGGAACGTAGCATATCTGTCAAAGTATCATTACAGCATGTCCGGAACCGTAGTGGAAATAGACGACAAGGGTACCAAGAGGATCTCCGGGACGGCGGTGGAAGTAGACGACAAAGGCAGTGAGATAAGCAGATTGATTCCGAGCAGTGAACAAGGAATGGATTTTGATTACTCGAATAAATATAAAACGGTGAATATTTATTATTTCAATCACAAATTTTTTGAAAGGTATTTCAGGCCTAATTTAGACCTTTACGTAAAGACACAAAGCGTTGAGAGCTACTATGAGTTAATACTCGGAGTATTGGTTTATTTAAAGACGCCGAACATTTATGGCTATGCGATAGACACAGAAAAATGGTATGAAGTGGACACCGAAGACGACCTGGATATGGCCAATTATCTTTTTTCCAGGAAAGAGGACAGAATAGACGGGCTTGCGAATTTGTACGGTGGTTACTGGAGATACAACTTTCTGGATTTTTGTTTTTTGTTCAATTTATATTTTCCTCCTCAACATTTCTATTTTAAACTCGGTCGCGAGCTGCCTCTTTTAGTAAACAATTATCCTTCCGCCCAGCACAAAATGGGGGGTCTTCTGTCCCAGTGGTATACGGATGAGGGTTTCAACAAGGAAAACATATTAGTTGGAAACGGCTCATCGGAATTTATAAGGATTTTCACCAGACATTTCGTTAAAAAAGCAACCATACCCGTTCCGGGGTTCAACGAATATGAGGCCCTGGACAAATCGAAGATTAATTATTTTGAATTAAAGGAAGAAAACGTTTTTTCTTTAGATGCGGACGAATTCGTTAAATCAGTTATCCAGTCAGATAGTAATTTCGCGGTTATAATCAATCCAAACAATCCGACATCGACGGTGACGGAGAAAGCCGATGTTATAAGGATTCTGGACGGCTTAAAAGACCTGGATGGAGTTATCGTGGATGAATCGTTCATAGATTTTACAGGGGACAGGAAAAAATATTCGGTCCAGCCGTTGATAGATGAGTACTCTAATTTAATCGTGTTGAGGAGTCTGAGCAAGGAATTCGGCATTCCGGGATTAAGACTGGGCTACATTCTTTCTTCAAACAGCCAAATCAAAGACGATGTGCGGAATTATCTTCCAATATGGAATATAAATTCACTTGCCGAAAGGTTTATGGAGCTGTTTCCCAGATACCAAAAAGAGTACGAACAGTCGATAAAACAGATAATAAGCGACAGGGAGGAGTTCATCGCTCAGCTAAAGGACATAAACATGTTGAAGGTCATAGACGGCAAAGCGAACTTTCTTTTCTGTAAAATAATCACTAAGAACATCAACAGCACAAAGCTGAGAAACCGGCTTTTCGAGGATTATAACATTCTAATAAAGGATTGCTCCAATAAAACATCTCTAAGTGACAACTTTGTGAGAATCTCTGTCAGAAAGCCGCAAGAGAACAATATGCTGGTTAATGCGTTAAAGGAGATTGAAAGGGACGTGTATAAATAAGATGCAGAGAGAGAATATGATATTAATAACTATGGATGCGGTCAGGCCGGACAGGCTTAGCTGTTATGGATATGATGAAATAGAAACAAAAGGTATTGATGCCATAGCCGCTGAGGGAGCATTTTTTAAGAACTGTATTGCCACTTCCTGCCTGACGCCGGTTGCCTGTGCCTCTATTCTTTCCGGTAAGAATCCCGACAAGACCACCGTGAGGGACCCGTTTTGCAAGGTCCAGACAAAGATGATTACCGAGATGTTAAAAGAGCAGGAATACCAGACGGCCGGCTTTATCGGTGTGGATTTAATAGATTCAAAGCATGATTTTAACAGGGGCTTTGATTATTTCGATGAGCCCGCCCAGGAGGACGGCTTTCATACGATGTGGTTCGAAGGAGATAAACAGAAACTCAGGGCCACGTTGGGAAGCTGGTGGATTGACAGGATGTTCAAGTGGATAAAAGAGCATTCGGGCGACAATTTCTTTGTGTGGGGCCATTATTTTCATGTGCATTTTCTCGCCGAAAAGGAATTGTTGCATTCGGGAAAAATTGACGGAGACAAACTATCCGATTATGCGTACCTTGATGCGAAAATAAAGTATATGGATGAACACTTATTCCAGCCACTTGTTAAGATGTTAAAGGATTTAGGTATCTGGGATGATACTACTATCATTGTAACCAGCGACCATGGGGAAACGCTTGGGGCGAAACAGCCCACCTGGAAGACCTTCTATCTTGAATACCCGCAGCATAAGACGATGTATGAATCTGATTTGAAGGTGCCTTTAATAATCAAGAATAAGAATTTGGAAAAGGCCGAGGTTGACCACACGGTCAGGTCCATCGATATAGTTCCAACGCTTGTAAACTTATTAAACATTCCAACCGATGAGAAATTCGACGGTGTAAGCTTAATACCGTTGCTGGCGGGAGAGAAATTTCCGGAACTAACGGCTTATTCTGAGGAATTATTTGAGAACAGGGGGCTGGGCTCTCTTCAGGCGGTTCGAACACCGCGGTGTAAATTGATACGAAATATTACAAAGGGCGAGCTGGAATTTTATGATTTGCGGAAAGACCCCGAAGAAAGAAAGAATATTCTGGACAGCTGTTCTGCAGAGGAAAAACAAATTGTACAGGAGTTTACGGGAATCATGGATGAATTTCTTAAGGGATATGAAGTGAGTTCAGAGCTTAGTGAAGAAGACAGGCAACAGATAGAAGAGAGACTGCGAGGTCTGGGGTATATATAGAACTAAATCAGAAAGCGCTTTGGGAGAGTCGGAGTAAGCTGAGCAAAGTATCTTTGTAATAAGAGGAGCGGCTAATCAATTTGGAAGCGAAGCTGTGCTCGGAGTATAGGTTGCGTGTCGGCAGAAGGGAAAGAAGTTGAAAAAAGTATTTCGCATTCCGCTGTTTTGGTTGATTATGCTGATACGTATGGTAATTCGCCCGTTGTATCGCATTTGGCCTCGGAATCCGTCCCGGCGTAATATCCTTATTGTATGCAACAGGGTGCTTATGGCGGATTTTATAGCGGAGGTCTGCGAGCTGTTTAAGGGCGACGAGCGTTTGCGGTTCAAACTTTTTAGCGTTTTCGATGCCGACCGGCGGGGGGCATTCGACAGGCCAGGAGCAAAGGAGGATATTATCAGGAAGCTGCCGTTTCCGCTGAGTCGTCGGCCATTAGCGTACTTTAGAAGGTGGGATTTGATTATTACCGCCTCCCATGCCAGTAAAGAGATGGTGGATAGTCATTTTTGTCCGACTCTTTTCATCCACCATTCGATGGCAAGCAGCAAGCAGATAGCAGATGGTTCATATGCTTTCAACTCTAATGCTTTTGACCGATTGGGCCGGCTTCGCTATACGCGTATGTTTTCCGCCGGCGAGCTTAATCGAGAAATTGCGGTGGCAATGAATCCGGCTTTCAAGGATGTCATCGCTGTTGTGGGTGACCTTCGCAACGACAGGATGATTGCGCAGGAGAGTCGTCGTGATGAGTTTCGCAAGGAACTCGGCTTTAAGCAGAATGACATCGTTGTATTTGTAATAAGCACCTGGGGACGGGGCAGCCTCTTCAGGACGATAGGCGAAGAACTGTTGAAGGAGGCGCGGAAGCTACAGGAGGAGTTTTGTTTTGTTCTCAGCGCCCACCCTATGGAATACCGTCCCAAACCGCCCGGTGAGCGTGTATGGGGAGAGTATGTTCGTACACAAAAGCTGCATGGCTTTTTGGTTCGCGAGCCGGGAGAGGACTGGACGAGCTACTTAGTGGCTTGTGACGTTATTCTTACGGACCATACTTCCTTGGCGCTTCATGGTGCGGTGTTGGGCCGGCCAATTGTCTATGTTCCGGTATCGGATGATTTGATAATGGAAGGTTCAATTACCTGGCGTCTGCGTGAGATTTCACCGGTCATAAAGGAAGATGCCTCCGACCTTCGGGAGCGTCTGCTGAGTGCAATAAACGACTATTCTTTCGATAAGCTTCGTAAGCTGGGCCGGGCCATTAATCCATATCCGGGCCAAAGTGCCGAAAAGATTCGAAAAGAGACATACGAACTCCTGAAGCTGGAGCCACCAGCATGATATGATTACTTTAAGTATCTTATGAAGTCTTGAACGCATTTTACGAAAAGAGAAGGGAAATAAAGGTTATTAAAAGGTTATAATTAATATGAGAATACCTATCCTTAGACTAAAGTCGAGACTCAGAAATCTTAAGATAAAATTAGATGGCATCTTTGGACCAATGCCAAAACCAGAGAAATGGGTATTCATAGTTGGAAGCAGCAATTGCGGTTCTACCTTATTGTACAAGATACTTAGTGGCCATCCTGCAATCGGATATTTACCTGGGGCAGGACAGTACCGTACAAATCAATTTCCACGATGGCTTCCAAGGTCCCGCCTCAAGCGTTTATATTTATGGCTTTTT
>JBHPEQ010000096.1:0-9564 GCA_042576845.1 Planctomycetota bacterium
TTGCACAGAGTCGACCTGCAAGTATAGAAGCTGGTGGAGTTCGTGTGGTCCATTTTCCCAAGGATAGGTCTTTGGGAGCGCTTAAAGTGCAAGATTCAGATAGGGTAAGACAAATCAAGGATTTCCACTATTGGATTGATAATACCAGCTGGTACGAACAAGCGGAATACCTCGGCGAGGCTATGGGTGATGTTACCATCCCAGCGGGCAAACGCCTCGCTCTTTTTGTCAACAAGACTGCTTGGAAAGACTTATCGCCACTTTCAAAGCTTGGGCCGGATGATCTGTACATGTTAAGACTGCCTGGCTTAGAATCAGAGCCAACTAGGCCGGATAATAGATGCATGCAACATATCGCAGGGCTGACCGGGTTGAAAGCACTCAATCTGCATTGGACTAATATCGATAGCAAAGGTTTGCGATATATTAAAGAGTTTAAAAACTTGGAACGTCTATGCCTGCCGGAACGAATTACCGATGCTGGCCTGGCTGATGTAGCCGAATTGCAATCACTGAAAGGATTATATTTAAAGAGAAACCAGGCTACGAACACTGGATTAGCTCATCTGGCCAAATTGAGTTCTCTCGAGGAATTAGAGCTGGGCGGCGAACATATCAGTGATGCTGGATTAGTACACCTTGCAAAGTTACCGAAACTTCGATATCTCCTGCTTTGGGGTAATAACTTCAGCGATGCAGGACTGGTTCATCTGAAAAATATTCCTTCTTTAAAGATTTTGCATATTGGTCGTATGCTTCAAATTACCGACACCGGGATGGCTCACTTATCTGATTGTGCCGGCTTGGAAAACCTTAACCTACAGGGGAACAACAATATCAGCGACGAAGGTATTGTGCATCTGAAAAAGATGCAGGCTCTCAAGAAATTGAATCTTCGTGGTACGAAAATTACAGATAAGGCGTTAGCTCATCTTGCTGAAATTAAATCACTTGAGTACATAGACCTGCCCAGCGAAAGCGTGACGGACAGAGGTCTTGTTTATCTGGGGCAATTAACCAACCTCAAGCATCTTCGTATGCCCAACCCGCACTATGTTGATCCAAAGAAGGATAAGAGAATGTATACTGACAAAGGACTCAAGGAGTTGGCCAAGCTCCAATCTCTTGAGGAGCTCATGCTTGGGGGTTTGGGTGTTACCGATGAAGGGATGAGCCAGATTGCCAAGCTGAAAAACCTAAAAGACCTTAATCTCTTTGGTTGCCCGATAACAAATGAAGGACTAGCTAAATTAACGGCACTGAAATCTTTAAAACATCTAAGCTTATATAAGACGAAGATAACCATTGGTGGACTGGCCAAACTTAATGACCTTAAAAACCTAGAGTATCTGGAAGTTCGACCCGCTATACAGGATTATTCAGGGCTCAATATATCCGGATTAACTAAGCTCAGAACTCTCTACGTAGGTGTTCCCAATGATTCAGAGGATGTAATCCGTGATGAAGACCTGGCATGCTTGGCGAACCTGAAGAATCTTCGCTGGTTTCAAATCAGCCAGATTATCACTGAGCCACTGGGTCTAACTGATGCTGGTGTTGCACACCTGGCCGGTCTTACCAATATGAACCGGCTTACATTCGGTGGCCCGGAATTGACCGATAAGGCGTTTGTTTATCTGGAGGATATGAAAAAGCTGGACATGTTGAATGTATATGGTGGAAACTTTACCGATGAGGGCCTAGCGAACCTAAAAGGTCTCAAAGCCTTACGAAGTATCCGACTTATTGGTACTAATCAATTCAGTCCTGGTGCGACCATAAGGCTCAAGAAAGAACTACCTAATCTGGAAATTTTTAAGACCGATCTGCGCGATTTAGGTATTGGAGGAATTGGAAACTGAATTGAGTAAAAGAAGTAAGTGAATCGTGATGAATTCCCACAACATTTATTACGCAGGAACGGAGTAAGACAATTAAACATCGAACTGGAGGCAGCGTCGGGTTATGGACGAGGAGAGTAGAACGGAGGGAATATCGAATATTGAACAAGGAATGTTGAATTATGAAGGATTGAGATTGCTTCGCTGCGTTCGCAATGACCGTGGGAATATCGAATATCCAACAAGGAATGTTGAATGATGAAGGATTGAGCTAAGCTTTTATGACAATCGTTTCACATAAACATAATACGCTCCGCGGGACGAGCCCTGATCATCGATAAACCACGTTTGCAGCCGTGTCTTACCTGCCTTGAGCCAGACCCGGAACGTCACGGCAACCGTGTCCTTATCTATGGGTTTGGTCACATCCACGTCTGATATTTCAAGTCGGGCCTTGCTGGCGTTAATGGCCTTGCCGCCTGGGATAGCCGTGTTGATCGGCTTGTTTACTTCGGCAGGCCACCGCCGAAGGGAAAACTCGTAGATGCCCTCACGGGCAATTTTCACTGCCCAAAAGCCGTTGCCCTGTAGTCCGTCAAGAATATGATGCTCCGCCCAGGGAATCTGGCTGATTGGAGTGTGCCAATCATGGCAGGTCAATGGAAAGGTGTTCCCTTCCTCGCTGCCGATGATAATCTCACAGTATTCATCGAAACGCGCCGATACGTCGGACCACCACTGTTCATAGGCCTGACGCAGTTCTACAACCACGTCAGGATATAGTTCGGCCACGGAATTTTTCTGCCCAGGATCGGCCTTCATATCATAAAGCTCTCTGCCGTTTATCAATCGCCAACGCTCGGTCATAATGGCGTTTTTTCTCCACTTTTGTGGGTGTTCGATACGCTGAGAATCCACAACTACTGTACGGTCGGGCCAGCTCGTCCACTTTCCTGTCAGCAGCGGGGCCAGACTCATACCGTCGAATTCTACGGCCTCGGGTCTGTTCAACCTGCATAACTCAATTAGCGTTGGCAACACATCGATGTGGGCTGCCAAACAGTCAATATCGCGACCGCCCTTAAGGCAACCGGCTGGCCAGCGGATAAAGAAGGGTACCCGGTGACCACCGTCGTACTCGCTGCCCTTGCGGCTGCGCATACCGGCGTTGAAACCGCCTTCGGCACTGCCATTGTCCGTCATAAAGATGAGAATCGTGTTATCTTCAAGTCCCATCTCTTCCAGTTTGTGGCGAAGTCGGCCCACATTTTCGTCGATCTTGGTGATGGTGCCATAAAACTTGGCATTGGGCACATTTTCTTTGCCCCGATAGAGATTGCTGTATTTCTCAGGGATATTGTACGGGCTGTGGGCCGCATTGGTCGTCAGGTATACGAAGAACGGCTCGTCCTTATGGGCTTCAATGAATTTCATCGCGTTATCAAATAAAACGTCTGTGCTATAACCCATGAATTTCTCAGCTTTGCCGTTATGAAACATGGTGTCATCGAACCTGTCATTGCCCCAGTAGTCGCCTACCTGCAAGTTCCCGTCATCACCCGTGATCAGCACCTCATGAAAGCCCCGATCCTGTGGTCGGAAGGGATAGTTCCCGCCCAAAGCCCATTTGCCAAAGATTGCATTGCTATATCCGCTCGCCGCCAAGACATTCGCCATGGTCACTTCGTCCTTGCGCAGGAACGATCGGCCCATAACAGTGTGCCATACTCCCGTTCGCACCGAGTATCGCCCCGTCATCAGGGCTGCACGTGTGGGCGCACAGGTCGGGTCGACGTGAAAATTGGTCAGGCGAATGCTCTGGGCATGCAATGTGTCAAGATTCGGTGTCTGAATGATTGGGTTGCCGTGGCAGGCTAAATCCCCGTAACCCTGGTCATCGGTAATAACGAGAACCACATTCGGGCTCCTCGCAGAAGAGCTATTGGCAAGAATTATTTCTGGAGCTGCTGCCAGTGCAGCGGTACCTATGCCGACGGTTTTGAGAAATTCTCTCCTTGTATAATTATCCGGTTCCATTTTTGTTCCTTTCATTTCTTTGTGCAAAAAAAAACTATTACAAGCAACCTGATACATCAACGTGTTCTGTGCCAATTCGATATAAACAACATAATCCTTTATAAGAAAAGGGCTTACTCGTCAGGCAAAGGTGCGGTTATTTCAGCAGCTAACTGCATAAATCTCGGCATTGAGTAATCGAAAAACTTTTTATATGCCTGGCAAAGATAACTCTCGTTGCCGAAATCATTTTTGTCGAAAGGGATTCTGTCTTTCATACAGCCGCCCCGACAAACGTCAAGTTGCCTGCAAAGAAGGCATTTGTTGGAAAGGTTCTTTTTGAGCCGGGCGAATTTCAGTTTTTTGCCGCTGGAAGCGATTTCTTTTATCGGCGTATCGAGGATATTACCGAGATACCATTTGGGCTCGACGAAAAAATCACAAACGAAACAATCGCCTGTATGTTCGACGACGATATAATCGCTGCACTGCCTGTTAAATGTACAGATAGTATGTCTGCCTGTAGCACAGAAGGATATTATCGATTCGAAATCACGAATGAACAATTTTCGCGGGCCGTACTCAAACCAGCGGTCGAATGTCCGGCATAAAAAAGCTCCTAACTGCTGTGGTGTAACTGAATAATCCGCCACTTCACCGGTATCAGGGTCGAGTTCCACGCAGGGTATGAACTGCAGGTACCTGATATCATTTTCGAGAAAGAAATCAAAAAGCTCGTCCGGATGCTCAGCATTTATGTTGTTCAGCAGTACAAGGGCGTTAAATTCTACCTTGTATTCTTTACAAAGCTGTATTGCTTTTAATACTTTATCGAACGTTCCTGAGCCGGCATGGTCAAGGCGATAGTAATCGTGCCATTCTTTCGGGCCGTCGATGCTGATACCGACAAGGAATTTGTTTTCGTGCAAAAATGAGCACCACTCACCATCGAGTAAAACAGCGTTAGTCTGAAGTGAGTTGCTGACCTGCCGGCCGGGGCGAGCATAAACTTTTTGAAGCTGTACAACCTTTTTATAAAAATCAAGCCCCATCAATGTCGGCTCGCCTCCCTGGAAGGAAAAACCGCATACATCAAATCCGGTTTGCATATAGTCTTTAACAAGCCGTCCGAGGACATCGTCGCTCATTCGCTGTTTTCCGAAGCCGATTTGAGGCGCTCTGTTTTTGTAAAAACAGTATTTGCAATCAAGATTGCAATCGGAGCCGGAGGGTTTTATTAAAAGCGTAAACGGCTGCATCAATTCCGTATCCTTAAAAATTATCGGTTCGCTTTTATCTTTCAATCTTTCTGTGTTTTTTGAGCCATTTGCGGACCCAATCTTTGGCGTGGGTTTTTGTCTGGAGTTGTCCCTCTAACTGAGCAATGTACATTTCCTGTGCCAACTGTCCGAGGTCTGGGCCCGGGAGGGCACCTAAACGCATCAGCTCGTGGCCGTTTAGAAGAGGTTTCGGGTGCAGTTCCACATCGCCCAAGCGTTTAATTCGTTTTTTCAAGCTGACTAATGCGGTAATGTCCTGTCCCTTTGCTTTTTGAATTGCTTTCTGCAAGTTGAAAAGGTCGTAGAAATATGGCTGGGCAAGGAAGGTTTTCAATTCAGCCAACGACATTTTATCATTGAGCAGCTTGTCTCTGTTGATCAGCAGGAATTTGATATGTTTTGTCGTTTGTCTGCTGAGTTTCAAACTTTTCAATCTGTCAAGAGCAAATTTGATTTCAGAGCCGGCGAATAGGCCGGCCAGTGCAAGTGGGAAATCGAGTTTTTCCGGCAGTTGTCCTAATACTTTTACTGCAAACTTTACCAGTTGGCCAATAAGACCGGGAAAAATCACCTCAAGCAAACCACTGTCGCTGAGCATTGCCGCTCCGGCAGAGCGATTAGGATTGACGAGTATGCCTTCCAGCTCCGCACAGATTCGCTCACCGCTTATGCCGGTTATTTTTTTTGCATTGCTGGAAACGGCAGCCCACGTCTTCGGTCCGATAGGAAAATCAAGCTGGGTTGAAAACCTGACTGCACGCAGCATTCTGAGGTAATCTTCGCCGAATCTCTCGTTAGGGCTGCCGATGGTGCGTAATATTCGTTTTTTCAGGTCAGCCTGTCCGTTTACATAATCAATTACCTTCTTTTTGATTGGGTCATAGAACATCCCGTTGATGGTAAAATCTCTTCGAGCGGCGTCTTCAGCGGCACTGGTAAATTTGACTTTCGAGGGGTGTCGGCCATCTGTATAGCCGGTTTCGGCGCGAAACGTGGCGACTTCCACCTGCTGATTCTTGAGCAGAACAATTACCACGCCGAACTTTACACCGACTTTTATAGTGCGTCTGAAAAGTTTTACAATCTGGTCGGGTTTGGCATCTGTGGCGACATCATAATCATTAGCTCGTCGGCTGAGCAGCATATCGCGAACACAGCCTCCCGCCATTAAGGCCTCGAAACCTTTGCTGCGTAATTTCCTGATTATTTTTACTGCTGTTTGTTTGTTTGTCATCTATCTGTCCATCGAAAAAATTGTTACCGCCATAGTTCCCCATTCTCGGCGTTCTATTATTTTCAACCGGCCGTATCGCTGAAAAAGTTCAGTTTGTTTGTCTGTCCTGACAACAACAAAGCTGTTCGGGTTTAACTTCTCGGCTAAAGTATTTAAAAGATTACCCAAACGAGAGTTCCCGGCAACATCTTTCGTAGCTGCATAAGGCGGGTCAACAAAGACAATGTCGCAGTTTTGCCCGCCTTCTATTATGCCGGAGGCGAACTTAAAGGCGTTGGTCCTGATAACCTTTGATTCTTTCACAAAGCCGGCCTTTTCAATGTTCCTTTCCAGAATTTTAACAATCTCAGGGTCTTTTTCGACAAAGGTAACGAATTCCGCCGACCTGCTCAATGCCTCGAGTCCTAAAGAGCCGACGCCGCTGAATAAATCAGCAACGCATTTTCCCGCCGGCAGGTCGTATTTGTAAAGCACATTGAAAAGCGATTCCTTGACCCTGTCGGTAATGGGTCTGGAGACATCCGTTTTTGGACTCAGCAGTTTCATACCTTTTTTTGAGCCGGCTATGATTCTCATCGGCATATAATATACAGCAAATGCTGCTTTCGGGCGAGAAATTTCACTCATACTTCTGCATAAAGATGCAAAAGAAACCGTAATTATTGAGGATGGGAAATATGATTATAGTGGGAAAAGAGAAGTAAGGAGAAGTTTTCCATCTTACTCAATAACAGCCAAAGAATCACAATATCAAGTCAGCAACTCCTGCATTTGTATTGCGCATTGACGGAATTTGTCTGCGGGCAGAGTTACCGTCTCCCATTTGGGGCTGCGGAGCTTCATATGGGAGCAATAGTCGGAAAGTTTTAGAGCAAAAAAAACATATCTTCTGCCGTCACAATCAAAGACATCTCTCCCGTCAAAATCCACGTCTATATTCTTCATACAATACGCAAAGACAAAAACCGGTATATGCGATTCACCGAAGATTTGCTTCCAGTTAGCCAGGCCATTGACATCATCCATCGTAACCCAGCATTCAAAGCCGGCTAACCTGGCAAAACTGCTGCCCTTAAATGCCCTGCCCTTTACCTCGGCAATAATTATGCTTTGATTGGGAGGATATAGTAAGAAATCGAAGCTCTTTATTTTCGAGCGTCCGAAAGCCGCTCTTTTATGCTCATCAACAGCTATATATTGGATTTGATTATCTTTCAACCAGTTCTCAAAAGCACGTTCGTAATGGTTGGGTGAGAATTTTTTCATTTGGATTTCTGTTGGAGCTGAGCGAAAAACTTATCCACTTCAGTCAACTGCTGAGCACCGGTTTTCATATCCTTAACAGCAAGCTGATTTTTTTCAATCTCAGAGCCGATGATAATACACTTTTGGGCGTTTTGTGCCGAGGCCTGCTTTAGCTGCCTGCTAAGATTGGCGGCTTTGTAACTGAAATTGGCTGAGTAGTTTTTTCTTCTTAGTTTGGCTGTTATCTCAACGGCCTTCTGAAGGAATTTTTCATCTGCAAAAGCAATAAAATAGTCCAGCTCAGCCGGTGGGATTTGTTTTTGGAGAAGTCCTTTTTCTTCAAGCAGAATAGTGAGGACACAATCGCCGATGGCGAAGCCGGTTGCAGGCATATCCGGTCCGCCGAAATCTTTCAATAAATTATCATATCTTCCGCCGCCACCAATGGCACGCAACTGGCCGGATTTATCGTGAATCTCATATACAATGCCGGTATAGTAAGCAAGGCCCCTGACGATACCAGGGTCAAATTTACAATACTTACTGACTCCCATTTGATTGAGATGATGAAGCAGCATCGCTTGTTCATTTACAGCCTGGTCAATTTCATCGTTAGCATCATATTTTACAATTTTTTTGATTTCTGATACTTTTCTGACCTCCATAAAATCAAGGATTTTACCAGCCGTCCGGCGGTCAGGGACTTGTCCATCAACCATTTCTTTAAATGTTTCCGAGGGCAGCTTATCTTTTTTGTCAAGCACAGGATACAAAGAGTCCAAAGACTTTTCTGCAATCCCAATTTTCTTAAGGATAGCTGCCAATAATTTTCTGCTTGATATTTTTACGACAATATCATCGGGCCTCAGGCCTACCTCCTGAAGGTAATCTAAAGCACAGAATATTGTTTCTGCATCGGCAAGGACGTCATCGACGCCGATTATGTCGATATTCCACTGGAAGAACTCTCGCAGCCGGCCCTTCTGCGGGCGCTCTGCACGGAACAATCTCGGGACCGAGAACCATTTTATTGGTTTTGGCAGCGAACTGATTCTCTGGTTGACCATCCGGGCAAGTGTCGGGGTGATTTCCGGCCGAAGCGCCAGTTCTCTGCCACCTCTATCGGTCAGTGAAAAAAGCTGCTCGGAGATTTCGTCGCCGCTTTTAACCTGAAACATTTTCAGGTATTCGAAAATCGGCCCGTCGTATTCCTCGAAACCGTTGCGGATTGATACCTTTTTCCAGCCGTCTATAAGCCAGTTACGAACAGCCATTTCCGTCGGATAAAAATCTCTCGTTCCTTTTACCGGTGGAAATTTCATTTCTTTGTTTTTCTCTTTTTCTTTCTTTTGCTTTTCTTCTGTTTTTTCTTTTCCGTGACGTTGTTGCCGAATTTTATCTTTATATATTCTTCCATCTGCTTATCGCTGGTAAAGTGCAGCTGATAATCGTATTCGCCATCGACGAAGTCACAGTCCTTATGTCTGTATTCGGCGCAGATTCGAGGTCTTTTGTTGTATATTTTGCATCGATAATCCTTTTGGGAAAGGTGTTTGCACTTGTTATTTATGTTAATATACCAGTCATCGTCCTCCACAAAAACCGTAATATCCTTATGGCACAGATACCAGCTGATATCATCATAATCCTCCTGGTCTTCAGGCGTTTCAATCGGGAGGGCAAAATATCTGCAGCACAGGCCGGTGCACTTTTCACACAAGTCATTTTTTTTATTCGTCATCGTCAACAAACTCCAAATCCAGTAAACAGTATACGTTTTGCCTTCAAGGGTGTATACTAAATCCCGAACACTATAAACCACTTAAGAGTTGCCGTCAAGAAGCATAAAATTAACAGGCGAATGTTAAAATCACAGATAGAAATAATCTACTGCGATAAGGATATTGTCGTCGTCAATAAGCCGTCCGGCGTTTCTGTTACCGCAGAC
>JBHPEQ010000097.1:0-9387 GCA_042576845.1 Planctomycetota bacterium
CCTCCAAGTTATTCTTTTAAGCAGTTTGAAGAAAACATTATTTACTTTTTGGAGGCTTTAAAAATGGCTGACACAGAAAATAAAATCTATCCATGCCAATTACTGAATGCGAAAACCTTTGGACAGAGACTATCATTATCGAAGCGTCAAATTTTTCGACTAAACAGCAGTGGCAAAATACCAGCACCTATCCGAATTGGAGGGTCGGTAAGATGGTCTGAACAAGAGATTTCCGATTGGCTTGCTGCCGGAGCAGTAGATAGACGCACTTGGGAACAGATGAAGCAGGTGCGAGAATGAATCGGCAAGAGCAGATAGCAGAGCGTAGGAAACAAGCCCCGAAAAAATATCAAGGCCTCTACGGTAGAGCATTGAAACGAGGTAATTTACGAGCTGCAGTTAATGCTCAATGTCTTGAATGTGTAGCGTGGGTATCGGATGAGGTTAGAAAATGCACAGATTTGGCTTGTCCGCTTTACATTCATCGCCAGCTTAATGGGAAGTATTGTCCTATTGAAGGCGGTAAGCCAACCAAGATAGCCAGAAAACAAACGTAGAATCAATAAATTGAGAAAATATGGGCATCGGGATAAGATTATGTCTAAAAAGGACAAAAAAAAGATTTTGGATTGGGCTTTGGAATATCACAGCCGAGGCTGTTCAATTATCCCAATAAGAGCAGGAACAAAGAAAGCAGCTGTAAAGTGGAGACGGTATCAAAAAGAAAGACCGAATATTGAGCAACTTAAAAAAAGATTTTGCAATAGCAAATACAAAAGCCTTGCCGTTATACTTGGACCGGTATCGAATGACCTTGTTTGCAGGGACTTTGATACTATGGCTGAATATAAGCAATGGGCGAAAGATTATCCTGACCTTGCCGAAAAACTACCGACCGTCAAAACGTCGAGGGGGATGCACGTATATTTTCAGACAAAGATTGAAGGGCGCATCGATATTGAAGATGAGCAGGGAAACCACCTTGGAGAACTTAGAGGCAGTAAGCATTATAACATTCTGCCCCCTTCACTCCACCCTGATGGTATTGAGTATCAATGGGTGAATCCTCTTGAGAATGGCAACCTGTTAGCAGTTGACCCTGAACTTGCTGGTTTCATATCTAACAACACCAATGTTACAGAGCATACTGAGCATACAGAGCATATAGAGCAAACAGAGCATACTGAAGCAACAGTAAGTAAAGAGAATGGTTTTATTAAAAAGGTTATAGTACGGACTTTGCCCAAAAAGTTTGGACAGCGCAATAACAAAATATTTTTTTTTTCAAAGGCATTGAGAACCAGATACCCCGATGCTAATCCTAAAATATTTCGAGAAGATGTTAGAAGTTGGTACGATTTGGCATTGCCGAATATAAGAACTAAAGATTTTGCCGAAACATGGCTGGACTTTCTTGTTGCATGGGACAATGTAAAATATTTTGAAGGAGTAAATCCGATGATTATTTATGAACAGGCTATAAAGCTGAAACCACCAAAAGCAGTAGCGCTAAACTATCCTGAAAACCACAAGCTCCAAAATTTAGCTGTACTTTGCAGAGAAATCCAAAAAGCCTGTGGTGATAAGCCGTTTTTTCTCTCTGCCAGAACAGCAGCAGGTTTACTGGAAATATCTGCAATGCAGGCTAATCGCTATCTGAGGTTATTGGTCAAAGAAGACGTTTTAACGATAACCCAAAAGGGCGGAACCGCTGAGACTGTCAGGAAAGCTACCCGATATAGATATATTGCGAATTGAAAAAAGTTATAAAAAAGTTGAATTTTATGCTTGATTTCGCCGATAGGTTATGTTAACCTAATGAAAGTTGGTTAACTTGGGTTAACCTATAAGATAATAGTTAACATTGTAAGCTCTGGTGAAATCAATGGTTAAGAAAGATTATCTCACTATACCACAATTGGCAAAGGTCTTGGGCTTGAGCCGTATCGCGGTATACAAAAAAGTCAAGAAAGGCGAAATACCAGCCGTGAAAATTGGTAGAACGTACATGATTTCTGACCGTAACATAACATACATTTTGGGTAAAAAAACAAGCGCCAAAAGAAAAAAAAGGATTGATTTGGCTGTCAGAAAAACAGTCAAAGAATATGGTGAACTGTTGAAGAAGTTAGGGAAAGAGTAATGCAGCTTATCACTATCAAGGAAGTTGAATATCTTGCGTTCCGGCTTGCGAAAGAGCATCTTTCTTTTAATGAGCCGATACCTGATTTTTCAACAAGATTCCCCAATATTCTTGAAAGCTGTCTTTTGACACCTTTTCAGAAGTTTTCGGGCAAGTCCTTATACCCATCGATGGTTTCTAAGGCAAGCATGCTTTTGTACCTTATGATTAAGAATCATCCTTTTCAGAATGGTAACAAAAGAATTGCGATAACTGCTTTGCTTGTTTTTCTACACGAGAATGGCAAGTGGCTTAAGATAGATAACAAGAGCTTCTACAACTTCACGGTCTGGGTCGCTCAAAGCCCCGCCGAATTAAAAGACGAAGTTGTTAAGGGAATAGAAAAGTATATTAAGTCTAACATATCAGATTTAGACAAGCGAAAGTGAATGAAAAAGGTAAGGTGATATTATGGCAAGTTTAATTCGGCGAAAATACAAAGCAAAGGATAAGAACGGTAAAATTGTTTCGAAACAAAGTCCTTACTGGTACATCGACTATAAGACCACTGAGGGCACACGAAAGCGGATAAAGGCTTTTAAGGACAAGGCTGCAACTACTCAATTGGCTGCAAAGCTTGAACGTGAAGCGGAACTTGCCCAGGCTGGTATTATTGACAAGTTCAAAAAACACCGCAAAACCCCCCTACTTAAACATCTGGAAGATTTCAAGGCCAGCTTGATAAACAAAGGTACAACCTTAAAACAAGCTCGTTTGGTTTACAATCGAGCAAAAGCGGTAATTGATAATGGCAAGTTTGTTTACATGTCTGATATTTCGGCCTCAAAAACGCAAAGGTATCTGGCAGAACGTAGACGGGATGGTTTGAGCATACGCAGTAGTAATTTCTATTTGCAAGCGATCAAACAATTTTGTCGCTGGCTGGTAGCCGACAACAGAACCAACGAAAATTCCCTGGCTTATCTTCAGGGCCAGAACCCTAAAACGGATATACGTCATCCTCGGCGTGCATTAACGACCGATGAGTTGAATCGACTCCTTGAGACTACCGCTAAAGGGTCGAAACATCATCGTATGACAGGTAAAGAGCGGGTTATGCTTTATACGCTTGCTGTGAGTACAGGATTCAGAGCAAATGAGTTAGCCTCTCTTACATGGCAGTCGTTTAACCTGAGTGATTCTAAGCCCTCTGTAACAGTTTCGGCAGCCTACAGCAAACATCGCAGAGACGATGTCCAGCCATTGCGTTTGGACATGGCAAGTCAATTGGAAGCTTGGAAATCTGAATTACTGGCTGAGGAAAATACAAAAGTATTCGCCACTTTTAACCCTAACAAAGGTGCTGATATACTGAAGAAAGACCTCGAAGCTGCCGGAATCGAATATGAAGATGCTGCTGGTCGGTTTGCAGATTTTCACTCCTTGAGGCATAGCTTCGCAAGTATACTCAATAAAAGCGGTGTCTCACCTAAAGTTGCACAATCTCTGCTGAGGCATAGTACCATTAGCCTGACGATGGATACTTACACACATATCGGATTATATGATGAAAGAGCAGCTCTCGATTCCATGCCCAAACTTCCAGGTCTGGATAAGGATGGAGCCAATGAAAACAAATCGGTAGCCTTGAAAACGGGAACCGATGATTTGCCTGTAACAAGTAACAAATCTCTGTACAAACCTGTGTACAAAGAATTTGCAAAAAACGCTTACTTTGATCGTAACCAGATTTCTACGAATGGCACAAAAAGTGAAATGGGAAGTGACAAAAATATCTACTCAGAACATACACATAAGTCTCGACAAGTGACAGACTTAGGTATTAAAAAGAACGTATTGTCCTCACCTGGCAAACAAACGGAGCAGGAGGGATTCGAACCCCCGGTACCTTTCGGTACAACGGTTTTCAAGACCGTCGCCTTAAACCGCTCGGCCACTGCTCCGAAGTTTTGTATATCAAAACGTCATATCCGGGGCAAGTGATGCTCATATCATCCTTACAAAATCCGGATAATCTACTCTTAACTTAACATACAATCGGCTTATATTTCAAGAGCAGTTTAGTTTATATGTATTCAATCGTTGCAGGCGGTTTTGGTGTTAAGTCGTATAAGCAGCGGTTCACGCCTTCGATGTTGGTTATTCGTTCGCACAGCCGATTTAATTTATCCCAGCCCAGCACTGTCGCAGTTGCCTCTCTGGCATCGTTGCTTTCAATACAGCGGACCACAATAATTCGTCCGAACTCACGCTTATTATTTCGTATTCCGGTTGCGCGGTCACTCAGCAGGACCGCCATATATTGAAAGGCGCCGCTGTCTGCAAGCTCTTCTTCCACGATTGCCGTTGCCGTCCGGACTATCTCAACACGCTCAGCGGTTACTTCCCCGACGATGCGGGTCGCTAAAGCAGGGCCGGGAAACGGAATCCGGTTCCAGATTTCCTCCGGCATATCTAACAGCTTGGCGACCTCACGTACATCATCTTTGCGAATGGTCTTCAGCGGTTCTATCACCTTATACCCGTAAGACTGCTCCGTATCTATCCCGAGCTGGTCGAGAATGTTATGCTGGCGCTTGATGCCTGCGACGGTTTCCTCGATGTCGGTAAGAATAGTGCCGTGTAATAAAAATCTCGCCTTCGATTCTTTGACGAGTTTGCTGAAGACATTTGAATAAAAAGTGTCGGTGATGGCCTGTCGTTTCTCCTCCGGGTCCGTCAAGCCCTTCAAGGCCAAGAGAAAGTCATCTCGTGCATCGACCAAATCAACATCGATGCCTATATCAGCAAAGATTTGAACAACGCCTTCGGGCTCTTTCTCTCGCATAAGTGCGCTGTCGACGAAAATGGTTCTCAACTGCTCGCCGATAGCACGGTGGCCAAGGACTGTAACGACGGAACTGTCGACTCCGCCGCTAAGTGCGTTAATGGCAGTTTCTTCTCCTATCGTTTCTTTGATGTTCTGGATTTGCTCCTCGATGAACTTTTCATAATCCATATATAGCCCCTTGCTTTGGTTTTTTTAGTGATTTTTTAAATTACTTAAACCGTTAAGAATAAACAATTTAACAGCTCAGATAAGCATTGTCGCTAAAAAAAATAAAATTTTTTCTTGACAAACCTATGGTATGTATAACAAAATATGTATTGCACACTAAAAATCAGTATATGTCTTTATCTGTAAAAAGGAGCTATATATGAAATTTGAAAGTCAGTTATTAAAAGGGATTGCTCCGGTGGTGGTTCTTCAGATTTTATCCGCCGGAAGGATGTACGGCTATGAACTGAGCCAAGCAATCGAGCAGCGAAGCGGCAATATCCTGGCGCTCGGCAAAGGAACGCTGTACCCCCTGCTGTATAACTTAGAGGCCAAAAAGCTCGTCAAGGGCAAGTGGGAACAGACGGATTCCGGCAGGAACAGACGCTACTATTCTATCACCGGCAAAGGCAAAACCGAGCTTTCCAAACAAAAACAGCAGCTCAAAGAATTAACTACCGGCTTGAATTATGTCTTCGGCGGTGCATTTGCCTCTACATAATTTAATGAGTTTGTTTAGTTTTCTGCTTGCTTGTCATTGTAAGTAGACAAAACTAATGTGCATTTTGCTAAAGAGGTAAATTATGAAATCTAAGGAAAAAGATAAGATACTTGATAATCTTCCCGGCTGTGCGGCTGAGTTTATAAAGCTGGTCATCAAAAAGATGCGGTATCGCAGGAAGGTGCAGGCCCAGGTGCAGGCAGAATTAACAGCGCCTTTTGAGGATGAGTTAAGCAAATGCAAAAGCGACGAAGACAAAGAACAAAAAGCCCAGCAGTTGATCGCTGATTTCGGTAATCCGAAGCTGCTTGGAGTATTGCTCCGCCGCGCCAAAAAACGCTGCCGGCCACTATGGCGAACGGTCTTTGCCAGAGCTTCTCAGGCAATAGTAATAATATTTGTTTGCCTTGTTGTTTATATTGGCTGGTTTTTATCAGGTAAACCGGTTGTGACTGTTGATTACATTGCTGAGCTTAACAGAATGGTTCGTCCTTCAGCCGATGATAATTCCAACGCAGCGCCTTTTTACATTGAGGCTGCTGAATTATATGAAAAGTGGCCTGATGATATATCTAACCTTTTGGGGGAAAAATATCACGATGTTAATGATATGCAGAAACAACGCATAGAGCAGTTCTTGGAAGATAACAGCAAGACTCTTGAACTTGTTATTGCTGGCTCGAAAAAACCGTATTATTGGCGGGAGTACTCCAATAAGGATAATAATAGCGAACTGATGACGGCTGTTTTATTGCCAAATCTTGCTGAGTTTCGCAGATTGGCTTATTCTTTGTGCTGGCGTGCATGGCTTCGGGCAGGGCAGGTTCGGTACGAGGAAGCTTTTGATGATTTAACGGCCTGTTATCGCTTTGGCCGGCATCTTAAAGGGGACAAGTTTCTTATAGAACAGCTTGTGGGGATTGCGATTGAGGCCTTAAGTGCATTGAACACTCGTGATATTGTTACTGAATTCCAGGTTGATGCCGCATCATTGGCTCTATTACAGAAAGATTTACAGCAGGCAATTATAGACGAAGATTTCACAGTGAGTTTTGAAACTGAGAAATTATTTCTGTATGACGAAATCCAAAGATGTTTTACGGAAGGCATATTCAGCGGAGGGCATATTTATCTTCCCAGAATTAGGAAATGGCGGAATATGGGTGGTGCGTATGAAGGAGAAGGCATAATATTGGATATAATAGCCTATATTGAGGCATGTGGAAACCCTTTTTATGTTTTATTTGCCCATCCGAACAAACGTCAAACAAGACAAATGGCTGATAAGTTTTACGCTTTTTGGGATAAGATAGCTGATAAAACACCCGCTCAAATTCGTGCAGAGAATGTTGATGTTGAAGCTAAGGTAAATGAATTTATCGAAAATAACATACTGCTAAATCTCCTGACACCTGCATTCAGTAGAGTAATCGAGATAAGCTGCCGCTGCAAGGCCGATGTGCTGGCTACACTCAGTATCATTGCGATTGAAAGATACAATCAGGATACAGGCCAATATCCTTCCAGTTTCCAGCAGCTTGTTGAGGCCGGTTATTTGAAGCAATTGCCGATAGACCCGTGGAGTGATAAGCCGTTGGTTTACAGAACAACAGACGATGGCTTTATCCTTTATGGCGTGGGGACCAATTTCGAAGATGACGGCGGACAGATAGCGATAGATGATAGAGGCAGAATCGAGAAATACGCAGATGAAGGCGACTGGGTCTTTTGGCCGCTGGACAAATAAAAAAAACAAGTTCTGCTTTGCCAGAACTTTCCGCCTCATGTGTCAACTGAAACATGTATTCTTAACCGTTCTCCGGGCGGGGTCATTCCTTTCCCCCAACCCCTCATTCCTAATCCCGCACCCCTAAAATTCTATTTCATCTGCTCACCTATCTACTGTTCTACCCTCCTCGGCCATACGCCGACGCGGCAAGGTTATATCCAGCAAATGCAAAAACTATTGTTTTCATACGATTTTTCCTCCTCATTTTAAATTAATATATCTTTATATTTTATTTCCTAATCTTTAAAACTAGTATAAAAATCATTATATCAGTAAATATATGTGCGATTCACCAACATTGTATTACTTCCTCGCAGTACCAAAGAACTCTACACCGCGCTTATTGATTTCTCCCACTAACTCCGGAGAATATGTCCAGCCGTTTTCTTTCAGTACTCGGCTAAGCCGGTCGGGTTGTATACTCCATAGCCACGGTTCTCCGTTAACCTTGAGAATCCAAAGAAGCAGTCCTGTCCAGCGGCCGGCATCAGGCCGACCATCCGCCCCCTTACCGATATAGGTGAAAGCGATTCGAGTGCCGGTTCCAGAGATTGAAGCACATTGTCTGAACAAATCGTGAACCGCTGACGAAGGCAGATACATTAACAGGCCTTCGGCTATGATTACGGCTTGCGCCTCCTCGTCCCATGACTTGTGGGATTTTAGAACATCCACCAGTTTCCGCTTACTAAGATCTTCTGGTATGAGGTGAAGATTATCATACTGCCCCATCCCTTTTATTCCCTTTGCCTTAAGGCGGGTTGTGGCCGGGTGATCAATCTCAAAGAAATTTACATCAGGAAAATTTGGTGCCAGTCTCCACCCCATAGTGTCATATCCCGCTCCCAAGACAAGAATCTGGGTAGTGCCGGCATTGATTCCATCCCTAACCTGGTGCTCACAAAATGCCTTCCTATGGGCAAATGCCTCAAATTGACCCGGTATCATCCAATCAAAGGCCTCGTAAATAGATACCATTTTCGGAGAACGATGCCATCGAACCACAGTTGCACTCGCTGCACCGGACGCAATCAGTAATCTCTCTGTGGCATCGACTATTCCAGTGGGAAGCACTTCATCCATTTCCGGTTTCGCACCTAAAGTTAGAATATTCAGGGCGACCTTGTAAGCGGTTCGGCTCGGTTTCTCTTTTCGCATAATATCATAAAATAAAAAAATAAGTTCTACTTTGCCAGAACTTTCCGCCTCATGTGTCAACTGAAACATGTATTCTTAACCGTTCTCCGGGCGGGGTCATTCCTTTCCCCCAACCCCTCATTCCTAATCCCGCACCCCTAAAATCCTCTTTCACCTGCTCACCTATCTACTGTTCTACTCTCCTCGGCCATAGGCCACGACCCGGCAATCTCATTCCTAACTCAAAACTTAAAACTTTTTCTCCCCCACGCACCTAAGCTGAGCAGTAAGAGGGTGGATGGTTCGGGGATATATGCGATTTGGATGAGGGCGCATTGTTTTGTATACTTTATCTCGGAAAGACTATCGCTGTAAGCTACAGCATGTAATTTGGAGTAAAAATAATGAAGGTCATTCAAATTTCTGATGAGCTCTATGATAGACTCAAAAATTGTATCGTTGACCCTTTCGATGATACCCCGGAATCTGTTATCGGGCGTTTGGTAGACATAGTTGATAAATCTAAAAGCAGGTGCTCTTCATGGGATGCTCAAGAAGATACCGGACAACAAGTAGAATCTCAACGTAGGCCAACTACACCATCGACGTCTTGGAATGAGCATGCTGAGAAAGATGTGGTATTATAAGCCTGGATTTTAGTGTTTTCTCCTTCTCAACATCACCGCACCAAGGCTGAGCAGTAAGAGCGTGGCTGGTTCGGGGATTATACTAACGAGCTATCTTGTACTTCTTGAGAGCCAGTTCAAATATCTTTTTTC
>JBHPEQ010000098.1:0-9382 GCA_042576845.1 Planctomycetota bacterium
CTGATTCGCCAGCCATCAAGCTCGGATTTAAGAACTTTGATATGGACAAATTCGGCCTGCTGCCGGATTTCCCAGATAAGTGGGAAGATTAATAGTAAAGTTTTTTACTTAGAGATAAAACTCTCTCGTACGGCTTGAATTTGGCTGTGCATCTGGTCCAATGAAACACCTTCAGGGAGGATGGATATCTTTTTGCCTTTGTCGGTTTTAAAAGTAAAACGTTTACCGATAAGCGATGTGCCGGCCGTCCCAGCCTCAGAGGCAAAATTATTTAGCAAACTCTATAAGTGCCAAAACAGCCGTATATGAGATGAAACAGGAAAATACAAGCGCAGTGGCCATACCCAGATTTAAAAGCACCCCCGCCTTGTGCTCACCCATAAAATCCTTACGGTTCACGAGATAAATGATACCCAAGATTATGACCGGAAGAACAAAAACCTGTGAGACTTGCGTAGCAATCTGAGCAGCTATTGGATTTACGCCGAGAATCGGGACCATCAAACCTATTAGGCAGGCCACCGCTGTAAGAACGCGGAATAGTTTTGACTTTGTTTGCAGCTTGCCTGCCCGATAATCACAGATTAGCAGGGGCGCAACCATTGCGATTGGAAATATGGACGATAAGCCGGCACTCAATGTACCGACCAAAAACAGTGCAACAGCGTATTTGCCGGCAAAAGGTTCAAGAGTTTGCACCATATCCAGAACCTTGTTGATCGAAAGGCCCCGATAGAACAAGGCACCTGTTGCACAGGCCATAATAGAGCCGCTGACAATAAACATAAGCAGGGCGGCAACGAATGAATCTCGTCTCTGTTGTTTGTAATTAGCCTTTGTCCAGCCTTTACCTTTCATCAGTAGCGGCCGGACAACGAATGTAGGGGCGGCCATAGTAGTGCCGACAAATGCGGCTATCATCAATTTAGCTCCTTTAACCTTTGGTATTCTCGGAATTAATCCGGCGGCTATTTCTTTGGGCGATGGCAATGCTATAAACATAGAGACTATAAAGGCAATCCCCATTATAGTAACAAATAAGATCAAAACCTTTTCAAAAAAGGAGTACTTTCCAACCCACAGTAGGCAATACATAACAGCCATAATAAAAACAGCGATTCCTAATACGGCCCAGTATTTTTCAGGGCCTAAAGCGGGAAAAAACAAGTGCCATCCCTCGTAAAGAGCGTTAGCAGACAGGCCCACTAATCCTGAAAGACAGCACCATTGCCCTAAAACAATGCCAAGCATTGTCAATGTTGCGATTGGCTTTCCGAACTTAAACCTTGTTTTGAAACTGTGGATTGTTGTCTCGCCTGTCACGACTGCATAACGGCCATATGCCTCCATTAGAATCCACGAAAAGAAGCAGCTCAGCGCCAAAACCCATAAAAGCTGCATTCCATATTGGGAGCCGGATTTTGCCATTGACGTGACGCTGCCGGTACCGATCGTGTAACCGATACAAAAAATGCCCGGCCCTACCGCCAGTAACATAAGCCAGATTTGTTTGAAAATTGAGGGTCGTTTTTTCATTTTGCACTCTTTGTTAATTAGATTTGCGATTTAACGAACAACCCGGCCGGAACCTGAACCTTTCATTAGAGCATCTATTTCTCTGCGGGTCGAGTAATTGAAATCACCTTTTATTGAGTGGGCAAGGCAGGATGCAGCCACCGCAAACGAAACAGCGGTTTGCGGTGAACTCAGTTCAGGCGTTGTCAGGGCATAGATAAGACCGGCGGCGAATGAATCACCACCCCCCACGCGGTCCACGATATTTCTAATCTGATACGGCTCATAGGTGCCGTTGTTCCACGGCGCATAAAAGGTTTTTTTCAGCTCGCCCTCATACAGCATTGCTCCCCAGTTGTTGTGAGATGCGGAAGTGCTTTCGCGAAGAGTTATGGCTACTTTGGAAACATTGCTGAACTGTGATATTATTTTCTGCGCAACCTCAGGATACCTGTCAATAGCCAGCTTGCCCGCTTGAACATCGGTATCGCCGGCACGAATGCTCAATACCTCGGAGGCGTCTTCCTCATTGCCAATAACAACATCAACGTAGGGCAGTATTCCTCTCACAGTTTTTTCCGCTAACTGCTGTGGGGAAAAAGATGGTTCCCACTGCCACAGTTTTTTCCGGAAGTTAAGGTCACAGGAAACTGTTACCGAATTGGCTTTTGCCTCTTTGACCGCGGCAAGAGTGACTTGGCTGGCCATCTTCGATAGGGCAGGTGTAATTCCTGATATATGAAACCACCTGGCATCCTGGAAAATTTCCTTCCATGGATAGCTCTCTGCGGGAATCATATTGATAGAAGAACTGTCTCTATCGTAAATGACATTACTCGGTCTTTGGTTTGCTCCTGTTTCGAGAAAATACAGTCCCAATCTTCCAGCCTCGGTACGTAAGATATAACTCGTATCAACACCCAATCCTTTTAGGTTCGAAATGCAGGCGTCAGCGATTGAATGGTTCGGCAGGGCTGACACAAACGCAACATCCTCGCCTAAATAGGACAGAGAAGCTGCGACATTTGCTTCCGCCCCGGCAAACGTGACATCTATAGAGCCGGGGAGCGCCTGCCGGAAGCGAAGAAATCCGGGAGGGGCCAGGCGGCCCATTATCTCGCCAAATGTGACAATCTTGCTCATTTTGTGCCTCTTTCTCTAATTTCTTTAACGTGTCTGCTTGCTTGCCTGGCGTTTTCGGTGATGGCCTGCCAGTTGCGGTTTTCAATCAGCTTGCGAGGGGCAATCCACGAACCACCCACAGCTAATACAGTGGACTCCTGCAGATAACTTTCCATATTATCTGCATTGACCCCTCCCAGAGGAATGTAAAGGAGATTCCGATGGGCATAAGGTGCAGCTATACTTTTCAGATACGATAAACCACCAATGGCTTCAGCCGGGAAGAATTTTAACAACCTGCACCCAAGTTCTATAGACCGCTCTATATCGGAAGGTGTAGCAATTCCCGGGGCAAAGGGCAACCCTATCCGTTGGGCTTCTGTAATAATTCGTGGATTTAGGCCGGGTGCAACACCGAAAGCAGCTCCAGCTTCAGTTATCTGCATTACCTGTTCTATTGTAAGAACCGTCCCAATGCCTGCAATCATTTTCGGGACTTTCGCTTTTATCTGGTGTAATGCATCAATGGCAGCGGGGGTGCGAAGGGTTAATTCCATAATGTCCACACCGCCATCGACAAGAGCAGAGGCCAAGGGAACAGCGTCCTCGACCCTGTCAATAACCAACACGGCAATAACGCCGCTGTTATGGATTCGTTCAAGAGTTTCGTCTTTGAATCCGCAATGCATTCGGTCACCTCAAAAAAATCTGTTATTGTTAAAGTGTTTTTAACCGCCTTGACATTTCTCATCTGAACAGGTGCGAGTCTGTTTTCTACCAGTCAACAACAGAACCGTCCTGCGGGTCATACGTTTCTGGATTCTGCCAGTCATGGCCGATTTTGCTTGCGACGGCATCTTCATCGAGTTCGATTCCCAGGCCGGGCTTTGTCGGCAAGTCAATGAAGCCGTCTTTGACAGTGAAAGGTACTTTTAGATAACCTTCGCCGAGGGAGACCTGCTCCTGCACAAGGAAATTGGGTATCGAGGCTGCAAGTTGAACTCCAGCTGCCAGTGATATAGGGCCGAGAGGATTGTGTGGGGCTATGAGCGCGTAGTAGGCCTCGGCCATACCAGCGATTATTCTGGTTTCGGTAATGCCGCCTGCATGACACAGGTCGGGCTGGAGGATACTCGCAGCGCCCTTTTCAAGTATTTCACGGAAACCCCACTTGGTGAAGATGCGTTCGCCGGTGGCAATGGGTATATGTGTACCCCGGGCGATTTGTGCCATAATATCTACATTCTGACACGGTATCGGCTCTTCGATGAATGTTGGGTTGTAAGGCTCGAGAGCTTTAATCAGAAGCTCGGCTGTTTGTGGACCGACTGCACCATGGAAGTCGATGCCGTAGAGACATTCCGCACCGGCAGCTTCTCTGAGGGATGCGAACCTCTCGACGATGCGATTAATGTATTTGGGAGTAGCAACAATTTGGGCTTCAGCCCCGCCGATACTTGTCTTGAATGCGCGAAAACCTTTGGTTTTAGCTGCCTTGACCCGGTCGGGGCTTCCGGCATGGCCGTATACACGGACGCGGTCGCGGGTGGGGCCGCCAAGCAATTCATAAACTGGCACGCCGAGGGCCTTTCCCTTAATATCCCACAGCGCTTGGTCTATGCCGCTCAGGGCACTTGTCAGCACTGGACCTCCACGGTAAAAGGCGGCATGACGATAAATCGCCTGCCAGTGGTGGACAACGCGGCGAGGGTCTTTGCCAATCAGATAGGGTTTGATTTCTTCGACAGCTACCACGCAGGTTTTGGCTCGGCCTTCGGCAATCGGTTCACCAAGGCCAACGATACCCACATTCGTGTGTATCTTCATAAACAACCAGCGTGGTTTAACTAAAAAAGTTTCGACATCAGTTATTGTGAGTTTGTCCCTGGGATTTACGAGGGCCTCGTGGCTTGGTTCAGCTGCAACGAGCGGCAGGGCACTTGGTATAGAGAAGAAGGCGCCTGTGCCTATAAGGCCGCGGAGAATACTTCGGCGTGATAAGGTTTGTGGAGCAGTTGACACTTTTGCCATAGGTTCGTCCTCCTTATTCAGGTGTCTTGGCACCCTCTGTAGGATATGTTTACATACGGCAGTTGGTTATCGCTGCCGTATTGCTTTTGTCATAAGCTGTGTGTACTCCTGTACTGATTTATATTCAAAATGGCCTACGATATCAATCCTGCATTTCCCATTTATATCCGCTCAGCCACCCCGATGCATCGGGGCTGGACTCTTTTCCAATAGAATATCAAATCTGTCTTAATTCTATATCGCTCCAGCCAGATAAGCAAGGGCTGTTTTAAACGTCTTTTTCACAAAAGCCGTCTCAGCCGTTTATCCAAACCCAATCTCATTCCTTCATCATTCGACATTCCTTGTTGGATATTCGAGTATCCCCACGGTCATTGCGAGGCCTTTAGGCCAAAGCAATCTCAATCCTTCATCATTCAAAATTCCTTGTTCAATATTCGATATTCCCACGGTCCTTCTTTCCTTTTCCCCCAACGCGGCAATCTCAACCCCAATCGCAAATCGTAAATAAAGGATTGCCTCCTCTTTCCCCCGAAAAACCCCGAATTCCAAGCCACTAAACCATTTTCCTGAAATAAACGGGGAAATGTTACCAAAAGTCCTTGACAGATAACGTCCTTTATGGTATATAATGCATGCCCTCCAGACGGGCGGTTGAAGGCGTTAGTTATACCCGCTTTTGCCTGGCGGCCGGAGGAGCGGTATAATGACATTTTTTCTGCGAGATATAAAGCGTTCTATAGGGTCAAATCTCTATCTCGCCCCCCGTACACACGGATTATTCTTGCCGGAGACAGTCTATATGTAAATCAGCAGTATATAAAAAGATAAGTTTTTGTGAGTGAATCCTGTTTTGTTGCGAAATATTAACAATTGTTTAGGAGGGCAGAAATGTTGCCGAACAAGCAAACAAAACTATATATTTTTATCCTGTTGGCGGTAATTTTGTTGGGAATCTGGCCAGGGGCTTCTGTCGCTGCAACCATCTACGTTAATGCCGATGCTTCGACGGGAGGAGATGGGAACAGCTGGGCCACGGCGCTCAAGTATCTCCAGGATGCCTTGAATGATGCCGAATCCGGTGATGAAATATGGGTGGCCGAGGGGACGTACAAGCCGGACCGGGATGAAGGCGGCAACGTTACACCCGGTACCCGCACCGAAAAGTTTCGACTCATAAATGGTGTGGCGATTTACGGCGGCTTCCCGCCCGGCGGCGGAGAATGGTACGAGCGTGACCCAAACGACCCAAATAACGAAACCATTCTCAGTGGCAACATAGGTGCCGCCGGTGCTTGGGGTGACAACAGCTACCACGTGGTGGCTGGAGGTGGAACAGATGAAACAGCCGTCCTTGACGGCTTCATCATCACCGCCGGAAATGCCAATGGTAGTAGTGGTGCAAGGCGAAGGGGCGGCGGGATGTACAACAATAACGGCGACCCGACGCTGACAAACTGTACCTTCATCGGCAACAGGGCGTCTGGCGCTGGCGGCGGGATGTACAACTTGAATAGCAGCAATCCGACGGTTACTAACTGCACGTTCAGCGACAACTCGGCAGAATACGGCGGCGGGATGTACAACAACAACAGCAGCCCGGAACTGACCAACTGCACTTTCAGCGACAACTTGGCACAAGGCGAAGGCGGCGGGATGTACAACAACAACAGCAGCCCGGAACTGACCAACTGCACCTTCAGCGATAACTCGGCAGATAACGGGGGCGGGATGCAAAACAATGGCAGCAATCCGACGCTGACCAATTGCACATTCAGCGGTAACTCGGCTACTACTTGGGACGCTGGCGGCGGGATGTTGAACATTAGCAGTAGCCCAACGCTGACTAACTGCACCTTCAGCGGAAACTCTGCAGAATTCGGCGGAGGGATGACCAACTGGGAAAACAGCAGCCCGACAGTGACTGGCTGCACATTCACCGACAACTGGGCCACTTACAATGGCGGCGGGATGTTTAACTACGAAAGCAGCCCAACGGTTACCAACTGTACGTTCACCGGAAACTCGGCAGGTGACGTCGGTGGCGGGATGTACAACGAAGAAAACAGCAGCCCGACGGTGACCGACTGCACGTTCAGCGGCAACTCAACTACGTGGGCCGGCGGCGGGATGTTCAACTCGGTAAGCAACCCGACGGTTACCAACTGCACGTTCAGCGGCAACTCGGCAGAAAACGGCGGCGGGATGAACAACAACTACAGCAGCGCGACGGTTACCAACTGCGCCTTCAGCGGGAACTGGGCTGGCTGGGCCGGCGGCGGGATGCAAAACCATCAGAGCAGCTCGACAGTGACTGACTGCACGTTCAGCGGCAACTCGGCAGGTGACGCTGGCGGCGGACTGAACAACTCGGTCAACAGCAACTCGACAGTGACCAACTGTACCTTCAGAGGCAACTCGGCGGAGCACGGCGGCGGGATGCTCAACCACGAAAGCAGCCCGACGGTGACCAACTGCACCTTTATCGGCAACTGGACAGGTGGTGCCGGCGGCGGACTGAACAACTCGTTCAACGGCAACTCGATGCTGACGAACTGTACCTTCACTGGTAACTCAGCAGAGCACGGCGGCGGGATGTTCAACCACGAAAGCAGCCCGACGCTGACCAATTGCACCTTCAGCGACAACTCGGCAGTGTGGAATGGTGGCGGTGTGGGGAACAACAACAGCTCCTCGACGCTGGCCAACTGCATCTTGTGGGGCAATAGAGCACGATATGGCTCACAGATATACAAAGATGGGACCAGTTCGGCAACGGTCAGCTACAGCGATGTTCAGGGCGGCTGGCCAGGCAC
The DNA here is from genome assembly GCA_042576845.1 of Planctomycetota bacterium. GTDB lineage: Bacteria > Planctomycetota > Phycisphaerae > Sedimentisphaerales > Anaerobacaceae > JBHPEQ01. Next base: position 7,485 of record JBHPEQ010000098.1, read on the forward strand.
CGGTAACATCAATGCCGATCCGCTGTTTGTTGGGCCGAAGATTGGGGAACCGCCCGAAGATGCGATTGCCTACTGGAAGTTCGACGAAGGAGAGGGTTCAATAGCATACGATTCAGCCGGTGAAAATCATGGCACATTGATGAACGGGCCGCAGTGGACGACCGGCCAACTTGATGGTGCTTTAAGCTTTGATGGTCACGACGACTATGTCTCTGCAGGAGATATTCCAGAGCTGCACGCAACCGACAGCTTTACCTGGTCTTTTTGGGTCAATCTGGAAAGTGGAAACGGGTCAACCGATATTATTGTAGGCAACAGAGCACAAACGACAGGATTTCATTTTATCAAGTTCACTCCAACTCGTTTTGAATATTATAACTACGGACATGATGGAACTATCAACTACACAGTCCCCACAGAGCGTTGGGTTCATCTTGTGGTGGTAAAAGATGCTGCCAATCTTACATATTACAGCGATGCCAGCGTTGTAGGTACTGGTATTGTTAGTCAAGATATGCCGTCAAACCCGCTTTACTTTGCTGGTGACCCGGGTTACGGGGAATATGCCGCGTGTCGGATTGACGAAGTTGCAATTTATGACCGGGCTTTATCTGCTGAAGAAATCCAACAGTTTTATCAGATGGATTATCATTTGCTGCCGACTTCACCCTGTATTGATGCGGGCGACAACTCGGCCGTGCCGGCCGGGGTTACCACAGACCTCGACGGCAATGCGCGCATCATTGATTTTGACTTTGACGGCACGGCTACTGTTGATATGGGTGCTTACGAAAATACGATCCTGATCTATGTGGATAACAGCGCTGTCGGCAGCAATGACGGTTCATCCTGGGACGATGCTTTTAACAATTTGTATGATGCTTTGGCTTTAGCACAGCACGGTGATAATATCCTTGTGGGTGAAGGCACATATTATCCCGATACAACAGGCCTTGCCAATCCGAGAGATGCGTCGTTTGCGCTTAAAAACGGCGTTACTTTAGAAGGCGGCTACGCGGGATACGGCGCACCTGACCCCGATGCCCGGGATGTTGGGCTTTATGAAACGATCCTTTCCGGCGATATCGGAATTGAGGGAGATAGTAGCGATAACTGCTACCATGTCTTTTATCATCCAGAAGGTATTAACCTGGATGCAACCGCTATTCTTGACGGCTTTACGATTACGGCCGGTAGTGCCCTTGGTTTTTTGGGGTCGTCCCACTGGGGCGGTGGGATGTATAACGAATCAAGCAGCCCAACAATTACCAACTGCACTTTCAGTGGAAACTCAGCCGGTGGCATGAACGGTGGAGGCGGCGGGATGTACAACAAGTTCAGCAACCCGACACTGATTAACTGTACTTTCAGCGGCAATTCGAGCTGGGGGAAATACAACAGAGGCGGCGGGATGCGGAACGATGAGAGCAGCCCGACGCTGACCAACTGCACGTTCACTAACAACTCGGCACAAGTAGTCTTCTACGGTGGTGGCGGGGGGATGAGCAACGCGGGTAGTAACCCGATGCTGACCAACTGCACGTTCAGCAGGAACTCAGCAAACCACGGCGGTGGGATGGATAACGAATCAAGCAGCCCGACAGTAACCAACTGCATCCTGTGGGGAAATACCGCCATTGCCGGTCTGCAGATATACAATGATGGTACGAGTTCGGCGACTGTCAGCTACTCCGATGTACAAGGGGGCTGGTCCGGAAACGGAAACATTGGCGACGACCCGCTGTTTCTATATGCCAGCGGAGGCGATTTGCGCTTGCTGCCGGCTTCGCCCTGTATTGATGCGGGTGATAACACGGCAGTTCCCCCTGACACATCCGACCTCGACGGCGATGGCGATACAGTTGAGCCGACGCCGTGGGACCTCGACGGACGGCCGC
>JBHPEQ010000099.1:0-9293 GCA_042576845.1 Planctomycetota bacterium
TTTAAAGAGATAAGTTGGGTTTTTGCAGTGGTCCCATTAACGCTTGACAAGCGCAGATGGCTGAGATTTGAGCAAGCTGGTAACAAAATGGTGACATGCAAAAAGGCGTTAAAATTAAACGAGATGTAAAGCTATATTTTACAAAAAGTTATATGATGACAGTATTTCTTTACCATAGTATGTTCAAAACGTTCGCCATATTTTGTAAATTTTTTAAGCCTTTGATATTACGAATCTTATAGATTCACAATTTTTGCGATTTTATGAGCTATTTGGTGTTTTGGTTGTACTATAGTGGTACGGATCAGCTACCAAAAAGCTTGAATTTCAATGCAGATTTGATATTCTATTAGAAAAGAGGCTCAGTGGTGTAGCTGAGCAAATATAAATGGGAAATGTCAATATAACAAATTAATCTTCGGCAGAAAGGAGAAAGGGATTATGGACCAACAAATTATTGACTTATACGACGAATACACTAATGGATTACTAGCTCGTCGTGGATTCCTGAAAAAACTGACGAAGCTCGCTGGCGGTACCTCTACTGCTCTTGCTCTGCTGCTGTTAGAGGATAAACATGCTCAAGCCGATACTGTTTCAAAGGATGACCCTCGCCTCGAGACGGGATATATTAAATATCCCGGTGAGACGGGTGACATTCGTGCATACTCAGCTCGGCCGAAAGACCAGGCAAAATTCCCCGGTGTGATCGTGATTCACGAAAACAGAGGTCTTCAACCTCACTTCGAAGACGTAGCCAGGCGTGTCGCCTTGAAGGGATTTATAGCTATCGCTCCAGATGCTTTATCGCCGCTAGGAGGAACACCGAATGACATCGATAAAGTTGGTTCTCTCATGGGCAAGCTCGACAGTCAGGCGACAGTCAAGAATTTTGTGGCTGCGGCTAAATACTTAAAGACACATCCTCAAGCGACGGGAAAGGTCGGATGCATGGGCTTTTGCTGGGGCGGAGGAATGACGAACCAAGTGGCTGTACACGCTTCGGATTTAAATGCCGCGGTCCCCTTTTACGGCAGACAACCCGACACTGAGGATGTTCCGAAAATCAAAGCATCTTTGCTTTGTCACTACGCCGGTCTTGACGAACGTATCAACGCAGGCATCGAAGAATTTGAAGTTGCTCTCAAAGAAGCCGGCGTCGATTATGGAATGTATATGCATCAGGGTGCCGAACACGCCTTCTTCAACAACGATAAACCGGATCGATATCATAAAGAAGCCGCTGAGCTTGCCTGGAAGTTGACCATTGCGTTCTTTGACACCAAGCTAAAGGGAAATAGCAGTTAATTGTCACCCTGGAGTCCATATATAGGTCACTTATTTAAACAACAGTTTTTATACTTTTTGCCGCTGCCGCAAGGACACGGCTCATTACGACCTGTTTTTGTAATTGTCTGTGTACCAATTGTTAGCGCAGACGGTATCTGTTGTTTCAGGTTCTGATTTTGCCATTGAGTGGCGACTTCTTCTACCCATGGTCGGCAATGGGTGAAGAAATGTTTGTAACCCGAACACAGATAGTTCAAACCTGCTTCACCATCGGGCGTCCGGATGAATCGGTTTTTCGGGCATCCCCCATTACACATTGCCCTGACCTCGCATTCCAGACATGAGTGGGGTAAGGTATTGAGTTTGGCTTTTCCAAATGCTCTTTGTTCCGTACTCTCAAGCATTTCGACCAGTTGTATCTGGTTGATATTCCCCAGGCAGTGATCTGCATCTACGAAATGGTCGCATGAAAAGAAGTCTCCGTTATGTTCAATGACGGGAATATCTCCACAGATTGGTCTAAAGATACAAAGCGAATGATCCTGTCCGAAGGCTGTTCTTGCCGCTTCCTCGAATATCTGCACTTTGATCTGCTCAATATCCTGGCTCAACCATTCGTCGAAGATGGTGCAGAGAAAAGCACCCCATTCTTCAGCCGGCACGGTGAGGGGGCTGACGCCGCTTTCAGCGTCCCGTCGCGGCTCGACTAGAGGCAGAAAACTCACATATGGTGTTTTTATCTGCTTAAAGAACCGGTAGACTTTGGCGGGGTACTGCACATTGTACGCATTCACCACACACAGAATATCGCAAGCAATCCGGTTCTCCCGCAGGAGTTTATACCCGCGCATGGTTTGTTCGTAGGTGGGCTTTCCATCTTTGGTAACGCGATACTGGTCGTGTATGTCCTGCGGACCGTCCAAACTAAGCCCAACAGCAAAGCCCTCTTCTGTCAAAAAATGGCACCATTCCTCATCGAGCAGAATCCCGTTGGTCTGCATACAGTTGGCGATGCGCTGTTTGGATGGCTTATGCTTGCGCTGCAGTGCCACAATCTTGCGAAAGTAGTCCAGCCCCAGAATTGTTGGTTCCCCACCATGCCAGGAGAATTGGATCACCGGACCAGGGAAAGCATCGATTTGCTGGGCAATATACTCCTCCAGGATGTTGTCGGGCATTCGGAACGACTCGCCCTTTGGATAAAGATGTTCCTTCTTAAGGTAGTAACAATATTGACAGTTCAGGTTACAGATGGAGCCAACCGGTTTGACAAAAACCTGAAATTCACGGGAAGCTTTCACCATATTCGTGCCTTTTTCTCAAATGATCTCATCACTATCTTAAAATTTAGGATACGAAGATATATACGCAATGATAAATAGTAAATTGACCATATCGTTCAACACTTAAAAAATCAAGATCTTATGTTGACATCGCCTATTACAAATGTTAGGTCATCGGATATTCAATCTGATGACCCCTCAGCAGGCATAAACAACCTTGCTACCTGCTTCCACTGATTAAACCTAGCTTTTCACACCTTGATGTAATTAGCAGCTTTAGTGCTCTCAAGGTTTCTACCTGTAGTTGGTAACATAATACCCGTCTTCACTAAACCACCGAGATAAACCAAGCTCTTAAAGCATTACAAATATCGGAATTAGACGATCGTGAGTACATATCTCAGGTTCGAACAGTTCTTATACGTGGGGTGAGGTTGGTATTAGTTAACCCACCCCCTAACACTTTGATAGAATTAGCAGCTTTAGTGCTCTCTTAGTTTCTACCAGTGGTTGGTATCATAATACCCGTTTTTACTTAACCACCGAGAGCAACCAAGCTCTTAAATCTCGGTAAATCTAAAAAACATTAAAAACTCTGATACAGCTAACCTCTAAGAATTCGAAGATAGGCGTGAAAATGTAATCCACACCTTCGGATTCTCTGCACTTCCCGGTAGATACATACTTTTATAGAATACCGTGGTCCACTAACATGTTCTATAATAGTTATGTTCTCTGTAGTTTGTGAAGTAGACGGGCATAATGGTCTATTCTGGCGTCGATGACAGCCACGGTTTTGGCACTACGTTTTCTACTGGTATCGGTTAGGACTACGAGTTTCTCTCGTTTGAGCTGTTTGATTTCAGCTCGTAAGGGTCCAGCTTTTTGTGCTCGGATTTGCTGGTGATAGTTTTCACGTTCTCGGGAAGTGCAGTTTCGGCCGTATTTATTTCCCTTTTGAAATCCACTTTCGTTAGTGCGTTTGGGCATTTCCTTTTTCACAAAATTTTTAGAACCGTATAGTTCCCAACGGTCGGATATCGAATACAACGTAGGTTGTTTGTATTCACCGGGCCTGGCTATATCGATAAGTCCTACATCAACGAGATTGGCGATCGCTTTTTCGAATTTGTATTCAGAGAGCCCGTAGATTTCACGGGCTTCTTTGTAGGTGAAAGTGATTGAGCCATTGTTAGTTATTACCCAGTTAGGATCGTGGCGTTTACCTATGTTTTCTACCTGTCGCTTTGTAAGGAATATCCCATAGATGATGAAGCAAGCTGGTGTTTTTAACGAAAGATAAGCCTTTGAAGTTAATAACTCTCTATCGACGAACATAGGTTTAGTCCCACGATACCAAGTGAACGGTTTCTTTTTATAAGCCATAATATAAACTCCTTATCTGAATGAAAGTAGCAAAAGCGTTTGTAATAAGTGAGAAGCTCAAAACATTACGGCTCTGAGCAAATATCTTTGAAGCGATAGCGAGTAAGAGAATTGTAAAACTCAACTCACGAAGATATTTTATCAACTTTCTGAGTAACTCTATACATAACTCACTCTCTAGCTCTCTTTCTCACGAACTCTTTAATCTCTGTTCGATAGCATCGATATGTGTGGTAGAGAATAAGATGGACACAATATATAAAACAAATACGGGCTATGGTAGATCTATAGAATACAGTTATCGAGTAACATAGTGTTGGGTGAGTCCTGAGTAGCTTGAATTTCATAAGTAATATCTTTCATCACAAGATGTTTGAATTGTTTTTAATAGATTTCTACTATGTTAATTGTGTAACATAGTATTTCCCTCGTTATGTTACTCGACAACGGTTGAACTATGTTACTCGTTAACTGTTGGATTTGTTTTGACATCGTCTTAATCGGTTTCCTTTTAACGACAATTCCGACCATATCTGTTGCCTATCTGAAAGCCTCTGTTGATAGTACCTTTTTTTCGTTCCTTTTTAACAAAATCGGGTGTACCATAATCTTTCCAGCGTTCACTGATACTATAAAGAGTGCTTAACTTATACACACCTACTCCTGGAGCAGCAATATCTATGAAGCCCTTATCAATAAGCTCATCTAGGGCTTTGGTAAATCTTGAATTTGAGATGCCATATTTCTGTTCGGCTTCTTTGTACGTGAATGTAATTTCACCGTTGTTTTGAATAATCCACTCTTTTCTTTTACCAAGCCCGGCTTCCTGCATATCCCGTTTTGACATGAATATCATCAACACAACATGAGATGAGGAGGTTTTCAGTGCACGGAAAGCTTCTGACAAAATCAGCCGGCGTTTAAGCCAAATACCTGTCCAAGTTTCACTCTTACTCATTTCTCTACTCCTTTACTGTTATCGTTGTTATTGACTTTAAGATGGAAGGTGGGGTTAAAAACTACCCCACCTTTGAACCTGGAAATCAGTTATCCTCTTCTTTCTGTGGTAAAATCCAATACCAATAACCATTTGTGTTGTTTCCGACATGGCCTCTCTCGACTCCCAATTCATCCTTAGCCCTTCTCAGAGTGTCTTCAGATATGCCGGCTTCATCGGCCATCCGTAAAATATCTGCCGATTTTACTTGCCCATCTGCGAGTATTTCAGTCAGCCATTCTTTAGCAGCGTCAAGCTTGGGAGTAGACCTCGTCGCTCCCGAGACCATATAGAGATCTGGATCCTCGATGACATCAGGCTCAAATTCAACAACATCATCAACTAGCCAATATGCTAAACCAGTGCGCTTTTTAGACAGATTAGCTTTAACTGGCAACATAAGTCGACGATCTTTCCTTGCTTTGTCCTCACATATAAGCCAAGCCGATCTAGCTGCTGCAACTTGGCCGATACTGTCAAGGAATCTATGTAGTGAGCTTGCTTTTACATTTTTGTTGAGATGGGTGATGAGCAAAATGGTCAAGTTGCAACGTGCAGCGAATTCCGAAATCGGATCCATAATGGCACGTGTTCGCGTGTTTGTGGATAGACCACAGCCCCCTAGAAAGGATCCAAGGGGATCTATTACAATCAGCCTCGTGTCTTTCTTCCTTGCTTTTTCCAGTAGTCCTAAGTGTTCTTTCAAGTTAAACCAATAACGTTGCCCGTTGCTATTGCGTGTGTTAGTTATAGTTTCTACTTTACTAAGATCAGCTCCAGCAGCTTCAAGGCGCGGTTTGACAGTGCGTCTTAAGTGATCTTCGCAACAGACAAGTATGGCAGACCCCTTACATATTTCACAATCGACATCCGGCCAAGGTCGACCAGTGGTTACTCTCGCAATAATACTTACAGTTAGAAAGGATTTTCCTACATCTGGTTCACCGCCGATCATGGTTATCGCTCCGTTGGGGAAACGATTCGGCCAAAGCCATTCGAGAGGTTCAGATGGAATAGCAGAGAATTTCTTTAGGGTAATGCTTGCCCCGGTATCATCGGTCACCTCTCGAGTTCCCGCAGCAGAAACAGTTGATATCGGTTTTGATGCGCAAGCATTTATAGTATCCCGAATACTGTCGAGTACAGAAGACCTTGAAGGCTTCTCTTTTTCGAAGACACCTGATAGATAATCCCAATATTCATCTTTAATTTCTTTAGGCTTGCCTTCGAGAAAACTGTCGAGTTCGTCGGGAAATTGCCCATTAAGTGATGCACGGCAACGATCGAAATAATCAAAGCAGGTCCTCACCGCATCCTGCGCTACAACAGATGGAAGCCAGCTGAGTTTAAAATTTTTACTAATACTTTTAAGAAACTCAGAGTCAGTTACAGACAAAATCACGATTTGATCCTGAAGCTCTGGTAAAAAATTAAAATTCACGTTATTCATCTCATTAATCTCCTTAAATTTACAAATTAACTTTCCTTAAGCTTTGAACTTCTTAGCAACAGCTAAATCCAATAATCCTATGGCATGTTAATCACCTCCCTTCTCTTTTCGATTTCAGCCATGTCTCTATGTCTTCAGCTATCCAAAAACGACTCCTGCCTAACTTTAGGCTGGGTGGAAGGCGTCTGGCAGAACGCTCCATATGTATCCAACGAACAGATTTATGAAGACAGAAGGCCAACTCACTTGTAGAGAGAAGCATTGGAACATTTTTTTCTTTTGCCAACTTGCTGAATGTGTTATCATTATTTTCAATATCAGTTTTTGCCATTTCAACAGCCCTTCATTTATTAACTGCCGCCATAAATACAAGGGCCACAAATGGTGTGGAAATTGCACAAAGGCTGTGGAAAATTAAAAAGTTCTTAAAATTTTTTTATACGCGTGGATTATGGAGAAGAAGAGTAGGGGGGTATTACAACTAAAGAAGCTACTTTTATTCGTATCCAAAAGTTTTCTTGTAGTCGTTTCTTGTAGTTTTCGTTTCTCTCGGATGCGCTTGGTTGCGCTGGATTGCGCAGGAAGGGCCTGTCGGCGGCTGGGGTTCCGCCGAAAATATGAACAGTCTAACATCTTGAGCGTGGTGGATTTAGATTGGAAATTGCTATGTATTGCACATGGTTGCGCTGGTATGCACAAATAGAACGGAGAGGGCGGGATTCGAACCCGCGGTACAGGTCTGAACCCATACGACGGTTTAGCAAACCGTTGCCTTAAGCCACTCGGCCACCTCTCCGGCAACGTGTATTCAGTTTAACTTTCGCAGGTCTGGATTGCAAGGATATAAAGAGAAAATGCCATTTTTTTCGTTCGCAGGACAGTATCCGTAGCTTTAACCACGATAAGTTTGTTAAAACAGCCCCAGGAAAGAGCGGTTTTTGCTGCTAAACCACCTCCTTAATTTGACCGATAACAGGATTAGATTTTTGTAAGTAGCCCGATAAAAATAAAGACGAAATTGCCCTTGTTGCCGGGATGAGAAAGCTGGCTGGTAGGGCGGGAGTCAACCATAGCATTTGATATCACCATAAAGGAGTATCTAAAGGAAATCGACGAGGCGGACCTGCTCAGCTATGAACAGGAACAATGCCTGGGCAACATGGTCGTTCAGGAGAGCAGCCCGTGGGCAAGGGAACAGTTAGTGCGCAGCAACTTGCGGCTTGTTGTCAACATAGCCAAAAAGTATGCCGACAGGGGTATTCCTCTTGGCGACCTCATAGAGGAGGGTAATCTCGGTCTCATCAAGGCCGTTGATTATTTTGACCCTTCGCGAGGGACTCGCTTCAGCACTTATGCGGCCTGGTGGATAAAACAGAGTATCCGTCGGGCACTGCTTTCAAGTGTTAATCCGGTGCACATCCCTACATATATGGTTGCCCTGATGAATCAGTGGCGACAAACAGTTATTGAATTGGAAAGCAAAATCGGCAGGCATCCTGAGATTCAGGAAATGGCTGATATAATGCAGCTGCCCCTGCGAAAGGCAACATTGATAAATCAGATTGTCCAAATCCTCAGTTCTGTCAAAGACTGTGCAGTTGATGAAGACGTGCGTGAGGACCACACTCTTGAGGCGATGTTGGAGGACCGTGATTCTGCTCAGCCGGAAGATGCATTGCTACAGGAGGAAGAACAAGAAAAGGCCGTAAGGTTGCTTGAAGAAATCGACCAGCGCCAGGCCACTATTATACGGTTGCATTACGGCCTTGATGGGCGCAAGTCACTGTCGCTGAAGGAGATTGCGGAAAGATTCAAACTGACCCGCGAACGGATTCGTCAGATTCTGAACGAGGGACTCACCAAGCTTTACGAATATATGAACGAAGAGTAAAACTGCGAAATCACTCAAAACACTTGCATTTCCCAAATTTCGTGCTAACAATAGTCAGGGATAACAGAATGCGCCTTTGCGATTGGGCTGTTATTGTTAATATCCCGGAAACGAAAGGTACATTATGGACAAATCCATTGACCTGAAAACTTATATCCGCAGCATACCTGATTGGCCTAAGAAAGGTATTTTATTTCGAGACATCACACCGTTATTGGCTGATGCCCGGGTTTTTGCAGCAGCGGTTGATACTTTGTCCGCCGATTTTATTGAATCCGGCATCGAATATGTTGCTGCTGTTGAAGCCAGGGGGTTTATATTCGGGACGGCTGTGGCCCAAAAGTTCGGGGCCGGTTTTGTGCCTATACGCAAAAAGGGCAAATTGCCTTCCAGGACCGAAAGTATCACATATGATTTGGAATACGGTACTGATACGCTCCAGGTGCATACCGATGCCGTCGAAAAAGGGGCGAAGGTTCTGATGGTCGACGATTTGCTGGCGACCGGCGGGACGATGGCGGCGGCGTGTGAACTCATCGAAAAAATCGGCGGCCGAATTGCCGGAATAGCATTTCTTATAGAGCTTACAGATCTTGCAGGGCGCAAAAAACTTGGCGATTACAAAATTACATCAGTCATATCTTATTGATTTCGTATCAAGGCAAGAGCACAGATGAGAAAGTAACGAAATCTCATTTTTATAAGCCGAAGTTATTTATAATTTTGACATTCTACAACCGTCGGTTTTATTGCTCGAAGACAACTAAGACCCACAATTATAGTTTGGGTATCCGAGTATTTAAAATTACCACGGCCTGTTGTCCAGGCCGTGGTAATGTCTGAAAGTTGTAGCAAATTATTAGAAACGCTATCAATTTCCTACTGTTGCTGTAACGGTTACTGATTCAACGTCCTCTGAGTTATCCATGTTCTTGACGATAACCTTCGCAAACTTCACGCTGGGTTTGAATTCAACCGTTTTCTTGACGGTCTCGC
>JBHPEQ010000100.1:0-9099 GCA_042576845.1 Planctomycetota bacterium
CGCCCTAATTATAGAGGGGCGCGTTTTTTTTAAACCGCCCCAAAAAAGTGAATTATAAATAAATTGAATCATAAAATTAGGAGATACTTTACATGTCTATCGAAGCTCAAATCCTCACTATCCTCATTGTCCTACACGCTCTACGCTATACGCTATACCAAAAAGCCATACGCTCTACGCTATACGAAATACGAAAGGTTTCGTACGAAAGTATTCACCTTTTTTGCAAAACGAACCCAATTTCTGAAAAAGTCAAATGAACCTAAATAACGTATTAAAAAGGGATTATGAAAATGAGACACTTGGTAAACGCGGGAAAAACAAAGCCAAAACGAAGCCAAACGAACCCAATTTCAAAAAAGCCGAAATAAACGTAAGTTTATATATAACAAGGGATTATGAAAATAAACCACGATTTTGGAATAATGAAAACGAAGCCAAAACAAAGCCAAAACAAAGCCAAAACAAACCCAATTCCAAACCCATCCTTCGTACATGCGGGGGGTGTTTTCTGCGCAGCCGCACCCCGGCTGAGCACCAGGAGCATAAATGATTCTGTATTGGTTAACGCCGAAAGCTTTGTTTGAGCAATTCTGTAACGTCTTCGAGTGTTGCAACTCGAGGATTAGACTTGTAATCAGGAAGAACCAGACACTGTTTTGCCAATTGCGGCAATTCGTCTTCAGGCAACTTTAATTCTTCAAGCGTAAACCACATGCCGATTTCCTTGAGAAACTTGTCAATTTCATCACAGGACTTTTCGGCGGCGGTTTCGTCATTTTCTGGCTCGAAGCCACGGTTGAAGATTCTACCAATTGCAGCAAACTGCCTGATTGCTGATTTGTATGTGTAGCGCATAAAGTCGGGATACGTCACCGCCAGGGCCTCGCCGTGCATCACGTGCGGATACATTCCACCGATGGCCATACCCATGCCGTGCGGCAAAGTAACACCTGCGTTTGCAATACACAGACCGGCAAGTGTGTCGGCCCAGGCCATTGCGGTCCTGGCTTCTATGTTTTGCCCGTCCTTCACTGCTGCAGGTAGATATTTTACCACCAGTTGGATTGCTTCTTTGGCTATCATGTCGGTATAAGGTGAAGCATTGGGATGGATATAGGTTTCAAACGCATGGGCAAATACATCGAAGCCCGTTGAAGCGGTAATGTGTTCCGGCACTGTCAGCATAAGCTCCGAGTCTACAATGCTAACCCGCGGATAAACAATCGGATTGTATATTGCGGACTTGTCACGTTTTTCGGTGTTGGTTATAACAGCTACCTGTGTTACCTGTGAGCCGGTTCCGGAAGTAGTGGAAACAACGATAACAGGCAGTGTCTTTTCGGTGGGCTGCGTTTCGCTGAACCAAAGATAATCCCAGCTTGTTCCTTCGTGTGTAGCTTCGACTGCGATGGCCTTGGCAGTGTCCATACTCGAGCCGCCACCCAAGCCCAGGATGACGTCGGCTTTATGAGCTTTTGCCGCTTTTGCTCCTGCGGTGATACTTTGGGTTGTCGGATTAGGAATGACACCATCAAAATGCGCTACATCCACACCAGCATTTTCAAGTGAGGCCTTGACTTTTTTGACAGCAGCTTCAAGAGCCGTCAAAGCCGGCACCGTCACCAAAAGACACCGCTTGCCATACTTTGCCGCCACCTCGCCAACTTCATTGACACGTCCGCATCCAAATCTAATTTCTGTCGGCTGATAATAGTTAAAGTTTTTCACTTTTGAACCTCATCGTTTTAATGAATAATTTTACGTCTGCTGACTTTAAGCTTTTTTATCGCAGGAGATAGTACAGGACAAGCACTAAAACGAACAATACTCCGGCCATAATTCGCGGATCGGTTACGCTTTTGACTGCTCCGGTGCGGATGGACTCCAGCGGATGCTCCCAGCAAAGGTTCTTTAGCTGTTCCTGCGTGGGCCTGGGCGTGATAAGACTGACAATCACATAAATACCGATGCAAATTGCGCAAAGGATGACACCCACCATCATAAAAGGAATTTTCCAATCCTCAGTTACAATTTGTTTAGAACCAATCAACGGGATATCTATCAATAGATATATAATCCCAATCACCAAGTTGAATATAAGAGCTGTTATAGCGGCCTGCTTTGTGCCGCGGCGCCAGAAAATACCAAACAGAAAAATACAGGTTATGGCGGGCGCGAACATCATAGGAATTTTATTGATTGCAACGAAAATACTTTCGAACCTCCCGCCCTGAGTTGACCATGCCATTGCCAGGAGTATCACGACGACAGCGGTGACACGGCCAACCCAAACCAGTGTTCGGTCTTTAGTTTGTGGTCTTAAACGTTTGACAATATCTTCGGCGGTGAGAGTGGCTGTGCTGTTGAGAGCTGCTTCTATTGTGCTCATCAATGCCGCAAGCAATCCTGCGGCCATCAAACCCTTCACGCCGACAGGAAGAAGGTTCTTCATCATCACCAGCAAGGTCAGATTGTTATCAGTACCAATTTGGTCTTTGAAAAGGACATAAGCTAAAACACCCGGAAAGACCATTATGAAGACAGGCAGTATCTTCAGGAATCCTGCGAAAATTGCACCCTTTTTTCCATCTTGTTCGGTCCTGGCGGCGAGGATTTTCTGCACGATTGTCTGGTCGGTGCACCAGTACCAGATGCCTAAAACCGGATAACCGAACAGCATTGCGAGCCATGAATAGTCGTTCATTCGGCCCTGGGCATCTTGAATAGACTGAAGCATATTTGCCTGTTCCGGTTTGATTGCCTCTTTGAATTGAGCTAAAGTTTCAATGCCGTGAGCGGGCAGGGCCAATAGAGCGGCAACCGTAAGGATAGCTGCACCACATAGTAGTAAAACAGCTTGAATGGCATCGGTAACCATCACTGCCCTGAGGCCGCCAATAACCGTATAAATTGCAGTTATAGTTGCAATGCCAATGATAGAAACATACATATTCAAACCAAAGAATTCCTCTAAAACCTTCGCTCCGGCGTAAAGACTTATGCCTATATGAATTAGAAGGGCGGACATTATGAAGATAAACGCCAAAATTGTGCGCGCAGTGGGGCAGTATCTTTTCTCAAGGTATTCAGGCAGTGTACTTAGCTTGCTTCGGAAATAAAACGGGGCAAAAGCCAGTCCCAATACTATCAAACAGAACGATGCCATCCATTCGAAATTACCGACAGCAAGCCCAACTCTGTATCCATCTGCAGCCAGGCCGACAAGGTGAATAGTGGAGATGTTAGCACAGAATAATGCAGGGCCGATGATTGTCCATCGCAGCGCCCTTCCAGCCAGGAAGAACTGTGTAGTTGAAGCCCTTTTTCTATAGCCGGCCCAGATGCCAACAGCCATTATACCAATCAGATAAGCAATAATAATTACCAGGTCAGTTGTGGAAATTGCTATTTGTGCTACTATCATTCTACGGCCTTTCCTAAAAACCAATGAAAAATTTTATGAACAACTTTTATTTGGCAGTATCAAAGTATATCGGGAGAGATTGAGTTTTTTTTAATGCTTCCATTTGTCGTTTCCCTAAATTTATTTACTGTTTTACATTACGTGCTTTTTTTGAAACCTTAATCGTTATTATTTATGAAACAGCACATTAGCAGGTATTTGCTGTTTTTCAATGCCGGGGCCTTCGAAGCCAACCTCAAGTCCCTTACCGCCCATTCCCTGATAAAAAGTAAGCTTGAAAGTATATACACCTGCTTTGAGCGCAATCATACCTGATTTCTCTGTCATCGGATGGCTGTAATCGTTGTTTACGACTTCTGTTGAGTTGATATACAACCTGCTGCCGTCGTCGGAATTTGAGTAGAAGGTATAAATCCCATTTTCAGGAACTTTTATATAGCCAACGAACTTAAGAGCAAAATTTTCTTCGCGTTTTGCAAAACTCAGGTCACATTTATCCGAGATTTCCGAGGCATCAGCTTTAAGTTCTGAGAAATCAGGCAGCTCATCCCATATTCGGGAGGCTTCGAAATACTCCACTTTTAGCCCCGGCTTTAGACCGGTTACCTTTTTGGCCTCCCGCAGGTTTACCTTTTTACAGGTATACTCACTTACAGCACTTTTGGTGCCATCGGGCCAGAACGTCCTTGCCTTTACTGTAGTTGTTTGTGTCAGGGTTAACGGCTTTGTGTAGAGTTTCGATTCTTTGTCCGGCCCGCTGTTATCCAACGCATATCTGATTTGGCCTTCCTGAACGGCGTTGAATATCTTCACTTTTGCAGAATCAATAAAGATTTCATCCTCCGATTCTATAATGGGCGGCAGGTAACCTCTGTTAATTCTTCTGAGTTCTTCAACATCCATTTTGATTACAGCACGGTCATAAGTCATCATCCCATTGACTTCAACTTCGACATCGGTGGTTTGAGTATAAACCGCTGCCGAAAGTCCCCGGCCAATCATCGGATGCAGGTCCTTGATAAGCTTTCGATAGGCGTCGGTAAGTTCCGATGAGTTTTTGAAGTTTCTATAACCCCAGTTTTCTTTATCCTGCCAGGTATGTCCTTCAATCGGCAGGCCAAGGCCGCCGAATTCTCCCAGCACTATCGCCCGCTTGGTTTCGGGTTCCGGCATGTCCGGGCCGGGATAAGAGTGTATATCGAGTATGTCACCAACACCGCGGTCGGCCCAGCCGCTGGCGCTGTTTATCAAACGGCTCGGGTCCTGTTCTTTGAGCATCTTGGTAACCTTTTCGGTTGCCCATTGCCCCCATCCCTCATTATACGGCACCCATACAACAATACTGGGATGGTTGTAAAGATTGTCAATCATACGTTTCAGCTCCAGCATAAATTGCTCAGCCGATTCTTCGCTGCGTTCAACTTCTCCATCGACCGGGTCGATAAAGCGGTCGCCGCTTGGCATATCCTGCCAGACAAGCAGTCCCAGCTTATCGCACCAGTAGTACCATCGTGCCGGCTCTCTCTTGACGTGCTTTCGCGCCAGGTTAAACCCCAGCTTTTTGGTTACCTCAACATCATATTTCAGCGCCTCATCTGTTGGTGCTGTGTATAATCCGTCGGGCCACCAGCCCTGGTCCAGAAAGCCGAACTGAAAAACAAATTCATTGTTTAACATCATACGGGTAATGCCGTTCTCGTCCTTACCCAGAGAAATCTTGCGCATCCCGAAGTAGCTGCCGACCTCATCGACCTTTTTGCCCTGGTCATCTGTCAGGGTAACTTTAAGGTCGTATAGAAATGGTGAATCCGGCGACCAGAGCTTAGGATTCTCTATGTAAATTGCAAGAGTGTCCCCCGCCCGTACTTTTCCTTTGAACTCTGTTATATTGCCTGCCTTTACCTCAGTTTCAACAACCAAATTTTCACAGACACCACTACACTCAGTTCTGATACGCACCAGCTTGGAGTCAACATCGGGAACTATTCTTAGTGACTCAATGTAAGTGTCATTAACCGGCTCTAACCACACCGTTTGCCATATACCTGTAACCGAGGTGTACCATATGCCACCGGGTTCTTTGACCTGCTTACCGTGCGGCTGGGTTCCTTCATTTATCGGGTCCCATACAGACAGCACAATTTCTTCTGGGCCGCTGTTATTTAAGGCGTCATTAATATCAAAGCTGAATGGGTCGTATCCGCCTTTATGAGTGCCGATTTTTTTACCATTGACCCAGACCGTTGTCTCCCAGTCAACTGCACCAAAGTGGAGCAGAATTTGTTTACCAGACCAATTTTCCGGCATATCAAAGCTGCGTCTGTACCACAGGCGATTATTTCTGCCAACTTCTTTTTGCACGCCGGAAAGTGCCGATTCAATACAGAATGGCACGAGTATATCCCCATCAAAAACACTCGGCTGTTTCCACTCCTTTGGTCTAATTGCATATTCCCATTGTCCGTTAAGATTCATCCAATCTTTGCGAACCATTTGTGGGCGAGGATACTCCGGCCATACATTGTCAGGCGTAACATCCTTTGCCCATTTGCTCATAATTTTTGCACTTGCAACGTTGCAAAGTAAAAGTAATCCGATAACAACTAAAACAGCAAATCTCTTGTTCATTTGTTTCTCCGGTGATAAAAATCTGCTCTATTTTTTTAATGATGGTTTTTCTTTAACCAGTCCCTATGTTGCAGTATTAATCTGCAGCCGGCTCGAGCGTTATTTTTGTTGTCTTTGTTGATTCGGTTTCAATCCAGACGACCAGGTCACTGCCTTGCAGGGTATGCCGATGGCCAAAGCGGTAGTCTTTGCCTTGCTGAATAGTTTTTCCATTAACCTTCAGTTCAGCATCTTCGTGGCCCCAGTTTTTAATGACAAAGGCGGGATTAACAATCGGCTGTTCGTTACTGGCAGTGATTTCAAAATTTAGCGTTTCAGGTTTATTACTAAAATTTTTTGATAAAGTAAAGGCCCGCTCATCCCTGCTGTATCCTTCACTGATAAATATCCCGCCTTTTACGTTAAGTTCCGGCGGTTGTAGCCATGACCTGGCAATGAGAGCAAGTTTCTCAATTGGTTTATCAGTCAGACCCATAATGAAGCGCCCATGAGATGTTCCGTCTTCGTTCACCTCAACCACCGGCTCCGGTGAGGTAACTGCCGAACTTGATACCCGGTCGGCAAAGAAAGCGTAGCGTCCGTCAGAAGGGGCCTGGCCAACAGGCCAGTGATTCCACGTTGGGAACTTCGAGTAATCCCTCACTTCAAATAGGCCTCCACCGTAAGGAATCACACGAGTGCCTGGTTCATAAATATAAAATGGCTTGCTGTTCGATTTGAAATTCACAATATTGATGTTGGCATTGGGCAGGTCATTGCTGAACGGTGCCGCTATTTTGCCGTTGCTGGGCCAGGGGTCCCAGCTCTGCCTGCGGATTTGGCCCTGCATATTGGCCTGGATTAAGGCGTCTACATTGAGGTTATCCTCCGCTCTTTCACCCGGATTATTGTAGGATGCCGGTTCGGTGGTACTATGCTCACCCCACATGTTGTATACGGTGAAGGCGCGCACCGCGACACCATCAGGGTATATGTAGTAATATTCATCTGCCCAGGCGCCCCAGCCGTCCTCCATATTGGCAATACGGTAAAGCACGTCATTAACCGCGTAGCGCCAATGGACCACTACACGGGCATCGTTATTCTCAATCATGCGAACATGTGCGTAGCGGCACTGTTTGTCCGACATGTGCTCACAGCAGCCGATAACTTCACCGCCGCCACCTTCTGCGCTCTGGTCGCCTACCCATTTACCATTTTCCGTAACCAGGTTCATGTTGAAGTTAGTGCCGCGCCAGAAAACCATCTGGTATGGATTGCCGTCGAAATTCACCACGATGTCGGGATGCTCGCCCACTCGCCAAAGATTGTCCCATTCCGGGTAGAATTTTAGTCTGCAATAGGCCGCCCCGAATGTGCCGTCCCCTGCAGGTATTTCCGGCAGCTTGCGCCACTTCAATGGAGGGGCTGAATCAGGTTTGGTATCCTCATAGGCCGCCCGAATCTCGTCCGCTGACAGCGCACGGTCATAAATCCTGACCTCATCGATGAGTCCGTCAAAGGAATACGATGTAGGAAAATTGACCTCGCGGCGAACCAAAGTTTCAGGGTCCATACGAGTCTTTTTGTGGTTCCTGCCTATCTGCAGGTCGATTTCGTCGGCAAAAGTCAACCTGCCCTTAATCGGCAGAGACGCAGTTTTTTCTCCGTTGATATAAACGGCAAGGCCCTTACTCTTGTCGAAAGTGCCGGCGATGTATGTCCATTTGGTCATAAACGGCACTGCTTCTTTATCAGTATTGCATTGACGCCATTTCCCGTCTACAGCAACGTGGAGGCCCACGCGGGCGAATGCATCGATACCAAAAAAGTATCCTGCTTCCTCGTCTCTGGCCTGATTTACGATTGCGCACCAGTTATAAGGATACGCCTGTGGTGCGACCCAGGCTTCTACTGTAAAAGCGTCCATTAAACGGGGAGCATCAGCCGCTTTGCGCACAATGTGTGTCGTGAAGCCATCGAATTTAACGGCCGTTCCCGAAACCCCCGGAAGATACCAGAAGGTGCGTTTAATAGCATCCTTTTTGCCTGTTATGCTGTCAACAGCGACTTCGCCCCTGCTTTCATCGAACTTCCAGAAGGCGACCAAACCATTATCCTCTGCAGGGGCTGAGGCACAGCATACTACAAATGCCGATAAAAAAATCGAATACAAAATCGTTTTTCGCATCACAAAACCTACTTACTTTAATTAGCATTTTTAAAACATTTACAACTAATGCACAACAGGCGCCAGCGAAATCATAATTGGTTGTCTCGATTCCTGCTTAATCCAGACAACCAGGTCGTTGCCTTCAAATGTATGTCGGTGGCCATAACGGAAATCCCTGCCTCGCTCAACTTTCCGGCTGTTTATTTTCAACACGGCATCCGCCTGGCCCCAGTTTTTGATTATAAAGGCCGGATTAACCATAGGTGATTCTGTCGAAGCAATAAGCTTACATTGAAAATCGCTTCCGGTTTTTTTGCAATTTATAATATATGCCCGTTCTCTAAAGTTATAGCCCTCGCTGATAAACTCATCACCGCTCATTTTAAGCTCGGGCGGATATATCCACGACTTAGCCAGTGACAGCAGCTCTACAGCGCCCCTTTCGGTCATACCATACAAAGCCGCATTATCCCTCAGGTCGCCCCAGGCCAGAGATGAATGCGCCATACGGTCCGGTGCTTGGGCATATCTTCCATCTGAGATAACCTGAGCTACCGGCCAGTGGTTCCACCACGGGAAATGCGAATACTCAGGCCGAACTTCACCGCTGAAAACCCCCACTCCGGAGCCGGGCTTGAAAACCATAAAGGGTTTGTAGTCGGCCTTGATATTGGTCATTTGTATTATTGGTTTTGGCAGGTCGAATTTTGGGAACCCGTCTTCCCACGAGTAACTGCGACTTTTACCTTCCAGATTTACTAACGTGATGGCCTCCAGTTCACAATTGTCTTCAGGCCGAGTCCCCGGCGCATTGAAGAAAATCGTTTCCTGCCAGCCGCCTGCTGCCGGCAGCAGATTTCGCACACCTACGCCGTCGGGATATATTGTATAG
>JBHPEQ010000101.1:0-9010 GCA_042576845.1 Planctomycetota bacterium
TTATGATAACCGACAAACACGGAACATGGGTCTTCCCGTCGCCGATATACAGGATGTTTTGAAATGGTATAGGAACGCCTTTAAGTACGGTCGATATGCAGAAGGAGAGCACGTTTACAGAATCGAGCTGGGATTTTGTGGGTGAAGATGGTAATGGTGAAGAAGATAATTGGCGGATGTGTGTCGACGGGGTAAATTATCCGAAGCTGACTTGGGAATTTTATCCCCTGGCTGATTTTTTATGTCCGGATGGGGTTGATTTTATTGACTATTCATATTTTGCTAACCGCTGGGAGAATACGAATTGTGGAGAGATAGAAAACTGCAACGGCGTGGATTTGGATTTTTCGGATGCGGTTGATGCGAATGATTTGAAGATATTCTGCAACTACTGGCTGATGGGGAAGTGAAAAGTGGAAAAAAGGGGATATCGAACAAGGGGTTTTTATGCCACCTGTGGGTGGGGCTTTTCGAAAAATGGCATTTGACTAATCAACCAAAAGACGGATAATGTCTGCACTGTTAACCCAATCAGCAAAACACGTGGTTGTTTAGTATGAGCAAAGCGTTTAAGCACAATGTTATTGCAGTTGTTTATGATTTTGACGGCACGCTGACCCCGCAGCCGATGCAGGAATACACAATCTTACCGGAAATCGGCATCAAGGACGGAAAGAAGTTCTGGGAACAGGTCAACGAAGAGTCAAAGCGAACAAACGGCGAAGGAATTGTGGCTTATATGCGCCTGATGCTTGAAAAGTCCAAATCCAGGCATTTCCCGGTTACCGCTGAAATATTAAAAGAACTGGCTAAAAACATTAATTACTTCCCGGGCGTCAAAACTTATTTTGAAAGAATAAATAATTATGTTAAAAAGCAATTTGAGCGGGACATAGAGCTTAGGCATTACGTAATTTCATCCGGCCTAAAGGAAATAATAACAGGGGCGAGCATAGCTAAATATTTTTATAAGGTATTCGCTTCAGAATATTATTACGATGAATACGGGGCTGCAACTTTCCCGAATGTGATAGTGAACGACACCTTAAAAACCCAGTTCATTTTCAGAATTAATAAAGGCAAAGAAAACCTGAGTGAAAACATCAATCTACATATGCCTATGCCTTTGCGGCCTATACCATTTCAAAACATCCTGTATATCGGCGACGGGCTGACCGATGTTCCGTGTATGACGGTAATCAGAAAAAACGGCGGGTATGCTATTGCTGTTTATAAAGCCCATAGTTCCCACGGCAAGAAAATCTGCAAAGAGTTATTAAAAGCCGAAAGAGTGAATTTTATTGCCCAGGCAGATTATAAAAGCGGAACCGAACTTGACCGTTTGATAAAATTATTGTTAGGCAATATTGTTGAAGGGATTCGATACGGACGCGAATCCTTCAGGCAGTCAGAAAAATATCGTTCACAAGAAGAATAATAGCGATGCGATACCGAACCCCTACACAGCTTCATGCAAGTTTATATATGGAAGAACACTCTACGGCCAAAAAGGGAAAAGACAGCTCTAAAGCTGCCGGAGACGCAAAAACCGGAAAGTGTATAACCGCCAGGGAAGATAACAAAAGGAAAAAGTAGAATTCATATATTATAAATCGGGAAGATTATTCTCTGCGCTGACCTTTTTCAATATCTCAAGAAGCTCGGTCAAGCTCTGACTTATAACATTGGTATCGGAGCAGACATTCATAAAATTCGTATCGCCGTCCCATCGGGGCACTAAATGAATATGCAAATGCCCAGGCAGGCCGGCTCCTGCACACCGCCCGAAATTCATCCCCACATTAAACCCGTGAGGGCTGATTGCCAAAGACAGCGCCTTTTGAGCATCGCTTACAAGCTTAATCATCTCCAGGAGCTCGTCGTCGCCCGCCTGCTCCAGCGTTGCAATATGTCTGGCCGGCGCTATCAGCAAATGGCCGTTGTTATACGGGTAGCGATTTAATACTACGATGCTTTTGTCCGTTCGCCAGAGCACCAGGTTTTCGTCGTCCTCCTCCGTGTTCCGCAAATCGTGACAAATAAAACACTCGCTGCCGTCGTTACAGCTCTGAACATAATTTATCCGCCAGGGAGCCCATAGATTTTTGTTTTCCAACTGCCGTTACCTCCGGGTTTGCTTGTAGCTTATCGATTTTGGAGCTGATCTTGAACTTCGTTCTTTTCGACTTTATTTTTTCTCCGCATTTCCGCTGTCCAGATACTCCATAGTAATTCTTTGCCTTATGTTGATGTGGGGGTTCACCTTTTTGCCGTCTCCGAGAGGCATCGGGAAAAAGGCCTTTACTTGCACGGTGTAATTTTGTCTGTCCGTTTCTATTCTGCCTTCATCGATATTAAAAATCTGCTCGCCGCTGCCTTTCAAATCGAGAACCTCATAATTTCTATAAAGGCCGAACGGGCCGCTTATCCTGAAAGGGCCCGAATACGGTAAAGGCCAACTGCCCGCAACGGAGTCAGCCGCCGTGTAGGAACTGCGTATTACTGCGAGCCGGCCTTTTTCGCTTTGCCGAATTTCCGCCAGCCGGTAGGTTACATCCCTGGCTGCCCTGAGCATTATCGGAAGAGGGACTGAAAGCTGAGACTGCCAGCTCTGTCCTTCCTGCACACCCTCAGCAGGATTTTTTATGCTGGAGACAGCGTCCCACAGAAACCACTGAGTGACAAGAAAATCACCTATCATATCTGGCTCTTTGATTCTGCCCTGGCTGGTGTTCTGACGAAAAGCATTTTCGCCGAGCTTGTATGCGAGCTTTCTCAATTGAGAATAGTCCTCAATTTTTCCCCTCGGGTCCACTTTCAATTCAGCAGATTCGGCCTTCAGGTGCATTATGGCGTCGGCTTGTCTTCCGGACTGACCATAGTCGCGTTTAAGACGGACTGACTCACATTTGGCCCTGATGGTGGAAAGGCCGTAAGGTTTTATTTCAACGGGAATGTAACTGAAAACCATCTCAACTTCTTCATAGTATCTTTTTGTATTCTTCGAAGCCGAGTCGGAACTTGTATCACCATCGCCCCAGGTAACTCTAATATCTCTGCGACAGACAAACTTGTAGCGCAGCGGTGTGTCCTCCTCGAAGTTCACAACCAGCAGGATATTTTCGTTTTCCGAAACTTCGCTGGGGGCCGCTGCAATTTCTTTTTTCTCCGGAATCGCCTCACAGCCGGTGATAACAACCGCACAGAAAACAAATACAAGACATAATGAAGTTCTCATTTCGGCGTCCTTAATTATACACTTTCAAAATCTCTCGCTCACATAATCCTGTTTTAAACCATAACTTTCCGCAATAAGATTAATTAATCCTCTCCAGATTATAGTCATAAGTTGCATTCATTATCAAAATAGTTGCGTCCTGTCCCTCTTCTTTCTGTGGTATAATTGTGAACCATTCAGAATTCATTTTTTCATTATACTTTTCAATCTCACCGGTTTTTAAATCCAGTTCAAGCTGACCGGTGTATGTCTGCGTGTTATCGAACAATTCGGAGAAATTTCCCGCTTTTTGTTTTTCGTAGAATTCCTCGGTCTTTACCGCGCTTGGAATAGCATCCATTGAAACAACCGCAACGCCTCCGTCTTTTTCGGCTTTGATTTCTTCCAGTGTATAAATCCTCTCGTATACCTGCGGCCCCAGCAGACCGAAAGTAAAAGTTTTTAGATTAGACCACTTCTCTGTTAACTCTAAAGGATTTTTATCTGCTGCCGGCAGCTCCAGAACTGCATGGCGCCCTTTTATCGCATCGGGGTCAAGAAGTGAACGAGCTCTTTTGGACTGTAATGAACTATCACGTACCGCAGATATTGCTGTGCTGGTATCGATAAGAGAAACCTTTCCGTCCGGCTTGATTGAAATGGTGTAAGTTTGTCCAATTAAATTTAACAGTTTATCGCCGGCCTCTGCCGTGGAGCTGTCAAAGTCCACCTCAACACGGTTTCTAGTCATAGTTCGGAATTTGAGCTCTTCAATTGTAATCTTCGCAACAGCAGCACCGGAATCCAGGAAACTCTGTATCCGCCGTGTGAATTTCATTTCGATTTCGTGATAGTTACGCTGGTCCTTGAAACTATTTTCTTCGGGTACGAAACCTTCCCATTTAACTTCCTGCATGAACTCTCTTTTGACTTTATAAACAGCGGTATCGCCAACCGAGAATTTTAATGCCAAATCGGCAGCCGAAGCGGGGACTTTTTCGGGCGGCTGTTCGTCCACCTGCACTTCGATAACCTCTACTACCTGTTCCTGTGGTTTCTCGGCAACGGCCTCAATCTGCTGCGAAACCGGCTTTTCCGGGACCTGAGCAACATTAACAGCGCCCGGCTTGCCACAACCACATGTCAGAACCAGCAAACAAATTAAAATACTTATTAACAGATTAAAAAGCTTCTTCGAAGGCATAGCTTATCTCCCAAAAGTTTATCAATTTCGCTTAAATACTTACCTTAATTATACATACACTTACCCAAAAAACAACCGTTTTTTCTTTATTTGTACTTAATCAGCAGTTACAATCTATTCTTCGGATTTTTAGACGCTTACCTAAACCCATTTTTCGAAAGGATAGATTTATGAGAAGCGATACCGTCAAAAAGGGTTTTCAGCGGGCTCCTCACAGAGGTTTGCTTCGTGCCTGCGGACTTACAGATAAAGATATAAACAGGCCGTTCATCGGTATCGCAAACAGCTTCTGCGAAATAGTCCCCGGACACGTTCATCTGAACAGCGTAGGCAGAACCGTCAAAAAAGCTGTCCAGAAAGCAGGCGGCACGGCCTTCGAATTCAACACAATCGCCGTCTGCGACGGCATCGCTATGGGACATACGGGGATGAAATACTCGCTGGCCTCACGCGAAATTATTGCAGATTCCGTTGAAACGATGGTAAGTGCACATTGTTTTGACGGGCTCATCTGTATCCCGAACTGCGATAAGATTATTCCCGGTATGCTGATGGCAGCCGTCAGGTTGAATATCCCCACTATCTTCGTCTCTGGCGGACCTATGAAAGCCGGAAAAACCAAAGACGAAAAGACCGTCGACCTTATCAGTATTTTCGAGGGCGTCGCAGAGTTCAATGCAGGAAAAATCAGCGAAAAGCAATTAACACAGCTCGAATGTGCTGGCTGCCCCACTGAGGGAAGCTGTTCAGGAATGTTCACCGCAAATTCTATGAACTGTCTTTGTGAGGCAATCGGAATAGCTCTGCCCGGCAATGGGACCATCCTGGCTGTCGACCCGAAGAGAGAAAAGCTTTATAAAGCCGCCGGCAAACAGATACTAACGCTCATCGAAAAGAACATAAAACCGCTTGATATTATCAGCGAAAAATCTCTCGACAACGCCCTTGCTCTGGATATGGCTATGGGCGGCTCGACCAATACAGTGCTGCATACGCTGGCACTTGCAAATGAAGCAGGCATCGATTATAACCTCCAGCGAATAAACTCAATCAGCGCTAAGTGTCCGAACATCTGCAAGGTCTCGCCATCAAGTGAGTGGCACATCGAAGACGTCGATGCCGCCGGCGGTATAAGCGCCATACTTAACGAAATCAGCAATGTCCCCAATCTGCTGAACACCGACTGCCCGACCGTTACCGGCAGAACATTGGGCGAAAATATCACCAAGGCCAAAATCAACAACGCCGAAGTCATCCGTTCACTCGATAATGCATACTCAAAAACCGGCGGCCTGTCTATTCTTACCGGAAACCTCGCTCCGAAAGGATGCGTTGTCAAAACCGCAGGCGTTACCGAGAAGATGTTGACGCACACAGGCCCAGCCGTCATCTTCGAAAGCCAGCAGGACGCCTGCGAAGGTATCCTCGCAGGCAAAGTCAAAGCCGGTGATGTTGTCGTAATCCGACGAGAAGGCCCGAAGGGCGGACCGGGTATGCAGGAAATGCTGACCCCGACAAGCTACATTATGGGCGCCGGCCTGGGCGATTCGGTTGCCTTGATTACAGACGGCAGATTTTCCGGCGGAACAAGAGGCGCCTGTATCGGACACATCAGCCCCGAAGCCGCTGTCGGCGGACCAATTGGCCTGCTAAGGGTGGGAGACGTTATAGAAATAGACATCCCTGCCAACAAAATAAATGTGAAAATCTCCGAAGAAGAACTCGAGGCCCGAAGAGAACAATGGAAACCGCCCAAACCGAGAATAACAAAGGGCTGCCTTGCAAAATACGCTGCTATGGCCACCTCCGCAGACACCGGAGCAGTCCTCAAATGGTAAAAAGAGCGTCATTCCGCAAGAGCAGAAATTAAAAAAAACAAAAATATAAATTATATTCTCTGTGTTCTTTCCTATGGGACGCCTTACGGTGCTGTGACCTCTGTGGCAAATAAAAATAAAATCCCGTGGTATGGTGCTGGTTTGCATTTTGAGTGTCAGAAGTGCGGTAGGTGCTGCTCCGGGCCGGAGGAGGGCTATATCTGGGTTACAAAGCGGGAGATAGAATTAATAGCTGACTTTCTTAAAATCTCTGTCGCAGAGCTGCGCCGCAAATACTTAAAGCGAGTGGGCTTTCGCTCTACCATCATAGAGCAGCCAGACACAAAAGATTGTATTTTTCTGCAGCAAATCGAAGGCCGGAAAAGATGTTCTGTTTACCCGGTCCGGCCGAGCCAGTGCAGGAACTGGCCCTTCTGGCCCGGCAATCTTAAGAGTACTGCAGACTGGAACGGGGCGGCACAAAAATGTCCCGGTGTCAATCACGGCAGATTATATACTTGCGAAGATATCGAAAAAATAAAGACAAACAAACAATGGTGGTCTGATGATGCATAAAGAGCAGCTCACCAAAAAAGTGGCCGAGGTCTACAACTGGCTCGATATGCAGAACAAAAACAACACCTCAGAAACCGAACAATGCAATGCCTGCGGGGCGTGCTGTAATTTTGCCGAATTCGACCACCGCCTGTTTGTTACCACGCCCGAATTGATTTATCTGAATGCAAAAATCGGCGCCGAACTAAAGCCGATGAGAACATCTGTTTGTCCCTATAACATAAACGGTAAATGCTCAATCCACGAGAATCGATTTGCCGGCTGCAGAATTTTCTTCTGTAAAGGTAACGCCGAATTTCAAAGCAAGCTAAGCGAAACAGTCGTAAAAAAATTCAAAGCAATCTGCACAGAATTGCAAATTCCCTATCGTTATGTGGAACTATCTGCCGCATTAAACGAACGCCCTTCTAATATCTATCGGTCGGACGCGGAACATCCTCCTGCGGCACACGCAGATTGATGAATTTTACGTTATTCATCAAAGAGCCGTATTGTTCATAGTGCAGGTACAGCTTAGCCAGCTTTTCCTCGTCCGGCGCTTCCAGGTATCGATGCCAGGTGCCGAGTTCCGCACCCCAGATAATCTCCGTTCTGTCTTTGGCATAAAGGATAATATGCGGATACTCTGTATTATACCGTCCGTTGAAATTGCTCACATCGATGCTTGCTATCTCGTATAACAGCGGATTGTCGGCAGTTACGAGCTCATCCATTTTATCGAACCGCAAGAGTATCTCCACCGCCGCCGCCAGGTCGGCATGCTGGAAGATGCTGCCGGGCTGGGGAATTTGTGCCTTCGAAGAAAGCCCCTTAACTTCCACAATCGGAAGTTCCGGCACAGGGATATAATCGAGCACAAACAGCTCGGCATCAACATAAAATTTCTGCAAACCGATTTTGACCATCGCCATCGGCTTTCGCCATAGCGCATGGATACGGATACTCTCGCCGGTAATCTGGACGGTTACCGCATCCAGCCAGAGAACCCTTTCCTCCAGATTACTCTGCACCGACCGGGCAGCATCTTCATCAAGTCTTAAATCCTCGCCGTTTGCCGTAGCTGCCCCGTAAATCTTCTCCTTGAGCGCCTCATTAACCCAATCCGGCGGATTTACCATCTCCAGCGTTCCGACCTTCTCAGATAACGGCACTGTTTGTTCGACATGATTTTCCAGATAAAAGAATCCAATCACAACCGCTGCAGGAACAGCGACTACTGCCAGGACGGCAAATGTCTTTTTCAGGACGGGCTTAAAATCGAAGCTGCGCCGCTTTGATTTTTTCGAGCCGCCTCGCTTAAAGAGTATTTTGCCCTTTTTCCTTTTTGTTCTTTTCCTTCGTACCATAGAATTTCGTCATTATTTATTAACTCAAACTGACCGTTTTGTCCATACTTATACCTGTGGCAGTCCTAAGGACTCCTTACGGAGAGCTAAACGCTTGGTTTGAAATTGGGTTTGAATTGGGTTTGTTTTGGGTTTGCTTTCATTAGCGTCAAATCGTGGTTTATTTTCATAAGCCCTTGTTTAAACTAAGCTTGCGTTCATTTGAGTGTCCGGCAAATATGTTTATGATTCCACCATCTGCGGATTTTTTAACCGAAGCAGCTACAAACTCAGGTCTCGGGACCATCAATACCGTATAGTCGAAAGAATCGGCGAGTTTTTCCTTTGCAGCATAGGCCAATAAAAGTGACATTATTATAAAGTTTTTTGTTCAATCTATCAAGCAAATTGTTTGCTCGTCGGTGAAAAATGACACTTATACTTTTTCCTTTTGCTGGAGCTGCTTAATTATTAAAGGCATAGGTTACAGCAGGGCCGAGACCGGGAAGTCTCGAAGCTAAGACCTTTGTTAGCGGGTCTACAGGATGCTGTCAGAGGGTTCTTATGAAGTGACATTCCGCAAAAAATCCATAATAATCTTGACGAACAGGGGCAGGGTTTGGATACTTGTCTGAAGTGCTATAGTGAGCAAAAAACGCCCAATGGGAATTGAAAAGGGCACATAAGAAAATATGGCGAATTTAGCGAAAACACAATATGCGGTGCAATTAGTAGGGCCGGACGAGCTGGTGTTGGATCGAGAAAAATTTGTTCCGCAGCCGGGCCGGCATCAGATTTTAGGCAGGGTCGAGGCGACAGGTCTTTGTTTTTCCGACCTTAAGCTGCTCAAGCAGTTCTCATCCCATGTGCG
>JBHPEQ010000102.1:0-8798 GCA_042576845.1 Planctomycetota bacterium
AGATGACACCACAGGAGATCATCCAACAGATAAAGGAGTCCGGTCTCAGGGGACGCGGAGGCGCGGGGTTCCCAACAGGGCTCAAGTGGTCCTTCGCCGCTGATAATAAGAGCGACACAAAGTACG
Organism: Planctomycetota bacterium; assembly: GCA_042576845.1. Taxonomy (GTDB): domain Bacteria; phylum Planctomycetota; class Phycisphaerae; order Sedimentisphaerales; family Anaerobacaceae; genus JBHPEQ01. Next base: position 127 of record JBHPEQ010000102.1, read on the forward strand.
TGGTATGCAACGCGGATGAGGGCGACCCCGGTGCCTTCATGGATCGGTCGGTGCTCGAGGGAGATCCCCATGCGGTGCTGGAGGGTATGATCATCTGCGGTAAGGCGATAGGCTCTTCGTTCGGTCACATCTATTGCCGTGCGGAGTACCCTATGGCGATTCGCAGGCTGAACATTGCCATCCAGACCGCCAGGCAGAAAGGCTACCTGGGTGAGAATATTCTGGGCTCTGGTTTCGATTTCGACGTGAAGATCAAACAGGGAGCCGGCGCTTTCGTATGTGGAGAGGAGACAGCGCTCTTTGCGTCAATCGAGGGAAAGCGGGGCATGCCGAGGATCAGGCCTCCTTTCCCTGCGGAGAAGGGACTCTGGCAGAAGCCGACGAACAACAACAATGTTGAAACCTACGCGAATGTTCCGTGGATAATAAATAACGGTGCCAAGGCCTATGCCGCATACGGAACCGAGAAGAGCAAGGGCACCAAGGTTTTCGCCCTGGCGGGAAAGGTTGTTCACGGTGGGCTTGCCGAAGTACCAATGGGCACTACTGTGCATGACCTGGTCTTTAAGATTGGCGGAGGAATCAAGGATGGCAGGGAGTTCAAGGCCGTGCAGATGGGCGGACCTTCGGGTGGTTGTATCCCAGCCGAGAAGGCCGACACTCCTGTAGACTTCGAGTCCATACCCGTCACCGGAGCCATCATGGGTTCCGGTGGCCTGGTAGTTCTTGATGACTCCATCTGTATGGTGGAAATGGCCAGATTTTTTCTGGACTTCACACAGAAGGAATCCTGCGGGAAATGTACCTTTTGCCGTATAGGAACGCTCAGAATGCTTGAGATCCTCATCAGGATCACCAAAGGTGAAGGAGAAATGGGCGATATCGAAAAGCTGGCAAATCTCGGGGAACAGATTAAGGAGGCAAGCCTCTGTGGTCTGGGTCAAACGGCTCCCAATCCGGTTCTCACTACCATCCGGTATTATCGTGAAGAGTATGATGCTCATATAAGTGAACTGCACTGTCCCGCCGCGAGTTGCTCGGCTCTGGTAGAATTCCACATTGATATAGAGAAATGCACGGGCTGTACTGTCTGTGCCAAGAACTGCCCCGTAGGGGCAATCAGCGGCGAAAGTAAAAAGGAACATGTAATAGATAATTCGATCTGTGTTAAGTGCGGCAAGTGTATAACCAGTTGCAACTTTGATGCTGTATACAAGAGTTGAGAAGAGAGTCTATGGAAAACGTAACAATAAAGATCAATGGGCAGGAAATTGAGGCCGCTCCGGAAAAAACAATACTTGAGGTTGTCAGGGAAAACGAGCTGGACGATATCCCGACTCTCTGTTATTCACCGGAGCTGGAACCGTACGGATCCTGCTTCCTGTGCGTAGTGCAGGTGAAGGGACGTCCTAACTTGGTGCCGTCATGCGCAACCAAGATCGCCCCGGGTATGGAGATAGAAACCCGCAATGAGCAGATTCTTGCTTCCAGGAAAACGGCTTTGGAACTGCTTCTCTCAAACCACTACGCAGACTGCATATCTCCGTGCAGAGAGGGGTGTCCGGCCAGTGTCGATACCCAGGGCTATATAGCCCTTTCGTCCATGGGGCATTACCGAAAGGCGGTGGATCTAATCCGGGAAGCTAATCCGCTGCCGGCAATCTGCAGCAGGATATGCGTGCGTAAATGCGAGGTTCCCTGTCGTCGGAGCGATGTGGATAAGCCGGTAAGTATAAATGCCATCAAACGGTTTGTCACCGATGCTCCAGGCATATATGATGGCAGGCCTGAGTGCGATCCTCCGACTGGCAAGTCGGTGGGGATCATTGGGGCAGGTCCGGCAGGACTAACCGCCGCATGGTTCTTGGGAAGGAAGGGTCACAAGCCGATAATATATGAGGCACAGGAACGTTCCGGAGGCATGCTTCGCTACGGCATTCCCACATACAGACTTCCGGATGAGGTGCTGGATGCGGAGGTTGAATACATCTGCAGAACTGGCGCCGAGATCAAATATGGCGTAACCGTTGGCAAGGATATCACGCTGGACCAGCTCAGGGAAAAGCACGATGCGGTCTTCATTGGGACAGGCGCCTGGGGAAGTAAGCCCATGAGGGTCGAGGGCGAGTTTGATACCGAAGGTATTGTAGCAGGAACGAAATTCCTCCGAGAAAAAACTGAGAATCCAGAGCCACTATCTGGTACGATTGTGGTCGTAGGCGGTGGCAACACCGCCATGGACGCGGCGCGAACCGCCTGGCGACTCGGCGCCGAGAAGGTGATAATTCTTTACCGACGGACCAAGGCGGAGATGCCAGCCGATGAGATGGAGATTGAGGATTGCCTCGAGGAGGGCATCGAGATCATGGAGTTGGCCACGCCCGTTGGTATTGTTGCCGAAAGGAGAAAGCTCAAGGCACTGCGTTGCATCCGAATGAAACTGGGCGATCTGGACGAATCAGGCAGGCGTCGGCCGGTTCCCTTGGAGGATTCAGAGTTTGAACTGCCGTGCCTGATGGCGGTGTCGGCTATAGGACAGGCTCCCGTACTTGAGGCTTTGACCGAAGTAGACGGGAAAGAGTTGAAGGTTACAAAGTGGAGCACCATTGTGGTCGATCCCAAAACCATGAAGACCAACATAAAGGGCATATTTGCGGGCGGTGATGCGGCCGATGATGGTCCGACAGTTGTCATTAACGCCGTAAGGGACGGCCAAGTATCGGCGTGGGCCATCCACGTCTACCTGACCGGTAAGAAGATTTCGTCGAATCCGTTTGCTGTTCAAAAGGAGTTCTGGAGCAAGCCGGGCCAGACCGAGTTAGGTGATGTGAAGGAGAGTCCGCGTCACGAGGTGCACATGCTTGAGGTACAATCGCGCAGGGGCAACTTCACGGAAGTTACGACCGGCTTCGAGTATGAGGATAACGTGCACGAATGCCAGCGGTGCCTTTCCTGCGGCTGCGTCAGGTTCGAAGACTGTGACCTGAGACTTTACGCCGAGCAATACGGCGTGGACATGGATAAATTTAAGGGTTACGTTCGCAAGCACAAGGTCGACGAGAGGCATCCCTACATTGTCTATGATCCCAACAAATGTGTTCTCTGTGCCAGATGTATTCGGACCTGCGCTAAAGTACTGCCCATATCGGCCCTAGGGCTGGTGGGACGGGGATTCAAGACGGAAATGAGACCGGCGATGAACGATCCACTGGTAGAAACAAGCTGCGTCAGTTGCGGCAACTGCGTCGATTCTTGTCCCACCGGGGCGCTTACTATGAAATATCCCTTCCCCGGTCGAGCGTCTCTCTACACGGATGATGTACAGACGAACTGCGGTTTCTGCTCTCTGGCCTGTTCAATTACGGTAAAGAAGTTTGGTGATAACCGCTATTATATCGGGCCCTCCGGGGTTCCGGGGGAATACCTCTGCCGGTACGGACGGTTTGGACACGAACTCTTTATAAAACAAAGGAGAATCACTTCGCCGGAGATTCGCAGTGACAGCGAAAGGCGTATTACCCGGATGCACGAGGCCCAGCAACTTATCGTCGACCAAATGACCAAGCTCGCTAAAAGGCACGGCTCCGATAAGGTCGCTGTATTTGTATCTCCTGAGCTTACAAACGAAGAACTGTACCTTGCCGGGAGAATAGCCAGAGAAGGTTTCGGAACAAACAATATCGCTTCGCTTTCGATTCTAGGCACTGGCAAGGAAGCCGGGGTCCTGGATAAATCCTTTGGATACACCGCCTCGACTGCCGATAGATCTTGCATCAAGGATGCTGATCTAATAATTTGCAATAACACCTCGATGGAGTTAGATCACCTGATCCTTGCCGTGGAGGTAATACAGGCGGTAAAAGCGGGAGCCAAGCTTGTGGTTACAAATTCCACGCTCAGTACGACAGACCAGCTTCTCTCATCACTGGCAATGGATCCTATGCGAGGAAGAGCAACAATCCTGTGGAACGGAATAATGCAGGTTCTGCTGGATGAAGGTTACTTCAAGCCAGGCATTGTGAAAAAGATACCGGGGGCCAAGGAGTTTTTGGCAAGCAGGGATTTCCAGATAAAGAAGATATCCCATCTGTCTGGAGTTGATGTGGGGAGCATCCGTAGAGCCGCTGAGATTATTCGTAATGCCCGGAAGATAGTTTTCATACACAGCCCCGATCGTCAACAGGACCAGGCACCTGGAGACATGGAGACACTTGCCAACTTCGTCGTGTTGTTGAGGGCTGAGGACTTGGAAGCAAATCTTCTTCTGCCGCGAACCATTTCCAACAGCGCCGGCTTGGAGATAATGGGTGCTGATCCTGTATTTGGCCCCGGCAGAGTTTTTATCACCGGTAAATTTACCGGAGCCGGAAGTCATGCGGAATTGCGGAAGCTACTGGCCGATGGCAAGATCAGGGCGGCGCTGGTGATAGGAGAAGACCCCATGGATTGGGGACATACCGGCTGCTGGTTCCAGAACATAGAGTTTCTGGCGGCAATGGACTGGATCAGCACCGAAACTACCCAATACGCCGATGTGGTACTGCCTGGCTCCACATACCTGGAAACTAGCGGAACAAGGTGTAACTTTGAAGGCAAGGTTGTCGAATTTTGCCGGGCGGTTGAACCGCCTGCCGGCATTTCCGGAAGGGAAGTACTCCGGACTCTTGCCGCGGAGTTCGGCATCGAGACAGCCCAAGATACGTCCAGGGAAATTCAGGGTATCATTCAGGATAAACTAGGCACGATGAGCCGCTTCTACTGGAATACCGGTCAGGGACGCGACCTTGATGAAAGCAAAATGCGTCTGGTTGCCGCTGATACTGGTGTCCGTACGGGCTCGATTCAGCCGCCACTGACCCATGGGGAAAAGTACAAGAAAGAGATCAGGGATGTAGGTACTGATAGGTTCAGAGTCAGATGTTGATGATATAAAAGGTCTGGGCAAGGATTGGTTTCTCAGGCGCAGGCTGGTTTTTAGAAAGGATCTTTGATATGCTCAAGCGTGAAAGTGTTTACGCCTTCATGGAAAGCAACTTCGACTACTTGCTGGTAGTGGATAATGAAGAACACATGCTCCACGTGAACCAGCTCTTCAACAAAGACTACTTCCACGAAGAATATTCCCTCAAGAAAAAGTGTCTGAATGATGTTCTTACTTCCTCCTCTCTGAGGACCTTCAGGTCTGCAATGGCACAGGCCCGTGAAGGTGTCCGAAGCATCGCCCTTTGTACTCTGACAGCCGAAAACTCGCGGTCCATGCCGTTGAAGGCTGGTTATGCGGATACTGAAAGTGGTGAGATCTTCCTCTTCTTTGGCAATAGGCTTGAAGGCTTGAGCAAGGAGGCTGAATGGGAGAAGGATGAAAGAATCAAGGAACTGGCCTGCCTCTACCGAGCGACCGAATGGATTGAGGTGTCCAGCTCCATTGACGAGTTCTTTACTAATCTTCCCCAATACCTCAGCCCCGGTATGCTCTATCCCGAAGAGGTTGTGGTTTATTCGGTTTACGAGGGGGTGGAGTACGGCCAGAAACCTTCTTCAGACAATTTCATATCGGTTACGCTCACGGTGGGAAAACAGGACAAGGGTGAGATCCGAGTTGGTTACCTGGACGATAAACACGAGATACTTCCCGAAGAGCAAAAGATGCTGGATGAGATTGGCAGAACACTTATTCTCGCTCTTGAGCGCAAGGAACTGAGAGATAAAATAAACCTTATGCAGGCAGAGAAGGCGGATTACAACCAGCGCTTGCGGGAACTGAAATCTGAGATCGCTGCCAGAACCAATGAACTCAAGGAGCAGAAAAACAATCTCAGCGTTGTGAACTCCTCCCTATACAGGGTTAGCCAGGGCTGGCAAGAAGCTAAGGTTCGACTGGAAACCATGTTCAAGGCCATCCCAGATGAAGTGGTTCTGATAGACAAAAACCGCAAGATCGTTATGACCAACCAGGAAAACGTTGAACCCGGCGCTTTTTGTTACAGTACCTTTTTCGACAGAAACCAACCCTGTGAAGATTGTCGTTTGGCCCGAATCCTCCGGGACAAAACGCCCGTTACGCTCACCCTGAAACGCGATGACCGATACATGCAGGTACACGCTTTGCCCGTTTATAACCAGGATCAGGAGGTGGACGGCATACTGGAGTTCTATCGTGACATTACCCTGGAGAAGACGTACGATCAGCAGCTTCAGCAAGCGGACAAGCTGGCTTCGCTGGGGCAACTGGTCAGCGGTATAGGCCACGAGATCAACAATCCCAACCAGTTTATCCGGGGTAACATAAAGATTGTCAAGCAGTCTCTGGAAGATATGCTGCCCATTGTTGACGAGTACCACAAATCACATCCGGACCTGAAGATTGCTAAACTCAAGTACGATTTCCTGCGTGATCACATCATGGTCTTGGTGAATGATATGGCCAGCGGCTCTGAGAGAATAAAGGGAATTGTGGAAGGTCTTCGAAGCTTTACCAAGAAGGACGAGGGGCTGTTGGTGGACAATGTTGACATAAACACCCTAATCGAGGCTAGCGTCAGACTTGTTTACAATGAAGTGCACAAAAGAGCCGACATCCAGTTGGATTTGGCAGAAAATCTGCCTACCTTTATCGGAAACTCACAGAAAATTGAACAGGTCCTCGTTAATCTGATAGTTAATGCCAGCCAGGCCATGCACGACGGCATAAAGGGCCTGATTACCATCGGAACAAAGACCGATGGTAAGGACCTAATAGTGAAGGTTGAGGATAACGGTATTGGAATGAACCAAAAGACCATGAGGCAAATTTGTGATCCTTTCTTTACCACCAAAAGGTCTAAGGGCGGTACTGGTCTCGGTTTATCTATCGCCTACCGGATAATTGAGGAGCATGGTGGAAACATTTCCGTTACCAGTAAACCCAGGGAAGGTGCCAAATTCACAATCAGGATACCCACCGAAACAAGGGGACATGCGTCTGCTAAGAGAAAGCAGTGAAGATGAAGAAGATTCTTATCATAGATGATGATGTTGCGGTAACCAATTATCTCAAGGTCTTCCTTTCACAGACAGGTCTGTTCGACATTGTTGTGGTGAACGATTCCAAAGAGGTGCCCGGCCTGCTGGATCGGGAGGCCTTCGACCTCATCTTGCTGGACATGGACATGCCTAATGTGAGCGGCATAGATATCCTCAGCGATATGCGAGGGAAAGGATTGTATATTCCCGTAGTAGTCTTGACAGGCGTCGGTGATGTTAACCTTGCAGTTAACGCCATGAAGCTCGGTGTCTTCGATTATCTTATCAAACCGGTGGATGACGAGAAGCTGCTGGAAGTGCTCGATAACGCAATAGAACAAAGGGTTCTTCATCAAACCATCGACCAGCTTCCACGCCAGCTGACTCGAAGAGCTCTCGGGCATGAAGCGGCATTCGAGCATTTCCACACGCAGGACCCGGCAATGATCCGGCTTTTCCACCAGGCCGAAAAGATTGCGTCCAGTGACCTGAGCATCTTTATATGGGGGGAGAGGGGAACCGGGAAAGAAGCCCTTGCCAGGGCTATTCATCAGACTAGCCCGAGAGCGGACAAACCTTTCGTCGCGGTGGAAGCGGACAGTCAAGATTCTGATAAGTTTCCCGCCTTCTTCTTCGGCCAAGCTCGCACATGGGGCGGCTTAAACGAGGAAACATCTGGAATTTTAGAAGAGGCCGACCAGGGAACATTATTCCTTAGCCACATAGATACCCTTGGTCTTGCAATGCAGGTGAGGCTAAAAAGGGTGATCCAGACAGGGGAATACTGCCGTGAGAGCTCCGCCAGGGTAAGGAATATTGATGTTCGTATGATTGTCTCTTCCACCCATGACCTCACCAGTCGTGCGTATGAGGACAATTTTTCGAGAGATCTTCTTTACCACCTGATGGTCAACTCAATTAGAATTCCCTCGCTTCAGGAACGGGTTGATGACATCTTCCTATTGGCAGAACATTTTCTGCAGGAGGAGAGCAAGAGGACGGGGAAAAAGATTACAGGTTTTTCCGGAGAGTTCCTGGAGTGTCTGAAGGGTTACAGTTTTCCCGATAACGTGCAGGAACTCCGCACCATCGTCGCGGGTGCTGTTGCAAGTGCGGAAACTAACATTATCACCGAAGACTACCTGCCTCCATACATTAGGGAGGGGATCAAGGCTGAAACATGCTATAGTAAAGATAGAGATATAATCCTGGATAGCGTAGCTGATGGGATATTCACCGTAGATCGAGATTGGAAAATCACCTCATTTAATCGCGCTGCTGAGAGGATAACAGGTGTAAAACGCCAGCAGGCCATCGGGCAAAAATGCTTTGATGTTTTTCAGGCAGAAATCTGTCAGAGCGCTTGTGCATTAAAGCATAGCATAAAAAACGGCAAAGAGATTATCAACCGTAGTATCAATATTATCAATAACAAGGGACAAACCATTCCTGTTAGTATCAGCACGGCGGTACTGAGGGATGAAAAAGGAAATGTGATCGGCGGTGCCGAGACCTTCCGTGACTTGTCAGCCTGATGGTCCTGTTCCATCAAATTCTGGTATCTATTTCCTTGTCTACCCGAAAAACTTTATCCTGACGGGAAGTTGAAGCAATGTGCGCTTGTCAAGCGTTCATCGGACCGCTGAAAAAGTGTTATATTTACAGTGATT
>JBHPEQ010000103.1:0-8750 GCA_042576845.1 Planctomycetota bacterium
ATACTGTGAAACTTTTTCATTTGCAATTATTACTGATCCACACATCGATGTCCGTCCAGGCGATTTTACCACGCCAGCCGGTTCCTATCAGCTTCAGAACGGCTTCCTTGGCAGCGAAGCGGCCGGCTAATTTCTCTATACTGTTTCTATTTGCTTCAGCATAGCTCTGTTCGGCAGGGGTAAAAGTTTTGTTCAAAAAACGCTCGCCGTGTTCTTTCACCAGCTTTTCTATTCGCGGGAAATCAACAAGGTCTATACCGTGTGCTATTATCTGCATCAATTAGTCCCGTTAAATTTTCAGGCGTTTGGGCAACTCAAACTATTGGTTACACATCCGAAAAAGTTTCTGTAGGCAAAAGGTTATAAATTCTTCTTTATTGTGCAGAGTTGCCTGTTGTGCGACTTCTGTGTTGATTTGGTCAACAGCTTTTTTTCTGCGTTCAAACCGTATTCTGGATTCAAGCTGCTCTTGCACTTTCTCGAACGGCTCGACTTTTCTGGGTGTTTTCTGCTCTAACTTCATTATGAAGATATGGTCGGCTGTCTGAATAGGGCCTGCGATTTGACCGACTAATATTTTTTCGCAGTTTTGGGCAAGAATATCATGCGGCTCGAGTAAAGAGTCGGGCTTAAGCTGTTTCCACAATCCTCCGAACAACGCATAGGGTCCGTGAGAATACTGCTTCGCCAGTTCACCGAAGTCTTCGCCGTTTCTCAATTTTGTCAGTATTTCGTAAGCCAGACCCTTGGCAAGACCTATTCTGTCCTGGTCAGGATTTGACAATTCGAGCTTGTGCGGTTGAATATCAATCAGCCGGAACTGTATTGTCGCCTCGGTCGTGAAATCTTCATCCTTAATCTGGTTATAAGCGTCCATCAGCTCTCTGTAAGTTACCGGCTCGGGCTCCGGCAGTTTAGATGATATGTATGATTGACTGAGAATCATCTTTTTCCAATTCTCTCTGAAGCTCTGCCAGTCCATTCCCTCACGCCTTAGTTCCTGCTCGGCCTTAGCGTAATCGCCTTCAAAAGAAGCGATAAATTTTCGCACTTCCGTTTCCACAGCTTTTTCCAGGGCATCTTCAGACCGCTCGCCAAGGTCCTTTTTGGCCTTCTGGTAGAGCAGAATGTTTGAGACTTTGTTTATTAGAAGTTGTTCAAGCTGAGGTCTTAGCTGCCGGGAAAAGACAGCGAAGCTGCTTTGCTGAGCCATTGGCCTTACCTGCTCAACCAGGGGCAATACTATCTCATCGGCGGTTATGGTCTCACCTTCCACCGAAAGGACGATTCCGCCGGAAGATTCCGGAAGGCCGGTGCGCGGCGCCAAGGGCATTTGGGCGAGCTGTTCTTCGGTGAATCTTGGTTTTTCCTCGTTGCAGGCCGCACAGAACAGCAGGCATAAGACAAACAGAAAGCAAATGTCTGTTTTCGTGTTGCACAATTTGTTTTTATACATTTTTCAACTATCTCCTGTTAGGGATATTTTAAACTACTTTAGCGTCTCTATGACAGTATTTTACGCCGAAATTCAAGAAAATTCCATAAAAACATTTTAAGACAGAGCTAAGAGCCTACTGCGAGCAAAACGGTTACCGACCCCTAAACGCATCAAACTTCGGAAAGGAAGTAAAACGAGTGTCCCCAAATATTACCAGAGAAAATCTTCGTTGCGGTACTGTCCGACAGCGGTTTTACAGTTCTCTTGCGGTGAAAGAAGGTTCAGATGTAGCTAACGAAAGAGTACCAATATGATATATGGAACCAGGTATTCTATATTGTTTTAAAACGTTAGCAGATTGACGTATAAAAATAAAAGAGTTAGAAATTGGTAGTGCCATTAGTGACAGCAGTAACTGGGTTGGTTCGGTCTGTTCTGTCTGGTGAGGATTTTTGCCCGGGAATAAATGATTTTTCGCTTTACTTTTCGGCTTTAAAGTACTATACTCCATAAAGGATAAAAGTGGTTATTTCAAGCAGGATAAGTGAAAATGCCAGACAAATCGAAACGCTTAAGACTCTTGTAATGTGGCAGAGATTTTGATATTGTTGTCGAATTGGAAGTAGAAAAAGTGTTTCCAAAATCGTTAAATGGTAAATCCTGGTGCAAACTCTTCGTGTCTTTTGCAATCTCTTTACGAGATTAGAAATCAGCGTGAACAGTGAAAATCCGCGGCTAAAAAAATTATGGACGAAGTGAAAAATATTTCTTCAGTTCCAAGTGTACTAATACTTTTACTTATAGGTATGCTGACTATTTCTCGCGGATACTGTGAAACTTTTTCATTTGCAATTATTACTGATCCACACATCGATGGGACCGCAGAACATAAAACTAAATTCGAGGCTGCTATTAACTGGATAATTGATAATAAGGATAGTAAGGATATTGAATTAGTAATTGTGTTAGGAGACATTGCATGGGGTGGTTCTGGAGGCGATAGAAATTTGGAAATCGCAAAAGAAATACTCGATAACTTAAATAATGCGGGTATTCCTTATGTTCCCTTAATAGGTGATAACGAAATCCAAGCAGGATGTGAAAAAGAGTTTAGTGATGTTTTTAAAAAACAGTATCAGTGCCTTTCCAAGGTTTTTAAGAATTGGCAGAAATCGCCTATTCCTGTCGATAGTAAATATCTTCAGAATTTTTCCTTCGATTATAAGGATTGTCATTTCGTATGTGCGGACTTCGCCCCCAGGAAAGCTGGTAATGAAGATGGAGAACTTCACGACTTTCCAGGTGGCACGTGGCCATGGTTTAAAAACGATATTGAAAATTGTTCTAAACCAAAAAAGGAAAATATAGTTATTATGACACATATTGCAATGTTCCGAATAGGATTTCAGATATCTGACCAATATCTTTTCTCAGAAAATGAAATCAAGAAAATAAAAAACTTCCTATACAGTTATAGAAAATATGTCGATTCAAATTATGCAGGGCATATTCATCAAAATTGGCATACAGTAGTATGGTCCGGTTGGTTCGCCACTCTTTATCACGTTAGAGTAACAGATGAAACATGGTACGATACAAGATGGCCGGAAAGTAATGATTATGAATTAACCGTTAGATGGGTTCATGTGAATAATGGTGGCTCGACAATTTGCTATGCTCAACACATCGAGGACATAAGCGAATAATGTCCCTGTCCCTCCCAAAAACTCTATCTTGATAAATAAGCGAAAATAGAAAGTTGTCAATTGTCTTAGTATTCGTTGTCAGATGAATAACTAACACGATAGATGCTTTTAAATATCCCTAAATATAAAAGACCTGGTTTTTATCTCCAGGTCTTAATAGCGGGGGCATCATATAAAGTTCACAGGATTGATAACATCAATATTATTTGTTTCATTTTTGCTTTTACTGAACTGTCGGTAAAGGTACCGGTTTTTCTGTGGATTTAATTATGGGCATATCAGCATTGGCTTCAATTAAAAAGAGGCGTAATTCGTCAGCGAGAGATCTGAGAGTATCCTTATTTCTATCCACCAGGTTATTTGATTCGCCGATGTCATCTTTTATGTTGTACAACTCGAAATGCTCATCGGTGTAAAAATAGATGAGTTTCCAATCGCCTTTTCGGATTACACTGAAAGGTTCGACAACGTAATTATGTGGGAAATGCCAGAACAGAGGCCGATCTTTGGGATAACCTTTTTTTTGCTTGAGCAAGGGTACGAAGCTGATGCCGTCTATCTTTCCGCCGATCTGGTCATAGTCCTTTACGCCAGCCATTTCCAGAAATGTCGGGAATATGTCTTCGACGATCATATAATCTTCGCATATAGAATCTGGTTTTGTAACGCCGGGCCATTTAACGATCATTGGTACGCGCGGGCCGCCTTCATAGGAGTGTAGTTTGTGGCCTTTTAACGGCAGATTCCTTGGGGTCGCGTCCGGTGCTCCATTATCTGTCATAAATACAACTATGGTGTTATCTTCGATGCCGAGGCGTTTGATGTTCGCGCGGATGTCGCCGAGCGATTTGTCCATGCCTTCTATCATCGTTGCATAAGCCAAATCGACACCGCTTAAACCTGCATGCTGATATTTTTTTGAAAAGCGATCGTCGGTTTCAAATGGTGCATGTGTTGCGTAATGCGACATGTACAGGTAGAAAGGCTTGCCGTCTGCAACGGCTTTGTCCATCTGCTTGTTGGCTTCGATGGTCAGCACTTCTGTCAGGTACATGTCTTTGCCGTAGTATTCTTCCAGACCGGGCGGGTCCCAAATCGGATCGCTGGTATCACCGAAGTTATTTCTGGCGTAGTGCGAACCAACACCGCCTGCATAGTGGCCGGCGATGTTGACATCGAAGCCGAGGGCTTTCGGGTCGGAGCCGGGTGTATCTTGTGCGCCCCAATGCGCCTTTCCGACGTGTATTGTTCTATAACCGGCTTTTTGCAGGAACATCGGGAACGTATTGGCATAACAGGTTCCATCTACGTCGGGGACAGGGCTTAGACCGTTAATGTTCCACTTAGGAGGGTTTAACGTCGGATGCGGCCTGTCATAAGAGAAGTCTTTTTTTAATGTCCAGGTGGTAACCCTGTGGCGAGCGGCGCTTAAACCGGTCATCAGACTCACTCGGGTTGGCGAACAGAGGGCATAGGCGTAGGCCTGGGTGAATTTAACGCCCTCGTCGGCGAGAGCTTCCATGTTGGGCGTATGGTACTTTTTGTTTAGAGGGGTAACTTCTTTGTAAAAGGGTTCGGAAGTATTCTGCCAGCCCATATCATCCACTAAGAAAAATACGATGTTTGGTTTGGTTTGTTTCTTCCTGGAAAAACCGACGCTTTCAGCACAACCGCCCAGCGTGATAGATACCCCTGCCGCCGTTGCCGCTTTTAAAAAATCACGTCTATTCATTTTATTGTCCTCTTATTAACTTACATTCTAATTATTCATCCACAGTATCCTTTGCCGGGGTAATCGGCAAATGAATATTGAATGAATTGTGCCAGGGCCGACCGGATTCTACTGGACTGGCAACCGCGAATGGACTATTAACAGCAGCTGCGGCATAAATAACCAGCGGTTCACCGTTATCGTCAAAAAGTACTTGTGGCCGTTCGATATGGGCAAGGTCCATTTTACTGCCATCGGCAAACTTGGCCTCTCTCAACGCTGCTAGGTTATGTTGAGCCAGAGCCCATGACAGACAATCTTTAGAAGTAAGCAACGCCAGTGCCCCGAACTGAGATACTAATTTCTGTTCGCCGAATTCTTTAACCAGAGCATAAAAACGATCTCTGTTCTTGTCGTACCACAAATAAGGATCTTCCACCGCGTATTGGCGTTCCTTAAAAACGTTCGCCTTGACCTTAAAGGGTCCTGTCGGTGTTTTGGCTGTGCCTATCCAGGTAGTGGCGTGGCTAAGGTCAGGCGGTGCGGACTTGAAGATCATATAGTACAAACCTTCCGGGCCTTTAGTTACCGTACCATTGTTGACGGTGCCGAATGTATTTACACCGTCAGGGGTAAGCACAGGGGTTTTGCTGAATCGGCGAAACTTACCGTTTACGATATTCTCAATGGAATCAGCAACCAATACCCCCATCCGCTGGCCGGCCACAAAACGTGACCATACCGTATCCAGCGGGCACTGAACTTCATCGGGCCTGGTATTGGCAGGATTGGTGCTTGAGTAGTAAAGGTAGTATTCGCCGCCGAACTTTTTTATGTGCGCCCCGTGGGCTGAATAGCAGTCCCAGTCGTCTTTATTGCCGGTTCCTTTAAGAATTGTCTTTACCGGCCTAAACGGACCAACGGGATTATCACTGACGGCGTATGCAATCTCCGAATATTTCAACCAGCCTTGCATACCGTCAAAGGCCCTATCGGACGGATCGTAGCTTCGGCCCCGGCTGCCGTGGGGCCAGCGGGAATAGAACATGTGATAGCGGCTGTCTTCGCCTTTAATCACACTTGCCCCCCAGATGAACCAGCCTTTATCAATCAGAATCGACTTGCCCGGTGTTATCTGTTCCAATGCCGTCTTTGATTCAAGCGGCAGAGCTTCCAGCCGAGAATATATGTCAAGGTCGTCAACTCGCTCAATTGAATTCTGCGAGTTGCAGCCATAAGAAAACAGCAGTACAAAACCTGAGGCAACACTAAAAACACACGTTCTCAAATCCAGCATAAAACTCCTTTAACAATTATCCTGTCCACCCGAAAAACTCCGTCTTTTTTGTCAATAAAAGACTTACGCGAACTTACCACACGTTACTAATTATAATATCTTAGCGATATGAATACCATAGGAAACTTTCTAACAAACCTTCGTACTCTACTCTGTTGTGTCCGCGAGACCTTTGGATATGCCCTGATTTTTCTGTGGGATATCTTTTGCCCCAAGGTGGCACTGGCTGCCAAGCTTCTGGCAGTGGAGAGCCAACTCGCCATTTGTAAGCACCTGTCCACCCCGATATAAACCTCAACTACCACTTGCAAAGAAAGAAGATCTGGATATCATCTCCAGGTTTATTTTGTCTCCCAAAGAAAAAACAACCGACATCTCCCAGACAAACTCTTACTGACATTTTTTAGAGATTAAATGACATTTCCCATTTAAACGGTTACATAACATAATTTTCCCCGTACGACATTGCCCTTTAATCATATAAAGCCATAACCCCGTTCTGCAGGACTCAGCGGCGCGGCAGTTTTTGGTAACCGAGGATTTTGTCACAAGTGGCACAAGGTATTCTATATTGTTTTAAAACTTATGAAAATTGATAATAAAAAAAACAGTTAGAAATTGCTTGTGTCGTTAGTGACGCCCGATAGCATAGACGCAGATTCGGTTTCCGACCTTCGATACCATCTCGTTGCCCGTTACCGGTCGCTCGCTTCTTATTAACGGCATTAGAGAGTAGTTCGTCTGGTAAAGCCGACTGAGTCGAGAAGTCTTTCGTAGATGCCTTCTATTACATTAACCATTGTTTCGGGTGCGAACTTTTCCTTTACAGATTCACGACCCTGCTGCCCAAGCCTCTCTCTTAACTCTTTATCCTCAATCAGTTCCGCACAGACCTTTGCCAGTTCTCCTGCATTTCCGGGCTCTATCAGCCGGCCTGTATTTTCATTAACCACTTCCCTGGCGCCGTCGACATCGAATGAAACGGCGGGTTTTCCACAGAGCATCGCCTGCGGCAGCGTCCGTGCCAGGCCCTCCCTTAAAGAGCAGTGGACGAGTATGTCGGATGAATGTATCGCAAGCGGAATCCGGCTGGGCGGCAGCAGACCAGAAAATCTAATTCTCTCACTTAGTCCCAGCTGACGGACTTGCTCTTGGAACAGCTCAGAAAGATTTCCATCGCCGACAAACAGCCAGACCGCATTTTTGTATCGTTTTGCCAGCTCATTCGCTGATGCAATTACATACTCGTGCCCTTTGAGCTTAAACAATCGGGCAATGGTAATAAGCACAACGGCATCCTTTGGGATTTTGTATTTATAGCGGAACCGGATTTTCTCTTCTTCTGATATCGGCCTTAAAAAATCGTCCTCCTCGATAGCCGAATAAGCAGTAGTGAACTGTCCCCTGAAGCCCACACCTGCTTTAACGGCCTGCTGAGTCATCGCATCAGCCACGCTGATGAAAAAATCTGTCCGCCTGGCAGCCGACTTTTCAATGCCGATATAAAATTTATTCAACAATCGGCTCTGATATTTATGAAAGGCCAAACCGTGTATTGTGTGCACGATTGCAGGGATTATGCGATCTTTCGGCCTTAAACTGCGAGCGGCGAACCTGCCTAAAATCCCCGCCTTGGCAGAATGCGTATGGACAATGTCGGGCTGAAGCTGAAACAATAAAGCTTTTATTTTTTGGTAACTTAAAAAATCCTTCACCGGCGAAATTGCCCTAATCATAGTTTTGACTGTTATTACGCGATACTTCTGGTCTTTGGTCTGCCTGAACAATTCACCTTCCGGCCCTATGGCCGGGCCCGTAATCAATGTAACATCATGCCCACGTTCGGCCAGAAGCTTACACGTTATCAGCGTATTCTCCTGTGCCCCGCCCAGTATCAAACGTGTTATTATATGTACAATCTTCAATACTTAATCCATATTAGACATAATCCCTGAGCCGGTGCGAGGGGTCCTGCTGCGGTTCGGTCTTTGGCCTCGAGGATTTGCTTTATCTTTTCAGGTTTCATTCGGCCGGCACCGACCTCAACCAGAGTGCCGACAATATTCCTGACCATATTATACAAAAAAGCGTTACCTTCCACATCAATATATATCCGGTTGTTTTCTGAGCTAACTTTACATTGGAAAATTTTCCTGACTGAATTTTCCCGCTTATCACCTGCCGAAGCGAAAGATTTAAAATCCTTTTTGCCGATAAGAAACGTTGCCGCCTTATTCATCGCATCGACATCAAGCTCTGTCGGCAGATGCCATAAGTTCCGTATCTGCATAACCGGCCTGTCTGTGCCGGTATGAATTGTATAACGGTACAGCTTGCTTTTGACGGAAGCTGTAACATCAAAGTTACGGGGTACTTCAACCGCCTCGGTTACAGCAATATCAGCCGGCAGCCGGTCCGTAATGGCCTTGGCAAGATTCCCGGTCGGGACAGGCGAATCGATTTGTATCACAGCGGCCTGTCCAAGTGCGCTTACGCCGGCATCGGTCCTGCTCGCACCGGATACTTTGACTTCGCAGCCGAGCAGTTTCTCTATTGCTTCGGTAATTTTCCCCTGAATGGTCCGCTTGCCCGGCTGGT
>JBHPEQ010000104.1:0-8526 GCA_042576845.1 Planctomycetota bacterium
GACTTAGCTCTGCCACATGAACCCAAGAAAGCGCTACAAGCAGATTGTGCTTTACTTACTATCATACACGATAGAAAACGAACGAGTCCGAGAATGCCTCGGATCAATAATGGTATTTGGTCTGATGATGAAGACTGGGCTGATACGTTCTGGAAGCAAATAAAGGCGCGGAACACCACGAAAGAGGTACAAGCTGATGTCGAACTTACTCTTGGCCGAGTAAAAGCTGAGCTTGACAAACTGCCAGCAGAAACAGGGGGGGGAACCAACGGCAAGGCGGGGGACACAAAACTAAAAAGATGGACGGTTAAGTCAGCAAATGAAGCTATTCAGCCAGTAATAAAAAAGTATGGCAAAACCCCAAATGTATTAACTGCCAGATTCCTTGAGGAAGAAACAGGTTGTCCGAAATCAACCTTAGTACGAACTAAGAATTGGAGCGTTCTGAAAACAATAAAGAAACAATACAGAAACGGACAGGGGGAAATGCAACGGAGGCCTGTAAACCTTTCTGAAAAAATGCTGAGTATCGCAGAACAAACTCAAGACGGAACTGTCAAACTTCATACAAGCCACAAAAAAAAGAATATCGAGGGGGATGATTAGCTTGTCCCAAAATCTGTCCACACCAATAGGGACAAAATAATAAAAAAGTTTCCCCAATTTCAGCTTAAAATCACAGATTTCACATTATTTATTGCCTGTCCACATGGACAAATCCTTTAGGTGATAAGACCATTGGAAGTGGTCATTGATACTTATAAAGGATTTTTTTATGGATAAATTTTTCTCTACTAAGCAGGTTGCTTCGATACTCATACTAAAACCAGATTATATTTCCAAAGCAGTTTGGCAGGAACGTATCGAAGCACCAGCAAAAAGCCCTTCAGGTAATTATCTCTGGATGATTAAAGATATTGAGCGTGCATCTTGGGTGTTACTTCGTAAACCGTATAAACCAGCGGATAGTAAGGACAATGGCAAAGACTAAGCATATCGAACCGTTGCCAGTCGAGCCTTTGTTGCTCCGGGCAGAGCAGGCATCAGCCCTTTGCGGGTTATCCGTCTCGACATGGCACGAATACAGAGCAGGCGGCCGTATCCCGCCAAGCGTCAAGATTGGCAAGGCAAGACTCTGGCGTTTGGATATCCTGCGTAAGTGGGTGGGTTGGAATCGACAAGTTTAATCAGCTTTTGGAAGCGGAGGACCGGAAATGAATCCAGCTCAAACAAAGTCCGAAGCTAACCGACAGATACGTTTGTTGATGCAGGATTGTACTCCCGGAGATCAGGAGCGGCTTAAGAAATATCTCAAACCGGTTCCAGAGCTACCAATGCAGCAACAAGAAGGCGAACCTAAGCGTATCGGTGACATTCTGCCCCATGTTATGGTAGCTATTCGACAGCGGATGGAACGCAGGAGGATTGAGATGTGAGTAAATTATCGCATATAACAATTCCGATTCAGCTTTATGCGGATAAAAGACTCTGTGAGATTCAGCGAGCTATTCTCGGTTTAGCAACTGCCTTTGGCAATCGTGGACTGAAAATATCTGACAATAATTTAGCAGCCATTTTTAATGTAACCCGTCAATGGATTAACGAGTTAATTTCTAAACTTAAGTCTGAAGATTACATCAGAATAGAGAAACCCTGTAGCAAATACAGGGTTATTTACTGTCAAGAAAAGTCGACAGTACAAAGCAAGCTACTGTCAAGTATTGTTGACAGTGAAAGCGTTCTACTGTCGACTCCTACTTGCTCTACTGTCAACTCAGAGTCGACACATAAAGAAAGAAGTAAATATAAGACTCTAAGAGAATATTGGAACTCAAAAGAAAACCTGCCAAAAATAAGAGCCTTTACCGACCAAAGGAAAAAGAAACTTGATGCACGGATGAAAGAAAAACTCTTTGTGGATAACTGGCATGAGATTATCGACAAGATTTCCGAATCGTCATTCTGCACCGGCAATAATAAGCGGGGCTGGAAGGCTGGTATTGACTGGGTGCTGAAGAACTCTACCAATTACGTAAAGGCATATGAGGGTAAATATGACGATCCTAAGAAATGGCCCGTATCTACAAAGAAAAAACCTATCCCACTCACATCAGAGGCAGAACAAAACCTTCTCGACCAAATGACACGGGACGCAACCCCTGAAGATGTAGCAAGGCTTGAAGTGGAGGGTGTACTATGAACATTATCGAGATCAGGAAGCGGGATAGATCTACGTTACAGGCTGAACTTGAAACAGCCGGAGCGGTGTTTAAGGGTAACTCTTGCAACTGTCCTTTTCACGATGACAATAGACCTTCGGCGGGGATTTTCCAGGATGATAGTGAGACATGGCGTTTCAAGTGCCAGTCTTGCGGTGTTTCCGGGGACGTGTGGGACATTCAAGCACGAAATGAGGGTAAAGACATAGCCGAGGTACTAAAGACCGCCAGAAGAGAATCTGCTGAGAAATACGGCAAGCCTGTAAGCAAGCCGAGAAGCCAAACAAAAGTCTTTGCTACGATGGAAGACTTAAAGGCTGCTTGTCCAGGTATAGTGGAAGCGGTTTACACATACACAAATCCGGCAAATAATGAGCCGGAGATGATTGTTATCAGGTGTCAGATTGAGTCGGGCAAGACTTTCAGGCAGTGCCGACCATGTCAAGGTGGTTTTGAGATGAAAGCCCCGTCAAAGCCCTGGCCGATTTACAATCGTGGGCGTATCTTGCAAGGCGATACCATGGTAGTTGTCGAAGGTGAAAAAATTGTCCATGCTCTGCATATATATGGCATAACCGCTACTACAAGCCCCGCTGGTGCGGGCAAAGCTGAATATGCGGATTGGACACCCCTTGCAGGTAAAAATATTGTTCTCTGGCCGGACAATGATGAAACTGGACAAAAACACATGCAGCAAGTTGAGAGGATACTCCAAAAACTTGAGCCAGCACCAAGAATCTCCGTTATCGAACCAAGCGATTTAGACCTTCAAGAAAAAGAGGATGCAGCAGATTTTCTTAGGCAACTTGAAACTATTGGTGTAAATGTTCGCAGCGAGCTTTACAGAGTATTACAGCAGGCAAAGTCAAGAGGTGTAACCGTTGGAGTATCAGAGCGATTGGAAGCCATTATTAGTGGTCAACTTCAAGCTGTATCCTTGCCATGGAGGAACCTTTCTCGCTTGACCAATGCGGTGATACCAGGGACGGTTACGCTGATTTGCGGAAGTCCTGGAGCATCAAAAAGTTTTATGCTATTGCAGGCTCTATCTTTCTGGCAGGGCAACAATATAAAGGCTTGTGTTTATGAACTTGAAGAAGATCGAGAGTTTCATTTGATGAGGGCTTTGGCTCAGAGGTCAGGAATTACAGGCGTTACAAACTATAACTGGATAAGCCGGAACGCTGAATTAGCACGACAGACCTTTTCAGATAATGAGCAGTTCCTTGAAAGTTTGGGACGGTGTATCTGGGCATCTCCCGATACACAGCCGACACTTGAGCAGCTTGCAGGATGGTCTAAAGTTCGAGCCAAAGCAGGATACAGGGTTATCTGTATTGATCCAATAACGGCAGCAGTACAGACCGGAAAGCCATGGATAGTGGATAACAGTTTTCTACAGCAGATCAAGCGAATGGCTACAGATTATAGCTGTTCTGTTCTATTAGTAACACATCCGACAAAGGCGATAAATCGACCGGACATGACTGCCCTTGCAGGAAGTGCCGCATATAGTCGGTTTGCCCAAACAATCCTCTGGCTTCAGAACCACAAACTCAAAAAAAGCAAAACCAAAACTGCTTGTGGAACGCCAGAGACGCAACATAACAGAACTGTCCATATTCTTAAGGCCCGAAATGGTAAAGGACACGGGATGAAGATTGCCTGTGAGTTTGATTCGGAAACATTAAAACTAAAGGAATTTGGTTTAATCACCAAATAGGGTAAAAATGAAAATTATTTTGATAAAATACTTGACTAATGCAATATCCAGCAGTATAGTATGGGCTATGACAATAAAAAATGCCATAAAAAATGAATTGAAGCGGAGAGGCTGGTCACGCTATAGGCTTGTTAAAGAGCTTGAAGGCAAAATGCCTGCTCGTACCATTTACGCTTTTCTTGCCGGAGAGCAGGATTTAACTACTGAGCGAGCTTCAATTATTCTGAAAGTATTAGGGCTAAAAATTAAGAGGTGAAAAAATGCGAATCTTCAGAGCACAATACCGAGATAGGGACGGCCACAAACACAAAAGTCAAAAATGGTATCTTGACTTTGCAGATCATAATGCAATACGTCACCGAATACCAGCCTTTGAGAATAAGAGACAATCAGAAGCATTTGGGCGAAATATCGAAGCCCTTATTTCCTGTAAGGTAGCTGGCCAGAGACCTGATGCCGAGCTACAGCGGTGGATTGAGGTTGTACCAGACAGAATGATTAAGAAATTTGTTTCCTGGGAACTTCTTGACAACCAGAGGGCCGAAGGAGGAAAGGCTTTAATAAAACACTTTGAAGACTGGAAAAATAGTCTAATCGCCTCAGGATGCACAGAGGAGCATATCAAAGCTATTTGCCCACGAGTTGAAAAGATAATCCGGGAATGCGGTTTTAAGACAATCTCAGATATAGACTTTGTAAGGATTGAAAGTTTTCTTGTCCAACTTCGAGACAAAGGCGAAGTGATAACGCTAAAACAGATTGACAGGGAGACCGGAAAGCCAAAAATCAAAATTACCACAATCAGCAAAGCCACATATAATCACTACGTACGGGCTATTCGACAGTTTTGTAAATGGCTCGTTGATGTTGGCAGAATCGATAAAAGCCCTGTTCACGTCCTGAAAAAAAACACGGTTACCGATGAAGATAAAGAACGCCCTGCCAGAACGTTGACGATTGAAGAAGTACGCAAGTTGATACAAACCACGAGCCGAGCTGAAGATTATAGAGGCATACCGGGAATGGAACGGGCCTTGATTTATTTGCTGGCTAACGAAACAGGTTTGCGAGCTAATGAAATACGCAAGCTTAAAGTCTCAGATTTTGATTTCAAGGCGGCGATGCTGAAAGTACGGGCCGAAGTGTCCAAGAACCGTAAAAGTGCTCTGCTTCCATTGAGAGCTAATACAGCCACGATGATCCAAAATCATGTAAAGAATAAGTTTCCCACCAGTGAAGCCTTCAATATGCCCGCACAACCGCATTTGATGATAAAAGCCGATCTCACAAGGGCAGGGATTCCCTATAAAACTGAGGAAGGAACTGCTCATTTTCACGCCCAAAGACACAATTTTGCAACTGCTTTAGATGTGGCTGCCAAGTCAGCGAAAACAGCCCAATCTTTAATGCGTCATTCTGATCCGAGGTTAACCCTTAACGTTTACACTCACGGCGTAGCAGAGCATGAGAGAGCTGCTGTAGAAGCTTTGCCGGATTTACTGGAACCAACTAAGGAGGAAAAGCAAAAAGCGACAGGAACTGATGGAGAAGTTGTAACACAAGTCGATTCTGACTTTGCCATTTGCTTAGCCAAATCTGGTACAAACAACCAGAATCAACCGGAGTCAACTGGAAATATGGAAAAAGAAAAAACTTCAATCTTGAGGCAAAAACAAGGTTATTCACCTCAAAAACAAATATCCCCGGTGCGACTCGAACGCACAACCTCTGGCTCCGGAGGCCAACGCTCTATCCAATTGAGCTACGGGGACATTACCAAAAATCTTTGATTCTGGGTTAAAATCATCATTTGTATTATGCACACAATTTTTCAAACTTCCAGTTATTTCTGGTTGATTCTGGTTGTTTGTACCCAATTTGGCCAAGCAGACGGACAAGACACTTTTATCATCGCCTACTATGGCCATATCATCTGTCCCAGTAGCCCTCATACCCTCGCTACTCGGAGTTGACAAATCAGGCAATGTGTTTATAGCCGATGTTAAAGCTTCACGTACAGTATGAGTATAAGTTTGAAGAGTTAAGTTCACGTCACTGTGCCGCAATAGCAGTTGAGCAGTCTTGGGGTGACAACCGCTATTAGCCAACATCGTAGCGAAGCTATGCCGGAGAGCATGAAAATCTGCAAACCGGCCTTGCTCGTCCTCGTAAGGTATGCCAACGCATTCTTCGTCAGCTTTAAGCATTAAATAAGCTTTTTCCGGCACCTTAAAAGCCTTAGCATGGAGAAGTTTGAATTTCAGGAACTCCCTGATTGTAAAAGATGTTGCTGGTTTCAACGGTAAAACCGCAGGCTTGCCATAAATGAATCTTTGTCCCAAGAAGATAAGGGACTGGTCGCTTAGAACGCTACAAGTGAAAATGATAAAGATAGGTGCCAAAGTAGTAAGGCATTCGAGATATGTGATCTTTCAAATGGCAGAGGTGATGGTATCGAAATCGTTGTTCTACGACATTCTTGAACGTATCGGTCGTTTGAAATCTGTGCCAATTGGGTACGACTAATGCCGAGAATTGTTGAAAAACTTGAATTTATGACAGGGCGTGTGGTCAAGGTCTGCACAAAAACAGTAACTGGAAAAAGTCTGGAGCATAAAAATCTGGTCTTTCGTATAAATCTGCAAGAAAACTGCCTCAGAAAAGGAAAAACTTGACTGTTCAGGGTGATTTTGTTAAAAAACCTAACATTGAAAGGATTGAATTATGTTTTTAAGAGTGTAAATGGGAAATGCCAGTTTATAAGGAAACCAGAGTTGTTTCTACTAAAGCAAGTAACAAGTTGGGCCTTAGTTATGTTTTTGGTGGGATGTTCCTCACCTCAAAAGAAGGAGTCCGTACCGGAAAAACCTCAACTCCAGACAGAGATAATTCGTGTTCCTGCTCGAATACTAACATTAGAAGAAAATCAGATTTTATCGGTACCGTCGATACGAATATCCTACCCCACCCCGGAACAAATGAAGAGGCTGGAAATGCACAAACAGGAATACGGCATCTGGGCTGGGACAGGAGCAGGCAGTTTAGTAATGGGCTCACAATTGATGGGGACTCAGATGTTTGCTGGCTCATTGGTTTTTGGTGGTTATTTTTTACTCGGTGGAGCCGCCCTTATGGCAGCAGTTGAGACAAATGAAATTAAAATAATCCAAAGTGCCCTGGAACAAGAGGATTTTTCTTCAATGGTGGAGTCCTCGCTTAAAGGTTGGCTCCCAGACACCCCGTGGGAAGCCGGCGCTGATGTTTTGGAGGTCACACTATTGGTTTACGGAGTCGTGACACATCCTAACTCTCCTGGAGTTTGCTTCATTGTGACGTCTGAAGTTGTGCTTTTCCATGAGGGGGGGGAACTTTACAGGGACATCATCTACATTGAGCCCTTCATACGTAGTGATGACGCACCGCCACCTGAATGTTTCAGCCAGGCCAGGTTAGCTTCAGACGATGCCAAACTACTCCGTAGAGCAATAAAGAGAACATCTGAGACACTTGCAGGTATTATTACCCATCGTTTACCAGGTTTACCATGGAAAAAATAAAAACTGTTTTTATATACGGCTTTATTATGCTCTTGACAGGTTGTATGAATACATACGAAACAACAGCACCAGTTACGCCTCGCTCGTACAGTGAGGCAGTCGGAAGTGGTGAGTGGAATATGGGTAATCTGCGCTGCTTGGTGCTTCTCCCGATACTCTATGAATCAGCTTCTACACTCCATGTTGATGATTGGTCGTGTGAAGCCGAAGCAATGCAGGCTGAACTCGAAAATGGCACTGTTTCTTTTCTACAGGACTGGAAGGGTTATGAGGTCATTTTACCCACAGTAAATTTACAGACGAATAAACAGACCTTTGTAGAAATGCTGAACTTTACGCGTCAGCTTTACAAGTGGCAGTCGACGAGGGAATCTAATGAAGACTTCCCCCCGCCGGAACTCTGTCAAGTCGTACGAAAAATAGGTGAAGACTACCATGCAGACGGTATTATAGTAATGCGCTGTCTTAACCGTTATGCTGATATTTTTGATGTAACTACGAATCTGATGATAATCGGGATGCATCGTTTCTACTCTAAAATTGGATTTCATGTTGATGTAGCCGTCTACGAGGTTGTGAGCGGACAGATTGCCTGGTCCTCTCGCGGCAAGCCATCGTTAGACATCTTGAGAACACCGGAGGAAGCGCGAATGATTCCCAGGCAAATATTTAAGGAAATTGAAAACGCGCGTCCATCAGTGCTTACAAAATAGATAAATTGATGGCCTCTTAGCCGGCGTAATAAGGTACTGTCAACAACGCATCTTGCAAAAATATAATCGGGGTCCATAAGTCGGAGTCCCATGATTTGTAAGGTATAATTTTTATTTATTAACTTAAAGCCCCTTATTAATCCTCCACTCCAGCAGCCCCTCTTTGTTTTTCCTTGCTTTTCATCTTAAAAACTTTATGATAGTATGGTTTAGCATCCCCGAGGGAGCAACTAAGCAAAAATAACAAGGAGTAGAGGTGAAAATGGCGATTGCAGGAAATGGAAACAATCAAATCGGAGCAAGTCGCACAAACC
>JBHPEQ010000105.1:0-8474 GCA_042576845.1 Planctomycetota bacterium
AATCCGCAGGGCTTAAATACATCCCTAACTTCATCCCGCGCTTACGGCAAGACTCATCTGCACCGGGAATTGTTGCCTGACCGCCCGGCAGTTCTGTACTTGTTGGTTGTGCTGAAGGTCCCGTTTGAGTTGTTCCTGCCGGCAGCGTTTGACCGTCAGCACCACTTTGGCCAAAGTCACTAACAGTTGGTTTGTAGAACTTTGCCATCACCACGGCGAGAATCAGGAATACGCTGACAAGAACTATAGTAACCCACGTAAGAAAATCGCCGGTTTTCGAGCCCAACAATCCTCCGCCCATACCGCCGCCGAACGCAGCGCTCAAACCGCCGCCTCGACCCTTCTGGAGCAAAATGACCAATATCAAAACGACGGAGCAAAAAATAAACAGGACCATAACCAGCTTCATTACAAAGATTGCTGCTAACAATGGTAATACGTTCATATTCTTCCCCAAAAAAAATAAATTTTAATCTAAAATAAAAACCGGTATTCTGCAATCAAAGAGGACGATTTCATTTCAAGAACTATTTAAGTTTAACTTCAGAACTAATTCCAAATTTATTTTTGCCGACTTTTTCAAGTTGAGGCTTCTATTATCGCCACAAAATCGTCAACCTTCAGACTTGCACCACCTACGAGCGCACCATCTATATCATCCTGACTCATCAGCTCCGCTGCATTACTTGGTTTGACAGAGCCGCCGTATAAAATACGAATCTCGTCAGCCAACCGCTCATCGTACATTTCGCAGAGCAGTTTTCTGATTAGAGAATGCACATCTTTTGCCTGGTCTGGGGTGGCCGTAAGACCAGTACCTATAGCCCAGACCGGCTCATAAGCTATGGTTACAGCCTGTATCTTTTCCGTGCTCAAACCTGCTAAGCCATTTTTTAGCTGCGATGCTACCACCTGAGTAGTCTGCTCTGCCTGACGCTCATTTTTTGTCTCGCCGATGCAAAGAATCGGTAAAAGTCCGCCTGCTATTGCAGCGGCAGTCTTCTTGTTTATTAACTCGTCTGTTTCGCCTATCACATGACGCCGCTCGGAATGTCCGCACAATACATAAGTACAGCCGATATCTTTAAGCATCGCTACGCTTATCTCGCCCGTAAAGGCACCGTTTGACTCAAAATAAACATCCTGCGCACCGACGGAAATATGAGAATTACTCACCGCATTTATTACGCCCTGCAGATAAACAAAAGGCGGACAAACCATCACGTCAACTTTTTCGCCCGCGACACCGTCGGATTTCAAAGCAAGGCGCTCTGCGAGGTCTGCGCCGCTCTGATTGTCTGTATTCATTTTCCAGTTGCCGGCTACAAATGGCTTTCTCATAAATACTCTCCTGACAATAACAATTACACCTTAGAATTCGAAAGGAAAAAAACTACTATAGCAGTTCTGTGGCCCTGGGGAAACTGCCGAGGACCGAAAGCTGCAAACAGTGCTTTCGAGCTTCTTTGAGCCCTTTCTGCACAGTTTCATCCATCCTGTGACCCAGAAAATCCATAAAGAAATAATACTCCCATTCTCTTTTTTTGCTTGGTCTCGATTCAATATTTGTCAAATTAATATCGTATTTTTTAAACACGTCGAGCACATCCGCCAATGCTCCCGCCTTATGAGAGGTACTGAATAAAATTGCGGTTTTGTCATCGCTGCTTGGTCGGGCATCTTCACAACTTATTACCAAAAATCGGGTTACGTTATTGGCTGTGTCCTCAATATTCTCACAGATGATCTTAAGGCCGTACAATTCGGCCGCAACCACAGAACCTATTGCCCCGGCTCCTTCTTCTTCGGCGGCCATTTGAGCGGCCTTTGCGCTGGAAGCTACCGATATGACTTCGGCTTCCTTGCAGGTCGCACTAAGCCACTTGCGGCACTGGGCAAAAACTTCCGGCTTGGAGTAAATTTTTACGACCTCATCCTGCGGACAATTGGCCAAAAGATTATGGTGTATCGCCATCAATACTTCAGAGCAAACCTTTACATCCGAATCTATCAGTGCATCAAGCGTCTCTATTACTCCACCACCGGTCGAATTCTCAATCGGTGCAAGACCGAGGTCGCAGTGACCCTTACTGACTTCTTCAAAGATACTTACAATATCAGTCAACGGTTCGTATTCGACACTCTGTCCGAATTTGAGCATTGCGGCGGTGTGACTGAAGCTGCCGCCGGGGCCGAGATAGCCAATTCGCAATGGCCTTTCCAAAACGAACGACCCGCTCATCAACTCACGCCAGATAGCAACTAAAGTCTTATCCGGCAAAGGGCCCTTATTGGCCCCGGTAATACGCTTCAGAACCTCCTTCTCGCGGTCCGGCGCATACACCGGCTTTTCAGACTTGTTCTTGAGTTTGCCGATATCAACAACAATTCGAGCTCGCTTGTTCAGAAGATTGACAAGCTGATGGTCAATCTCATCTATCTGCTTTCTCAATTCTTCAAGAGACATAATTCAGAATAGCTCAAAGCTAAGTGTGAAGCGTGAAATGTGAAGCGTGAAGCGAAATACAAGATACGCTTCACGAGATACGCTTCACGAAAGTTATCGTTTTACACCTGGCTTACCGCCAAGTGTCATCGGACTATTTTATAAAAACCACTATATTTAACAAAAATCTGCTCTTGCGTCAATTAAATTGAGCGGTTAGAAAATAATATATTTGGAAAAGGCAGGCATAAATTCATATGTACAAACAAATTAAATATACGATTTTTGAAACTGATTGGGGCTGGTTCGGCCTTGCAGGCACAGAAGCCACTCTGTATCGAACGCATCTGCCCGCAGCCAACCCCGAAATAATAAAATCCCGGCTCATCAGAAATCTCGACCACGCCAAACACGACAAATTCATCTTCAAACACCTCCAAAAGCAAATAATCGACTATTTCAAAGGCAATTGTGCAAATTTCAAGCAGAATATCCCCATTACCCTTGACGGCCTAAGTCCGTTTGCCGTCTCGGTCCTGACCATCTGCAGGGAAATAACCTATGGCCATACAATAACTTATGGCCAATTAGCCAAAATGGCAAGCAGCCCCAGCGCAGCCAGAGCCGTAGGTAGCGCCCTCGCCAAAAACCCTCTGCCACTAATCATCCCCTGCCATAGGGTGATTCGCTCTGACGGTAAAATCGGCGGTTTCTCCACTCCCGGTGGCAAAAAAGTCAAAAAAAGACTCCTGCAACACGAGCAAAAAACGCTTTCCCACTCGAAATTTTAACATTTCATATTCTTTACTCAACTTTTGAACATTGATTGTCCAGACGGAAAAAATTTCCAAAAAAATGTAAAATATACTTGACAAAATGTAAAGAATACTTTACATTGTGCCCGATGAGTTTTACATAGGTTCTAAAAGGCCTTTTTTTGAAAGGGTAAGTAAAATGAACAGGCAGCAGAAAATAGCGTGGTTTAATTTGATTGTGATAGCGATATGTATAGTGGTGACATCAGGTATGGTGACTAAATATGCATTTCAGCACGGGTTTCCAAGTGCTTTTGGTGGTACAGGTTTTTTGGGTTTTGCTTGTTTGATAGCGCTGGGGCCGGTTTTTTTCAAAAAGAAGAAAGGACAAGTTTCACTTGACGAGCGGGATGTGATGATTGAAAGAAGGGCCGTTCGATGCGGTACGACGGCGTCATATTTTTATTTTGTGATTGTTTGCATTGTGACATGGCTGGTTGTTGGGGTAGACAGTAAGATTTCTGCAGGTGTCCTACCGATGCTTGTAGTGGGAGGATTTCTTGTGGTCAATATCGTCCAGTCTATCACAACCCTGGTAGACTACGGCAGGGGAAGTAAAGGAGAATAAAAATGAACAGGATACAGAAAATAGCGTGGTTTACGTTGATTATGCTGGGGTTAGCTTTGGGGCTTAGTTTGGCGGCCGTGAGTGTTTTATATTTTGGCTTCGGGCTGCCGATTCGACGGGCGGTTGGTGGATTCGGCTTTATAGGAATCATGGGATTTTTAGGCTTGACGCCGGTCCTATTCAAGAAGGAGAAGGGCAAGGTAGACTTGGACGAGCGGGACCTGTTGATTCACAACACAGCTACCATTATTGCGTATTCTGTGTTTTGGGTTTTGTTTGTTGCAGCGGCCATGATTCCGTGGTTCATCATAGGACCAAAGGGTACTATCACCGTTAATTATCTGCCGTGGATGATATTCGGTGGGATGTTTGTTGTTATGCTTGTGAAGGCGATAGTCACATTGGAGGAGTACGGCAGGGGAGGTAAAGCTAATGAATAAGATACAAAAAATAGCTTTGTTTAATCTAATTGCAGCATTTATTGGTTTATCATTTCAAGGTGTCCGTTTGATTTCGGGTGCGGCCAGGTTATTGCGCATTTTTGCTTCTACTGCAAATTTAATTATTTGCTGCTTTATAGTAGCATCACGAATATTGATTGTAATAATCAAAAAGAGAGGGGAAAAATATTATGACGAACGAGACAAATTAATTGCTAAAAGAGCAGGGTTCACAGGTCTTGTGACGGCATTTCTGGTCTTCTTTTCGGAGGTTATGATTTGTTTTTTAATTGCCGTTGCCAGGCCAAGCAGCTCGATATCGATCGGCTTGGTATTCAATCTGTTTCTGGTAGGTGCTTTTAGTCTTTTCTTTGCAGAATCTTTGGTGGTACTTATTCAGTACGGACGGGGAAGTAAAGGAGAAAAATTATGAATAGATGGCAGAAAATAGCGTGGTTTAATCTGATCGTAATAGTAGCGGGCTCGGTGATTAGCGTGGTAGCGGCAGGGACACTTCCGCCGGACGAGCGTTTGATGCCCCCGAACCGCGTAACTGTGGTAATTGTTATCTCATTCGTCCTTGTGGGAATGTCAAAGACTGTTTTTCGCAAAGCGGACAAGGGGGTGGACTTTGACGAGCGTGACGGGCAGATACACCGCAGAGCTAAACTTTTTGGCTGGACAGGTTGTGGTCTGGGCATGGTGGCGACCACGTTCGTATTTTACTTTGCGGTAGGTCCCATGGGCAGCTTCCCGCCTCTTGCGTTGCCCATAATACCGCTGGTGGGTGTAGGTCTTTACATAATAGCGGAATCCGTCGCCGCACTCATTCAGTACGGCTGTACAGGTAAAGGAGAAAAATCATGAATAAAACACAAGAAGAAGCGTGGATTTCGCTGTTTTTAGTAGCCCCTGCTGTTGTCATTTGTGGAGCATTAGCTATAGGGCTTGCGTATGTTCAAGCTTTGCCTCTCGCATTCCTTTTAATTCAGTTTGCCGCTTTTAATGTTTTCCTGGGATTTTTGGGATTTACGCCGTTTATCACCAATAAAATTTTAAAGAAAAGAAAAAGAATCATTTTTGACGAACGCGACAAAATCATAAACAAAAGAGCTGCCTTTGTTTCATTTGGGGTTGTTTGGTTATATTTTGTTATAGCCTGCATAACTGTCTGGTGGATGTTCGGTCCACAAGGCTCGGTCTCTGTTAACTTGCTGCCTGCAATACTTATTAGCGGCCTTATCGTTATTATCATTGTGCGTTCTGTAGCGGTTTTAGTTCAGTATGGCAGGGGAGGAAAAGGAGAAAAAAATCATGAATAAAACTCAGAAATCCGCTGTTTTTTCCTTAGTGATGTTTTTGTTCTGTGCTGTGGTAATAACCTACGCATTTCTCACAATGTTCTTAATAACACCTAAGGTAAGCCCTATATGGACACTTGTTGTACCGTTTGGCATAATTCTCGTTACATCTATCGTTTGGGTGCGAAAAAAACAAAGCCCCACCGAGGTTGACTTCGACGAGCGCGATGACATAATCAAAAAAAGAGCTGTCATAGCTGGCTTCATTTCGGTCTGGATCTTGTTAGCGATAGAAAGTGTGATCCCGACGATAATCCTCGGAGATAAAGGCTCTATCCCGGTTAGCATGCTCCCTATCATTAATGTGAGTATATTTATTATCGCTATGATGGTTTGCTCAATTGCGGTTCTGGTTCAGTACGGCTGGGGAAGGAAAGATGGCGAAAAGTAATTTAACCAACCAGATTCGCAGGCTGCGGTTTGAGAATGGCCAGATGACGCAGCAGGAACTGGCGGACAAGGTCGGCGTCACACGCCAGACGATTATCGCCATCGAAGGGAGCAAGTATTTACCCTCTCTTGGCCTGGCATTTCGAGTAGCAAAGATATTCGGTGTGAAAATAGAAGATGTCTTTGAATACGAGAAAGATAGCTCGTAAGATATATTTATCACCCATTCTGCAGAATAATCCCGCTTTTTTAGCAATAAATCCCCTTGCAACTTTTTTAGAAAAATTTTATTCTTCTATTTGTTCACGATTGATAACGAGTGATGTATAGGATATTTCCAAGCAAACGGACAGAATAATTGAAATTAGCAGAAATTATGTAATATAAAAAAACTTGAAGTTGTTATAAAGTTTTATCAGATTAAGTGGCAATGTATGTAGCTATTTATCTGGTCAAACTACTCAAACAAGTGATTCTGTGTTAGCAAAACCCGACTATCTATCATCTTACAATAGTTGTTGAAAAGTGCTGATTGGCGAGGTATACTTAATTTCGATTTTGAAATCTAATAAGCTGTTTCAGTTGATAGTAAGGAGAAGCTGACTATGCTATCAAAAGTTATTAATTTTCTTAAAACCGACATTTGGCGAATACACTTAAAGAACTATCCGCGCCGAAAATCATTCTTCCTTAGACAATTAAGGATTGTTGTTCTTGCCATTCGTGGATTTGCTGAAGACAAATGTAAATTCAGAGCATCGGCGCTGACATTTTATTCACTGCTTTCTGTTGTTCCTGTAATTGCGATGATGTTTGGAATCGCAAAAGGATTCGGTCTTGAGAAACGAGTTGAAACCGAGCTGTTGCAAAGGATGCAGGGCCAAGATGAGATTGCTAAAAGAATCATAGATTTTGCAAATTCTCTGCTTGAAAATGCCAGTGGGGGTTTTATCGCCGGTGTTGGGGTTGCTTTTCTGTTTTGGGCAATCATAAAGGTGCTGACCAATATTGAGAATTCATTTAACGATATCTGGGGTGTAAAAATACCAAGGACTCTCGGGAGGAAATTCAGTGATTATCTTTCCATGATGCTGGTGTGCCCGTTCCTTTTGATTATGGCCGGCAGCGCTACCGTTGTTATAAGCACTCAAGTTCGAGTTATAATTCAACAATTTTCTGTCTTTAGTGCCATTGGTCCATTGATACTGTTTTTATTAAAACTACTGCCTTATTGCACTATTTGGATTATGTTTACGTTCGTTTTCATTTTTATGCCGAATACTAAGGTTAAATTAAGATCTGGCCTTCTGGCCGGAGTTGTCGCTGGAACAATCTTTCAAATAGCCCAATGGATTTATATCAGTTTTCAAATTGGTGCAGCAAAATATAGTGCTATTTATGGAAGTTTCGCAGCCTTGCCTCTTTTTCTACTATGGCTGCAGATTAGCTGGTTGGTAGTGTTATTTGGTGCAGAACTTTCTTTTGCGCACCAAAACGTAGAGACTTATGAATTTGAGCAGGACTGTTTATCTGCCAGTTATTCCTTTAAAAAGCTGCTTTCGCTATTAGTAACTCATCTATTAATAAAGAACTTTTGTAAAGCAGAGCAACCCTGGGATGCTGAGAAAATCTCACACACACTCGAAATTCCCATTCGTTTGGTTAGGCAAATACTCTTCGAATTAGTTGGGTCAGGAATTCTCTCCGAGGTCAGAAAGGACGATGACAAGGATGTTGCATATCAGCCTGCGATTGATGTCGGAAAAATTACCGTAAAATATGTAGTTGAATCTCTTGAGCAACGGGGCAATTCAGACGTACCCGTAAGCAAGACAAATGAAATGAAAAAACTTTCAGACTGCTTGAGCACATTTGCCGGCGACATTGAAAAATCACCGGCAAACATCCTTCTGAAAGACCTTTAAGAATTCAAAGCCTAAATACACGAGCGAGCCAACTATTCTTCTTTCTTGGTATTTAACAACCCCTTTAAGCCCTCTATAACGCCTTTGCCTGCCTCGGCGCCTCCTTCCAGAACCTTTTTACCTTCCTCGCCGACGGCCTTTCCTATCTCCGCTACTCCACTCAATGTCGCCTCCATAGCATCCGTCATACCTTCAGGCAAAACTCCCGCTCCCTGTTTTGCCACACCCGTGGCGATAGCCAAAAGAATTTTGCCCGACAGCTTGGCAACATCCATCTTTTCATCACTGCCCAAGTCGGTCATCACAATCGGGTCAAGATTCAGCGTAACGGTGGTTGCTTTACCCGGAATTGGCAGAAGGTCGGCCTTGACCGTTATATTTTTAAGTTCCAGTCTGTCTATGTGAAGCTTTTTGGCGGGTTTGCCTGGTTTTTCTTCTGCAGTTGGTTTTTCTTCTGCATCTGATTTGGGAATCGCATTGATAACATCCTGGAGATTGTTGCTTGTAACACCTTTTTGTTCGATTACAA
>JBHPEQ010000106.1:0-8286 GCA_042576845.1 Planctomycetota bacterium
GGTAATCCCTGAAAGGCAGAGTGAACTTGAGACACTTTATACCAAAGCCAGCGAATATGTTGCTTTGCGCGATGGTCTCGATACTTTACATACAAAAATCGCCTCACAGGAAAAAACATTTGAACTGCTGCCCTCTTTAGAATCATTAATACGAGAATGCGGCCTTGCAAAAAAGGTTGCCACAATGAAACAGCAGGTATCGCAACTTGAGCCGAACCACTGTGAGACAATCGTGGAAATAGAGCTGCAGAATCTGACACTCAGCCAGCTTGTTAATTTTCTCTGGCAGGTGGAATCATCAAAGGTCTTGGCAAGGACCAAAAGTCTCTACATCAAAAAGAATCTGGAAAACACGGACCTGCTCGATTCACTCATCGAAGTGCATAATCTTAAATTAGTCCGAAATTGACACATTTACGTCTATATAACCCGGATGTAGCATAATCTCCTGACCGGTCCGCACATTAACTGATTTTGCTTCTTGACTATTTTTCAGTTTACCTTTAAAATGGTCAGACAGATTTACAAATAGCAAAAAGGTATATGCAGGATGTATCTCTATCAGATTAGTTTGTGCTTTGTTGTATGAAGAGCTTGAGCAGTGTCAAAATTAGGGAGAAGATATCCCCAGGGATCCGTTAAGGCATACCATTCTATTGCCCGTTAAATACAACTGGACTACAACCAAAAGCCCAAATAGCGTGTAAAACCGCAAAAATTGCAAATCCATAAGGTTAGCAATATCAAAGACTTAAAAAAATCTCAGAAAATGGTGAACGTTTTGAAGTGCGCTAAGCAAAGCTGGTGCAGACAAGCTGGACAATCCAGCCTGGCTAAAGCCTAACCAGCAGGCCAGAACAGAACTTTGCACATATGGAGGTAACGAAATATGTGGAGCCAAAGGGATGGCAGATTATCGACCATAACGAAAGTGAAGGTGTTAAGCCCCGAAATGTTCCTTGTATTGGGTGAGGGCTTTTCAATGTCCGAAACCAGCATTGCTACATGCGTTAGTTGTGAGTATGTCAGCAACATGCCGGGGTCGAAGGCCATGGTAGGTAATCGAATTGTTTGTACCGGAACTTGGGAGAGCCATATCGTTCCCATTGTTGAAGCTTCCAACGAGCTGAAGAGGCGAAGGCGGAAGTATGGCGATATGGCAGTCGGACTAACTCATATCAGAGGAGTAGATGGGGTAACGCCCATCGAGAGCCCAAGCTCACTTGAAGGGGTTACTACCTTTTTATTCCACTGTCCTACTACTGTCCTATTTTCGGAGTCACGAATCGTGTGAACTCAAATACGAATAGTAACCTATCGTAGCAGATAATTCATTGTAGAAAAAGGGGTTGCGTTCTAAACCCTTGTTTTATAAAATGTAGTGGAGAGAGCGGGTTCGAATCCCGCCCTCTCCGTTATTTGTGTCATGGTTTTTACAAGCTCTTGAACTTAAGGAAATTCAGATAGTCTATTGTCTCCGACTAATATCCGGAACTTTTAACTGTCGCCGCAAGGTAAGAATAATTGTCGCTGATCAAAAAGGTTTTATCGAGGACAACTGGGCAGGAAAATTATTGTGTTTTTAGTCTTCTCTTGTCACCTATACACACCTCGAGCAATCCAAACGGATATGGCTTTTGCTTTAGGACCACTAACGAATTCAGGTAGAGCAGATTATGACCTGGCAGCCAAATCGAGGGAAGATAACAGGGTGAAGCTGTGACACACTTCCTGTTTGTTTGCATATCGGCAATCTCTTTAGTTTTTGCCATTTCTCCAGCTATGAATCAGCACTCATGCGTTCGGATTATAAAAAGACACAGAGCCCTTTATCCAGAATAACTGCTCTTGTGGTTTGCAGGGAACTGAATATAAGCTGTCGTGGAACGAGAAGCCGTGTTAAATAACCAAGAATAGTTGCATTTGTTCCAAAGAGTTGGTATTTTAGTGAAATAAAGAAGATTTGCAGCGTTGGTAAACGTCGTCGTATATAGGAATTGTCAGATGAGACATTCCATTCGGTGCGATGAAAAGAAAACACCATAATCTCAATAGAAGGAATTTCTTAAAGAACGTTGGGGTTGTGAGAGTGGGCTCTACCTTGGCTTCGAGCAGTTGAATTTTAGCTCTGCGGTGATTTTTGGTATCGACCTGCCCGAAGGCTGCCGACAGGAACTATTAAGGAAATAATCGAATGTGGGCCTTTGAGAAAGCTCTAAAAGTCGTTTTGGAATCAGCTTGTTGGTTAGGCAGCGAGCGTATCGATATTACAGATGCTTCAAACAAGATATTGGCTGAGGACATCGAATCGGATAGAGATATGCCGCCTTTTAACAAGTCGGCAAGGGACGGCTTTGCCTGCCGAAGGGCGGACCTGGCTAATGAGCTTGCGGTAGTTGAAACAATACCTGCAGGATACGTTCCCAAAAAAACCGTTGAGATGAATCAATTCGCAAAAATTATGACAGGGGGCATAGTTCCGGCAGGTGCTGACTGCGTTATTATGAAAGAATATGTTGAAAGTCTGAGGGGAAATACTATTCATTTTGTTGGCAAAGTGACATCAGATAATATTTGCCTGAAAGGAGAGGACATCATAGCCGGTGACATTATTCTGCACAAGGGTACCGAGTTAAAGCCGCAACATATTGTAGTATTAGCCTCGGTCGGCAACACAAAGCCCTTGGTTTCTAAAAGGCCTAAGGTAGCGGTTATTGCAACAGGTAATGAGCTTGTTGAGCCATCATCCGAGCCGGGGCCATCGCAGATAAGAAACACCAATGGCATCCAACTCACTGCGCAAATCAAGAGTATGGGAGCAATTGCAGCAAATTACGGCATTGCCAAAGATACAAATAGCGACATCGACAGCATGTTTAAGATTGCCGCCGAAGAAAATGATGTAGTTATTATTTCCGGAGGTGTCTCGGTAGGCGATTTTGATATTGTGCCGGATATACTGAAGCAAAACAATATCAACCTGTTGTTCGAGAAAATCGCCGTAAAGCCCGGCAAGCCAACGGTCTTTGGCTTTTCGGAAAATGTATACTGTTTTGGACTACCAGGCAATCCAGTGTCGACATTTGTGCAGTTTGAGTTTTTGGTTAAGCCCTTTCTTTATAAGCTGATGGGGCACAACTACAGGCACGTCAACGTTCAGATGCATCTCGATGAGCACATCAAAAGAAAGGAAACTGTAAGGCAAAGCTGGATACCCGTTGTAATAACAGAAGCCGGGAAGGTTAAACCCGTTGAATATCATGGTTCGGCGCATATCAATGCACTATGCTGCGCAGACGGGTTAATCAGCTTCGGTATAGGTGTAGCTGAAATCAAGAAAGAAACAATTGTTCAGGTCAGGCTGATTTGAACAGAAATTAGTTTTCAGGTGTAAGTGGTGAATGTTGACTATCTAAGAATTTCTGTCACCGACAGGTGCAATTTACGATGTATCTACTGCCATCCCTTAGGTGGTCGTGATTTTATAGAACATCAAGAAATCTTAAGGTTTGAAGAAATACATCGTATAGCCAGACTCTTTGTTGAATGTGGTATTAAAAAGGTTCGACTCACGGGTGGAGAGCCATTAGTCAGAAAGAATATTGTTAATCTTGTAAGGATGCTGGCTGGGATTGAGGGCATTGAAGACCTGGCGCTTACTACTAATGGCGTTCTGCTTGAACCTATAGCTGCCCAGCTTAAAGACGCAGGATTACATCGGGTTAATGTAAGCGTTGATTCGGCCAAGAGAGAGAGTTACAAAAAGATTACAGGGTTTGATTTACTCGGAAAAGTGAGATGTAGTATTTATAAAGCGATAGAAGTTGGCTTGATGCCGGTAAAGATTAATATGGTTGTTTTGAGGGGAATAAATGAGCAGGATGTTGCTGCGTTGGCGCAATTGAGTATGGAGATACCGATAGCAGTCAGGTTTATAGAATACTGCCCGACTAACAAAAGCACCAAGCCTGGCAGATTCTTTGTACCAAACAGTCAGGTTCGTAGGAGTATCGAGGGTAGATTTGGTCCGTTAGCTGCTACGGTGGCGGCTAATGCCAATGGCCCGGCTGTGTATTTTAAGATTAAAGATTCTGCCGGCCATGTGGGTTTTATAAGTGGTAGAACTTCGATATTTTGCCAATCATGCAATCGGCTTCGTTTAACAAGCGATGGGAAAGTCAAACCCTGCCTGTATTCAGCACATCATTATGACATCAAAAGACTCATCAGGACCGGTGCCGGCGACAAACAAGTGCTGGATTTGTTTAGAAAGATTCTGGCCCAGAAGAATAACTTTACAAAGTTGAATTCGTCTGCAGAGGAGTTCAATATGCAGAACATCGGAGGCTGAAAGAAAATGCAGAATTCAAAAGGTATGATAGATATATCCGATAAAGACATTACGCTCAGGACTGCAAAGGCAAAAGGGTGTATTATTCTTGGAGATGAGGCTTTTAAAGTTCTCAAAGAGGGTACTTGTATCAAAGGTGACGTTCTTGCTACAGCTAAGATAGGGGCCATACAGGCCGTAAAATCCACGTCAGCTATTATTCCGATGTGTCATCCTATCCTGATTGAGGCTGTTGACTTTGACTGTGTTCTGAATGAGGAAAATAAATCAGCTTGTGTAACTGTGACTGTGAAGTCTTTGGGTAAAACGGGTGTCGAAATGGAGGCTCTTGCAGGTACAACTGTGGCCTGTCTTACTATATATGATATGCTCAAATATGCCGGCAGGGAAATGATAATAACAGAGGTGAAGTTAGTGGAGAAGACAGGTGGCAGAAGCGGCAGCTATAAAAGGCAGGATTAAAGCAATATCTGTTTCGAGACAAAAAGGCACCAGGAAGTTTAATGTGCCCGAAGCGGAACTGAAAGCCGATTATGGTATCATAGGCGACGCTCATGCGGGCAGTTGGCACAGGCAGGTAAGTTTATTGGCTGTCGAGTCCATAGAAAAAATGGTCGCAAAGGGAGCGAATGTGTCGCCGGGCGATTTTGCCGAAAATATCACGACAGAGGGTATCGACCTGCTCGCATTGGGCATCGGCAGTAAGCTTAAGGTTGGTGGAGAAATCGAGCTTGAAGTTATTCAGATCGGAAAACGGTGTCACAGTAAGTGCGAAATTCTCAAGCAGGTAGGCGACTGCATTATGCCGCGAGAAGGTATATTCACAAGAGTAATAAAGGCAGGACGAATCGCTACTGGCGATGTAATCGAGGTGCTCAATGATTAAGGTAGCTATACTTACGGCCAGCGATAGCTGCGCACGGGGTGAAAGAAAAGATGTAAGCGGACGGACAATCAGGGATATGCTGAGCGAAGATAAGTTTGAGATATGCGAGAAGAAGATTGTAGCAGACAATTATGAAGCGATAGCCAAGCAGCTACAGCATTTTTCTGATAATACAGAAATCGATTTAGTGCTTACTACCGGCGGGACGGGATTGGGACCTCGGGATGTTACGCCTGAAGCTACCATCTCTGTGTGTGAAAGATTAGTTCCCGGCCTAAGTGAAATAATCCGACGAGAGGGTTATTCAAAGAGCAAGAACGCTGTTCTTTCGCGAGGTACAGCTGGCATTCGCAAGGGGACGCTGATAATAAATTTACCGGGCAGTCCGAAAGCTGTTCGGGAATCGCTGGAAATAATTTTGGACGTTTTGGTGCATGCAGTTAAAATGCTTCACGGCGGCGGCCATTGAAAAAGAGGGTATAAAAATGATTTTACTAAAGCTTTTTATTGTATTTCTTAGAATCGGCTTTTTTGCGTTCGGAGGAGCGTACTCTTTCCTGCCATTAGTGGAGAAAGAAACTGTGCAAAATTACCATTGGCTTGACAAACAGGAATTTCTGGAAGTTGTTGGTATGACACAGTCACTGCCCGGTGCGATATCAATCAAATTTGCTACTTACACTGGCTTTAAGGTTGCAGGTATCCCGGGCGCGATAGTAGCTAATATTGCCAACCTGCTGCCGCCTGTATTATTTATAATGCTTGCTTCGGCGCTTTATTCAAAATATAAAGATGTTCCATTGATAAAAGCCAGCTTGTTGATGGTCCAATATGCCATCTTTGCCATAATAATTGCTGTTGCGATACAGTTAGTCGATAAGAGCCACATTTTCCAGCTCAAGTATATAGCCGTGATAGCAGCTTCATTTGTATTGTTCTTTTGGGTCAGGGTACATCCAGCTTTTATCATTATCGCTGCCGGTTTGTTGGGCGCGATATTCAGGTAACTGCAGTTCGAAATAAATGATTTTCCTATGAGGTCAGAGCCGCTTGTTGTGATATTGTCAATGCCTCTTTAACCCGTTGAGGAGTCATTGGGAGCTGGAACAGTCTGGCTTCTGTTGCATCACAAATAGCATTGGCAACAACAGCACCGATGGTGACAATCGCAGGTTCTCCCCCACCCTGGGGATCTGTCTCCTCTGACTCGACCAAAACCGTTTCGATTTTTGGTGTCCATGAGAAAGTGGGCAGTTTATATGTATGAAAGCTTCGGTCATAAATATTTCCACCGTTGAAATGAATCTCTTCTGTAAGCGCATAGCCTAATCCCATCGTAATACAACCTTCCATCTGCAATCTTGCACCTTCAGGATTTATCACGAGTCCCATATCCTGAGCACAAACTACACGTTTAACCTGCACATGCCCACTTCTGGTGTCTACTTCGACTTCAGCTATGGTCGCCACATAAGTTCCCGAATCAATACCACAGGCTACTCCGAAGCCGCGGCCACTGGGTGTCTTAGCCGGTCTCCAGCCGAATTTCTGGGCTGCGGCCTTGAGAGTTCTGAGCATTTTCTTGTCGGTCAGATTCTTCAGGCGAAATTCCAGGGGGTCCATCCCTGCTTTAGAAGCCATAATCTCAATTTGGGATTCTCTGGCAAAGGTATTGGTGTTGTTGGCAGGCGCACGCCAGGCCCCCGTGCCAAAAGGATGAGCACGTTCGCCGCCTCCTGTGGAAACCGTTCGATGATGTGGTATATTATAAATGTGGTAAGAACCTCTCGTACCGGCATAATAGACGTTATAATCCCAGAGTGTAATTTCGCCTGAATCTTTGATTCCCGACTTTATTTTAACTACTGCTGCAGGTCGAAATGTATCATAGAAGAATTCCTCTTCCCGGCTCCATGCGACCTGAATGGGTTTTTGAGTTAATTTTGACAACCTCGCTGCTTCTATTGCCTGCTGGTTTCTGCTTTTTCCACCAAATCCTCCCCCCACAAATGGAGTGATGACTCGGACATTTTCTTCAGGCAGGTCGAGCTCTTCAGATATACTTCCCTTAAGACTGAACGGAGTTTGAGTAGATGCCCAGACAGTGGCTTTGTTGGACTCGACTTTGGCCAGAGCGGTATGAGTTTCAATAGGAGCATGAGCTACGTAGCTATTTAAGTAAGTTTCTTCGAACGAAGCTGAAGCGAGTTTTTCTCCAGTCTGAATATTACCACCTTCATCTTCTACATCTTTTTCTGTCCCAACTCTTTGTAAATGTTCGAAGATTGTCTTATCATCTACTTTTGCTTCCGGCACGTCGTATTCGGCTTTAATTGCTGCAAGGGCTTTTTCAGCCTCATCTGGATATTTATGCAGAACAGCAATCAAATCGCCATCTTTGATTACTTGAATACCATCCATTTTTTCTGCGGCGGTTGTGTCAACTTTCTTTAATTTGGCTCCATGAGCAGGGGGTCTTAAAATTTTCGCATATAACATACCGAGCAACCTGATGTCACCTGCGAACTTGGCTTCTCCAGAGACCTTTTCGACAGAGTCAATTCTCAAAAAGGGTTTGCCTATTATATTGAATTCAGATACAGTTTTCGGGTCTGCTTCAGTGTGCCTTTCTATTGCTTTACCTTTGGCCAGTTGGCTGTAAGTGACACGTTTATTTTCCTGACTTTTATCAAATATTACACCTTCCTTTGCGATCAAGCGGCCTTTTGATATATTGAGGTGTTCGGAAGCTAACTCTAATAAAACCATCCGGGCTTCTGCTGCCGCCTCTCTTAGAGCAGGTCCGAAGAAGCGGGTTGTCATGGAGCCGAAAGTACCCATATCCCATGGGCAGAGGTCAGTATCGCCCATGACTATATCAACTGATTCTAAAGTTACATCCAATTCATCTGCCAGCGTCTGGGCTAAGGAGGTTATGACTCCCTGACCCATCTCAATTTTACCGGTTAAGCAGCTGACCCTGCCATCGGCTCCTATTCTAAGATAAGCATTAAAATCCTCGGGATATCCACCTCGCCTTGGATTTTAG
>JBHPEQ010000107.1:0-8266 GCA_042576845.1 Planctomycetota bacterium
CCTGTGGATGAGGGCAATGCCTGGTGAAAAGTTCGCTTTGAAAAACAGGGCTTGCCGAATACACAACTCCGCCCCTCGGCGGTTCCCAAACTAGCTTTAACCTGTGCCAATCTGTGTCTACCTGTGTCTAATTTTCGTGTTAATTCGTGTCCTTCGTGTCTTCGTGGTTAAAAATCACGAAATAATCGACCAAATGCGCAAGTTCGCCCTAATTATAGAGGGGCGCGTTTTTTTTCAAACCGCCCAAAAAACAGTGAATTACAAATTAGGATGACTTATAATGCTTACCCAAGCCCCTTTCGTTCTGCTTCAAATATGTTGCATCTTAATGCAAATGTGGACGCTGACAGGCAAGGTGATAAAGCTCGCTTTAAGAAACTTGCCTCTCAAGAACACGAAGCTGAACGAAGAACCTCTGAGGCTTCTGTGTGCTCTGCGGCCAAGAGATTCGCGCGACCATTTTTCACTAATTATGCAAAACAAACCCAAACTCAACCCCACCCTCCTCTCCACCTTTAGCGTAATAATTCTCCAAAATACGGAAGACAGAATGCAAACATTTGGAGCCAAAAATGTTTTGGGGCTGGTTTTTTATCACCAAATTTGGTAAAATAGACACTTAGTGTAGTTGGAAAAATCAAAAAAAGCAGGCAGGCAAAAAAATAAATCGCTGTTATAAGGTCAAAAGAGGCGGTTTCCTAAATCGCCGCTTTCAAAAGATGCGCAAAATAGAGAATGAAAACCTGGCTCAATTACTCCTTCAGCTCAGGTTTGCACCACAAAAAGAACGTAAAAAGCAGCTTGATGCGGCAGAGAAGCTGCTTGGCATTATCGACAAGGACACCGAATACCCTTTTGAGTTCGTCTGTTTCAGGATTACCGGTTATCACCCAAAAAACAAAGCGTCTGCCGAGCTTATAAAGGGCGATATTCTCGCTGAGAACCTCCGGGTTTTCATAACAAAATTATGCGAAAACATCGGCTGTTACGCACCACGACAATCACAGAAGGTTTATACCATCGAACAGCTTGCGAACGAATTCAGCGTCTCCACCAAAACGATTCACCGCTGGAGAAAATGCGGCCTGGTGGCCAGAAAATTTATCTTCGATGATGAGAAAAAACGGTTGGGCTTTCTGCAATCCTCGCTTGACAAATTCCTTCAGCACAATCCGGAGCTTGTCTCTAAAGCCAAGCGCTTTAAGCGGCTTACAAAACAGGAAAAGCAGTTTGTTATCAAGCGGGTCAGACAGCTTGGCGGCAAACATAAAATGTCACGGCATCAGGTAATTGACAAAAT
The DNA here is from genome assembly GCA_042576845.1 of Planctomycetota bacterium. GTDB lineage: Bacteria > Planctomycetota > Phycisphaerae > Sedimentisphaerales > Anaerobacaceae > JBHPEQ01. Next base: position 1,301 of record JBHPEQ010000107.1, read on the forward strand.
AGCAAAACAAATCGCCAGGTCTCACGAGACAGTTAGATACACAATCTTAAGTTATGAAAATAAATATCCAGAAAAGAAACTTTTCAAAAAGCCCGCAGGCGTAATCAACCCCACCCAGGCACGCGAAATTTATAAGTTATACCAGCAGGGCGTAAGTGCCCCGGAACTTATGCGACGTTTCGACCGCAGTAAAAGCTCCATATACCGAATTATAAATATGCGAATTGCAAAGGCGATACTGACAAAAAAGATTGGGTTTGTTTCAAGTAACGAGTTTCTCACAAAGAATGCTAAAGACAGCATTCTTGCAAAGCCGCTCTCGGCTGAAAGTTCAGCTCCGGTCAAAGGTGGTATAAAATTGAACCTGACCAACGGCTCGCTGCCAGGGTATCTGGAAACCTTAAAACAGGCGCCGCTGCTGACCAGAGAGCAGGAGTTTGATTTGTTCAGAAGATATAATTATCTAAAGTATCTGGGCTGTCTCGAAAAGGCCGGCATAAAACCTCAAAGCGTCTCCAGCCGGGAACTAAAGAGGATAGAAAACTATCTGGAACAGGCGGAGATAATAAAAAATATGTTAATCGAAGCGAATCTGAGGCTTGTCGTCAGCATCGCAAACAGACACACCGTCAGCGGCACAAACCTGCTCGATTTAATCAGTGAGGGAAATGTCTCCTTAATGAACGCTGTTGAAAAGTTCGATTATACCAGGGGCTTTCGATTTATAACTTACGCCTCCTGGGCAATAACAAAAGACTTTGCCCGCCAGATACCCGCCGAGGCGGCCTGGCAGGATAAAGCGCCCGCTGCTTCTCTCAAAAACGTTCAAAGGGATTTGAGAACCGCTGTTGCTTCCGGCGCCGAAGCCGTCGAAAGGGCAAGACGCGACCTTGTGCAGGCAATAAGAAATAACCTCAGCGTAAGAGAACAGTTCGTTATCATAAATCATTTCGGCCTGCTGGGAACACTGGTTAAAAAGGAGAAAAAAACCTTAAAGCAAATCGGAGATGATTTAGGTGTTACTAAAGAAAGGGCCCGCCAAATAGAGCTGAAAGCCCTCCAGAAACTAAGGCACTATCTGAGCAGAGAAGAGTTCGAGCTGCTCACCGGATAAGGAGCAGCAAAAACCAATAAGGGGAATTTGTTCCTGAATTATTAGAGTTCAGGTCAGGTCTCTTAGGTGTTTTTTGAAGAAACGGTGAATTAGTGACAAAACAACAACGCTGACTATTACTGTGATAGTAATATTCCAGGAGAATCCACTGATTGCGGCACCGAGAGCGGTGCCGGAAGCCGGGGGATGTTCCGTGTCTATGGTAACCATTACGAAGATTGAAAGCCCGACAGCAAGTGCGTAAAGAAAAGATTGTGCGGTAACCGAAGGGATAAATGCCGGATGTAGAATAAAGTGACAGACGAAACCGCAAGCTAATCCAGCTAAGTGGCCGCCGATGATGTTTTTTGTTTGGGCGGTAAGATTATTCGGCATTGCAAAAACAATAAAGGTAGTAGCGCCGATGGATGCGATGATTACGGGATTTTCCTGTATGCTCAAAGTCATAATGACTATGAATATGACAACTGAGGCAAGGAAGCTTTGCAGGACGTAGCTTTTCCAGTGCTTTCTGAATTCCTTGTCGATTTTGAATATTGCTTTTCTCATATTTTTTTCCCAAGCCCTTTCATATCGCAGCATTTAATCGAATAGTTAGTATATTCTGCAATATTTCCGGTGACAAATACAATAAAAAAATCGTCGTTCAAACAGAAAGGCCTTATGTAAAAGGTCTGGCTGAACAGCGTAATATCGACCAAATGCGCAGGTTCGCCCTAATTGTAGATGGCTTTTTATAATGAAAAGTTGAATCCACTCTAAAAAGGTGAATCTTTGGCTAAAAATTCAGTCCTTGTTTACTTACAAGGATATAATTTTTAGTAGGGACAGATAGGAGGAATGATAACCATTCTCATTACCATTTTGGTCGTTGGGTGTCGATTTCGTTATGTAATTCTATGAGCGTTTTCCTCATGGCCTGCAGGCGTTCTGATTCACTTTCGGCAAGGTCATTCTTTTCGCTTATATCTGTGCTGAGGTTGTAGAGTTCAAACTTTGTCATTTTGTTATCAGCCAGAATCTTGAAGTCACCTTGACGCATTGCAACCTTGAAAGGCTCGCTCAGTGCCAGGTCGTATCGCCAGTAGAGCGGCACTTTACGCTTCAGTTTTTTGTCTTTGAAGATTGGTGTGATATCGAGTCCGTCAATAGGCCTATCAACCGGAAGCTTGAGTCCTGCTATAGAGCAAAGCGTAGGAAGGACATCCGTGCCGTTTACAGGTTGCTGCGAGACAGAGCCCGGTTTGATGTGGTTTGGCCAGCGGATAATACCGGGCACACGAATCCCGCCTTCATACATATGTAACTTCATTCCCCGCAGAGGTCCAGGTGAACCGAAAGAGCGTTCTGCGCCTGGATAACGGTTAAGTATCTCAGGGCCGTTGTCGCTGGTAAACATTACGAAGGTTTGGTCACGTAATTTCATTTTGTCAAGCTGTGTCATCAGCCTGCCAAATTCATAGTCCATCTGTGTGACATTGCCATAATATTCGGCTTCTTTTTTGTCCTTGTACATATCCAAAAACTCCGGTGCAGTTACAATCGGCTCGTGTGGGGCATGAAAACATACGAACAAACAAAACGACTTAGAGCGGTCCCATTTTTTCTGCAGGAAGTCAATGGCCTCCTGGGCTATAAGCTGCGAGGAGTATCCTTCCAGTCGCCCGAGGGGTTGGCCGTTTCGAACAAAGTTGTCCGGATTGTGATGTGAAGGCCAAGCATCATCCTGAGTGGAAAGCCAGTATTCGAAACCGTGGTCGTTAGGCTGGGGATACTCAGGTGAGTTCAAATCGCCGTTGCAGTGCCACTTGCCAATCTGGCAGGTAGCGTATCCGGCATTTTTCAGCAGTTTAGCAAATGTAACCTCTTTGGTCTTCAAATGCATTGGGCTCTGATGGGGAATCCAGTCGTAAATACCACATCGATATGGTGTTCTGCCGGTAAGTATTCCCGCACGTGCCGGCGAGCAGACCGGAGCGGCTGCGTAGCAGTCGGTAAGCTTAAGTCCTTCAGCCGCCAGGTTGTCGAGGTTCGGTGTCTTAATGTGCGGATGGCCATAACAGCTAAGGTCACCATAGCCCAGGTCGTCACAGAGAACAATCACGAAGTTCGTCTTTGTTTTTGATGTGATTGCACTTAGGAAGCTGTAGCTTTTCGCACATCCCTGCAATGCCAAAGCCGCAGAGCCGAAACTAATTGCCTTCAAAAAATCCCGACGATTCACTTTCATATTGATATGCCTTTCTTAACAGTTAAATGCAATTTATACCTGTCAAGTTACTCTTGTAGGTCACATTTGGAATAGAGTATCAAGTTTGTTTTGAGAATTCAACCTTTCTTATTGACTCTGTGTTTTAATCCCATGGTAAATATGAATGTGCTTAGATTACCCTATCTGAATTTATTTCCCTGTTGAGCACTTCTCTGTAATAAAGCTCTAAGTTTCCAAGAATGTTAAAAAAGCAAGCTTGGAATGGCACGCTCTCTCACAGCTTTCTGTCTAATTTTCGATAGCTTATTGCCTCAGCAATATGTTCGGAGGCAATTGTTTTGGGCATCTGCCAGGTCGGCTATTGTCCGGGCAACCGTGCGTTCAGATTATAAAAAACCGCATCTCTTTACCCGAACAGCATTTATCTCATTGTTATAAAATCAATGTTCAAGTCAAAAACCGAGATATTTTAAAGATTTGCCTGGTTATACTTTATCATATATAATTCCGATTAACCTCACGGATGAGGCGTGTATCTTATTCATAGTACATAAGTGCCTATATCATAAAATATCGTATACAGAACTTGTGGCTCTAAATATTTGCAGTAGTGCAAAAGAAAGATTAGTTAAGATAACGAAGCGGTTTGTACAGGAAATGTAAACAATTTTTATGGAGGAACCTATTATGAAGCACTTTAAAAAACCCCCAATGTTGGTAATTGTCATTGTTGCATTATTGCTTTGCTCATTTGCCACAATGGCAAATGGTGATGAAATTGCCCTGTATGTCTCTCCTAAGGGAAATGACTCCTGGGCAGGTGACAGTATCGACAGGCCCTTTGCTACCATACAAAAAGCCCGTGATACTATACGTGCAATGAAGAGAAAGGGTGAGCTGAAAAGCGAGATTACGGTTTATCTCCGCGGCGGTTTATATGAGTTGGAAGAGACCATTGTATTTACCCTTGAGGATTCCGGCACAAAGGACTGTCCTATTACCTATACAGCGTATAAAGATGAAGAACCTGTCATCAGCGGCGGCAGAAAAATAACCGGGTCATGGACTGATTACAAAGGCAAGATTAAGGTCTGTACTATTCCAGAAGTTAAAGATGGCAAATGGCAATTCAGACAGCTCTTTCTTAACGGGGATAGACAAATCCGCGCACGTATCCCCAATGATAGTTTTGATAAAGACGGCACCTTTTACAGAACAGGTGAAACCGAAGAAGATATGGGTAGAGATGCCTTTAAGTTTAAAGAACGCGACATTAAAAAATGGAAAAATCTCAACGATATAGAAGTCGTATTGTTTCACTCCTGGAATGAGTCCAGACTCCTTATTTCTGAGTTGGATGAAAAAGAGAAGGTAGTAACCTTTACCGGTTCGATAGGCAGAAGAGTGGGAAGTGGTAACCGCTATTATATTGACAGTGTCCTGGAAGGATTGGACCAGCCCGGGGAATGGTATTTAGATAGACATACAGGCCAGCTTTACTATTGGCCGGTCGAAGGAGGTAAGCTTTCCGAATTACGAGCGCCTGTTGTCAATGAGCTTGTCAGGTTCGAGGGCGATGTGAAAGGGAAAAACCATATTCAATATGTTAATATCCACGGACTTACCTTCTGTGATACGGATTATATAATGCCGAAAGAAGGTATTCCCGCCATCAGAGATGTGGGCGATATATGGTTTCCAGCAGCAATAACGATGAAGGGTGTCAGCGAATGTGTTTTTGAAGATAACACCATAAGAAACACCGGAACATATGCTCTGGATTTGATAGGTGATGGCAACCATATAATAGGCAATACTATTTACGATACCGGAAGCGGGGGGATTATAAGCAGAAGTTACGGAAGGCATCGTAATATAATTATGTACAATCATATCCATCATTGCGGTTCGTTTTTTCACAGCGCTGTTGGAATCAATATTGATGATGGAGGGGGTTTAATTGCAAATAATCTGGTTCATGACATATCTCATTCCGGGATATATGTGCAACATCATGGTTCTGGTTCTAATATTGATAATGAGCAGGAACGTAAAAGAAAAAACCAGGAGCAGGGCCTTATCATAGAATACAATGAAATCCATGATGTGATGCAAATGGTGAACGATGGTGGCGGTATTTTTGTTCGCGACGACTACATCTTGATAAAGAATAATCTCATTTATAACGTTGTGCCCAATTCTTATACGTATGCTATCTATCTTGGTTGTGATACAAGAAACTGTCTGATTGAGAATAATGTTGTATACCATGTTGGGAGATTTGGGCAATATGTCTGGCGTGATAACAAAAACAATACAATCTTCAACAATATATATGTTGGAGCAACCATTCCTGTTGCTTTCCTCAATCCAACAGACAAAAGCCATCGAAGCGAAAAAATAAGGTTTCTAAGAAATATCGTCTATTTTTCTACTCCAAGTGCGGTCCTTTATGATTTTCCATGGTTGGGTGGTGATGAAAGATCGCTTCCGATGGAATGCGACTACAATATTATATACCACACCGGGGGCAAAGAACTTCGCATTGATGGTTACGAAGGTGTTGAAACTTTTGAAGATTGGAAGAAAAAGCTCGGTTTAGGCACACACTCTATTATTGCCGACCCATTGTTTGTTGACCCTGAAAACCATGACTATTCCTTAAGAGACGACTCTCCCGCATTGAAGATGGGGTTTAAACCAATTGACCTTTCCAGGGTCGGCTTGAGAGGTAGAAAGACAAAGTAAGAATAAAAAGATTGTGAACAATTTTTGTTTTTGAAATATAGAAAGCGTTCGGAGGTGTATTATGAAGTGTTTTAAGAATTCACAAATGTTGGTGGTCGTTGCTCTTTCATTATTACTGTGTTCATTTATTTCAATGGCAAATGCTAAAGAAATCGCACTGTATGTCTCCCCCAAGGGCAATGACTCCTGGACAGGGGACAGCATTGACAGGTCATTTGCGACCATACAAAAGGCGCGTGATGCAATTCGCAAAATGAAGCAAAAAGGTGAGCTGAAAAGCGAGGTTACGGTGTATATCCGCGGCGGTCTATATGAACTGGACGAGACCATTGTATTTACTCTGGAAGATTCCGGCACAAAGGACTGTCCCATTACCTACACAGCGTATAAAGATGAAGAACCTGCCATCAGTGGCGGCAGGGAGATTGATGTAGAGTGGAAAACTTACCGGGACGGTATAATGAAATGTTCACTGCCTGAAGTAAAAGAAGGGAAACTGAACTTCACGCAACTGTTTATCAACAACAAACGCCAAATTCTCGCTCGATATCCCAACTATGATTCAAAGAACCCGCTGGTGACTGGGGATGGCTATATCAATGCAGCCGATGACAACAAAGAAGATATTGAGTTTCACTACAATCCCGAAACTTTCACTAAAAAGAAATGGTCTAAACCTGCAGAGGCTATTGTGCATATATTTCAGGCTTGGTACTGGCATAATTTGATGTATCGAATTAAAGCCATCGACAGGGACCGTCATGTTGTAGAGCTGGGAGAAGGCGGATGGCAGACGAATACTGTGAAAGGAGTTGCTCCCAATGCCATCGGCGAAAGTTCCCGTTTCTTCATTGAAAACGTCTTCGAAGAGCTTGATGCAACCGGTGAATGG
>JBHPEQ010000108.1:0-8252 GCA_042576845.1 Planctomycetota bacterium
CGGGATATGTTCAAGGATTTTTTACCGGAAGAGACATTAAGGCGCGATAAGCAGGGATTCGATATTCCCATAGGGGAATGGTTCAGAGATGAATATAGAGATATGTTCTGGGATGTAATAAAAACAGCTTTCCGCAAAAAGGGGATAATTCCGAAACCAGTTGAAAAAGCTTATAAAGACCACATCAAAGAAAAGCAGGACAACAGTCGGATGCTCTGGTCGCTTTTTGTATGGTGCTGGTGGTGGAATAAAAATTTTTAAGGTCAAAAGAGAACTTTAACCGTTTCACGAATATAAATATTGTAAATGGTTAAAAAAGTATGATGAAAATCATCCTTTTATCAAATACTTCCTGGTATATTTACAATTTTCGTAAAAATCTAATCAGGATGTTACAAAAAGATGGTAATGAAGTTATTGCCGTTGCTCCGTATGACGACTATGTCGATAAATTGTCGGCATTAGGGGTCAAGCATTATACACTAATTCTCAGCCGGCGGGGCAAAAACCCTTTCAAGGAAGTATTTTCCTGTTATAGACTTTTGGGTTTGCTTCGAGATATTAAGCCGGATGTAGTGTTGAGCTTTACTGTAAAATGCAATCTTTATGCAGGAATATGTCGAAGATTTCTAAAGTTCGAACAGATAGCTAACATATCGGGTCTTGGTGAAGCATTTGAGAAAAAAGGACTAATTAGTTTTATCGTCTCTTGTATATATAAATGGGCTTTGAACAAATCAAGACGGGCATTTTTCCAGAATGATGAAGATATGAAGGTTATAACTGAACGTGGTTTATTGTCTGAAAAAATGTGTAAATGCTTACCTGGCTCAGGTGTAGATTTGAGAAGTTATCGCCCCGCCTGCTCGATTGAGAATAATAAAAGACGAATATTTTTTATGTTTGGCCGACTTGTCCCGAAAAAGGGATATGACCTTTTTATGAAAGCTGCCGAAAATATTTGCCTCAGCGGAAAATATAATGCTGAGTTTTGGATTATGGGTATAGTCGATGAGAGCAGGAGAGAATCCGAAAAGCTTTTTAAGCGTATCCTTGCTCTGCAAAGGAAAGGCATTATTAAATACTTGTCGCCATCTGATGAAGTTGAAAAAGTGCTGCAGCAGGTTGACGTTGTTGTTTTGCCTTCAAAATATAACGAGGGTGTACCTCGTTCACTCCTCGAGGCAATGGCTTGCGGAAAACCCATAATAACAACCGCCTGGAAGGGCTGCAGAAACACAGTTGACCATGGCCGCAACGGATACCTTGTGAAGGTAGATGATTATGATGCTCTGGAGCACTATATGGTCAAATTGCTAAATGCTCCTCAGCAGCAGCTTCGTATGATGGGAAAAGCAAGCAGGCAAAAAGCTGAAAACCAGTTCGATGAAAATTATGTTTTGGCAGCTTATAGGCAGGAGATTTGTAACGAGCTCTCACCAAAGGTCAAAGCTTGATAATAGGCACTTTCATTCAATCTGCGATTTATTTGCCGACAGTTTTTCCATTTCATTCTGTCATCCAGGTTTTGACATCAGACTCTCAAGCAAGCTTTTCTGCCGGATGACTTCTCTTACACAAATCTTGTTCCAATAAGATAAGTACATTTTGGAATGTCGGATTTGTGGATTTTTCACGCACATCAGCTTATTCTCAAAATCCAGAACATTTACTGTATTTTGAAAATAGCTCATTCCTAACAATCCATCGCAATCCTCTCTTAACTGGCATTATCCTGTGAATTTGCGAAATTCCTGAATAAGCAATTTCGTGTATTTTCCGGGTTTGCAATCGCCGATTATGTTTCCATCGAATTTTACTACGGGGACGATGTCTTTTGTGGTTACGGCGATAAAAAGCTCATCGCTTTCAATTACCTGCGCGGGTGTTAATGCTTTTTCGGTTATCTCCAAACCAATATTCCGGGCCGCCTTGATAACATACCGGCGTGTGATAGAAGGTAAAACTTTAGCTGTAAGGGGGGTTGTTTGTAGTTTTTTTCCAAAGACAGCGAAGAATGTTGAGCCGGCCCCTTCGGTGATAAAACCTGCTTCATCGACCAATATCGCCTCCTCACAGCCCATTTTAGCGGCATCCTGGCAGGCAAGCACATTTGCAAGTAAATTCAGCGATTTAATATCGCATCTTTTCCACCGCCAGTCCGGATGAGTCGATACCGCAATGCCTTCTTTCTTTGCCTTTATATCTTGGGTCAGTTCTGTGACGGTCAGGAAAAAATTGTGTCTTATATTAGTATCCCACGTATGACTTCGCAGTGCTGAGCCGCGGGTGATATGAAAGTAAATCTTTGCATCCGTGATATCAGCAGCTTCGAATGCTTTACAGATACGCGTGCGGACAGCATCAATATCCACGCCGGTGATTTTAATCTCAGATAAGCTTCTGGAAAATCTGTCTAGGTGTTCCTGGAGTGCAAAAATTTTGCCTTTATAGCTTCGCACGACTTCGTAGACTCCGTCGCCGAAGAATATGCCGCGGTCGAGAAAGTGCTGCTCAAGCTCATCGAGCGGAACTATTTTATCCTCTATCATAGCTATCTGCATATAGTTGCTCCGAAAGTGTCGGCGGGAAGGATTTTCCCGGACAACCAATAATAACCGAAAATATATAATAATTCACTTTACAAGCCAAGTGCGAATACGTAAAATGCCTGTCTTTATCGAACAGTGAATAATAAACTAAAGGTTTTGAAATGTATGCAGTAATCGAACAAGGTGGTAAACAATATAAGGTCTCCGAAGGCGATTGGTTGGATATCGAGCTGACGGATGTTGCACCGGACGCCAAAAAAATCGAGTTTGATAAGGTTTTGTTTGTGGGTGGAGACAAAAAACCCAAAATCGGCACTCCATATCTGAAGGGTGCAAAGGTCGTGGCCTCATTTAAGACAACGGCCCAGGAAGCGCTCGTTAAAGGTAAAAAGCTGTATCCGGCGCATTTTAAAAAACGCAAACACAGCAGAAGGCGCATCGGCCATCGACAAAAGTATCTGCGGGTAACGATTGAAAAAATAGTAGCTTAGTTAGTACCACTCTTTTTAGGACAGGTCTGTTATTTTTTCGGTGCAGAATTCTTCCTTTTCACCGATATAATTTCATCGGCGTACTTTTTCCAATTGTCTGTACCGTTTTCTACGAAATATTCAAACGATTTGTCGTTGACTAATTGGCCTAACAGTGTTTTTCGGTCGGTGGGGTCGAAGATGTCTTTGATAATAAGGTTTCGAAGTTTTTGGAGTTCAGTTAGAAATTGTCCGTGCTGGTCGGTGAAGAGCTTTTCTAATTTCTTTTTGATATGGCCGGCATAGGCAGGGCAGCTGCCTTCCGTGCTGACGGCGATTTGCAGGTCGCCTCGTCTTACAACCGCCGGCACGAAGAAATCACAGAGCTCCGGCTGGTCAACAACGTTGCATAAAATCTCTAATTCCTGGCAATGTTTGTAAATGCGCTGATTCAACTGCTGATTGTTGGTTGCGGCTATGACAAGAGCGGCGCCGGCGAGATAATCCTTGGAATATTTTGATTTGATTAATTCGGCGTCGCTGTCCATACAAAGTTTCATCAGGGAATCCTCTATGTGTTCAGCTACGACGACCAGCCGAGCGCCGGCTGCTAATAACGATTGAGCTTTTCGCAGTGCAACCGCTCCGGCACCGACGACAACCGCACGACGAGAAGCCAATTCGAGAAATATTGGATACCCGGACATAACATCGACCATTATATCTGTACAAAAAGGAAACTTCAACCCAAAACGAGAACAGCTAAAGTCGTAATATTTCTTTAGTGAAGTCGAAAAAGGCAATGCTTTTTTTGTTGTGTTTTCAGTGGAATTAATGGTTTTTCAATTCGCAAAGCTGCTAACGTTTTGTAGAATGATTATATTAGATTTATTACTTCGTTGGGGAAATAACGAAATATGAGTGAAATAAAGAGAATACAGACGCCTTTGAGTGAAGCTGGCGTGCGTTTGTTAAAAGCAGGCGATGAGGTTCTTATCACCGGCGTAATTTATACCGCTCGTGATATGGCTCATAAAAGATTGTGCGAGACGATAGAAGCAGGCCGGAAATTACCGTTTGAGCTCGAAGGGGCGATTATTTACTTTCTTGGCCCCACTCCTGCTCGGCCCGGGAAAATTATCGGGGCGGCGGGGCCTACAACATCTTCGAGAATGGATGATTTTAGCCCTATTCTAATTGAAAATGGCATCAAAGCGATGATTGGAAAAGGGTATCGAGGCCAAAGGGTAACGGATGCACTGAAAAAATATGGAGCGGCTCACCTTTCCACAATCGGTGGGGCAGGAGCGTTACTGAGCAAATATATTACCTCGGTAAAAGTAATCGCCTATGAGGATTTGGGTGCCGAGGCCATAAGGCAATTGCAGTTTGTTGATTTCCCGGCTGTAGTGGCATACGATGCTTATGGTAACAGCGTTTATGAATAAGAGGTTAGAAAATTGAAGGTTGCACTACTGGGACTATTGGAATCGGGTAAAAGTACTCTTTTTTCAGCGGTCAGCAGCAAGGCCATAACGCCGGTCGGTTCAACATCGATTGAAGAGGCGATTGTGCCGGTCACGGATGAGAGACTGGACTGGCTGGCTGAGTATTACAAACCCAAAAAGGTTACGCAGGCGACGATAGACTGCCTTGACCTGCCGGGATTGAACTTTGCCGATGAGCATGGCAGGGCGTCGGCCAAAAGACTATTTAGCAAAATCAGAACCGTTGATTTACTTGTCATGGTTGTACGGGAGTTTGAAAATCCGGCTGTGCCGCCTTATCGAGGCAGCTTAAATACAGTTAGGGATTTTGAAGAATTGAAGACCGAGCTGCTGCTTGCCGATTTGGAGCTTGTTACTACACGCATAGAGAATATCGAGAAGCAGGTAAATAAACCCATCAAAATCCAGGCCCAGGATAAGGCGGAATTAACCCTCCAGAAGAAACTGCAGGAGACGATTGAATCCGAAAAACCTATCAGTTCAGCTATCGAAACCGAATCTGAAAGCCAAATGGTAAAATCGCTTGGGTTTCTTACCTTAAAGCCGATTGTTGTTGCCGTGAACATCGGGGAAGGACAATTAGGCAAGAATCTTGATTTCACCGGCAGGATTAAAGGTGCTTCGGACATCATTACTATTTGTGCAAAGCTCGAATATGAACTGACGCAGCTGGATGATGACAGCAGAGATGAATTTATGACTGATTTGGGCATTACTGAATCAGCAGTAAGCAAATTCGTTCACAGTTGTTATTCCGCTCTTGGCTTGATTAGCTTTTTGACGGTTGTTTCAGGTGAGCTGCGTGCCTGGCCTATAAAGCAGGGCACCAAAGCTGTTGATGCCGCCGGCAAAGTGCACACCGATATTAAACGGGGTTTTATCAGGGCCGAGACGATGGCTTTTGATGACTTAAAAGAGTTCGGCAGCGAAAAGGAAGTTAAAGCCGCAGGCAAAATGCGCCTGGAGGGAAAGAAATATACAGTCAACGACGGCGATATTATCAATTTCAGATTCAATGTTTAATTTGATTTAATCCGGAGGAAATTCATACGTATGAAAGCGGCTGTATTAACTGGTCTCAGGCAGTTGGAGCTCAGAGATGTACCGGAGCCAAGGATTGCCAGAGATAACGATGTACTTTTGAAAGTCGAGGCGGTTGGGGTCTGCGGCTCAGATGTGCACTATTACGAAACAGGGAGAATAGGTTCACAGATTGTAGAATACCCGTTTATAGTCGGTCACGAATGTGCTGCAACAGTGGTAGACGTTGGTAAGGCAGTTACTAAATTCAAGATGGGCGATAGCGTGGTCGTTGACCCAGCCATATCCTGTTACAGTTGCGACCAATGTAAAACCGGAAGGGAGCATACGTGCCGGAATTTAAGATTTCTCGGCTGTCCGGGGCAGGTGAGCGGTTGTTTGTGCGAATACATCGTTATGCTGCAACAAAGCTGCTATCCTGCCGGTAAGAAACTTACTCCTGAGCAGGGCGTTATATGCGAACCATTGTCTGTTGGCGTATATGCTGTTCAGCAGGCCCAACTGCAGGAAAGTCAGGATATTGCAATCCTTGGAGCAGGCCCAATCGGATTAAGTTGTCTGGTTGCCGCCAAAGTTGAAGATGTGAAGAGCTGTTTTATGACGGAGAAAATCAACGAGAGGATTGAGATTGCCAAAAAAGGAGGTGCCAGCTGGGTTGGCAATCCGGATAAAGAAAATATAGTCAAAAAAATACTCAACCTGTCGCCGGCTGGGGTGGATGTGGTTTTTGAATGTGCCGGTCAGCAGGAAACCATTGACCAGGCGGTCGAACTGCTTAAGCCGGGCGGAAAATTTATGCTTATAGGAATTCCTCGTACGGATAGCATATCTTTGCCTGTTCACAAGATGCGCCGAAAAGAGATTACGCTCATAAATGTCAGAAGGCAGAACAAATGTACCCAAAGTTCTGTAGATTTAATAACTGGTGGCAAAATAAACATTGATTTTATGATAACACATAGATTTAAGCTTGAAGATACCCGACAGGCGTTTGATTTGGTTTCAGAATATCGTGACGGTGTGGTAAAAGCGATAATCCGGCTTTAGGAACTATGAAAAAAGCAAGCATTGTCAGCATTGGTAATGAGATTCTCTCCGGTCAAACAGTAGATACCAATACCTCCTATCTAAGCGGAAAAATGTTTTCAATTGGTGTACCTGTTGTAAGCGTTCGTACAGTAGGGGATGATATAGATTTTATTGTGCGGGCACTTGTTTCAGCTATTCATGATGCTGATTTCATTTTGGTAACAGGGGGATTGGGTCCAACCGGTGATGATTTGACACGTCCGGCACTAGCTAAAAAACTTGATGTCGAATTGCAGCTTCAAGAAGAAATGCTTCAGCAGATAAATGATTTTTTCGACTTTCGTGGTTTGCAGATGCCTCCGGCAAATAAGGTTCAGGCTTATATTCCTGCTGGTGCCAAAGCAATTAAAAATAACATTGGCACGGCGCCGGGCATTATGGCACAGTTCAAAGGCAGGATAATTTTTGCATTGCCTGGCGTGCCCTCCGAGATGAAACAGATGTTTGAAGAATACGTTCTACCTGAACTTAAGAAGGTGATTGTTGATTCTAAGCAGCCTGCGATTGCAATACGAAAATTAAAATGTTTTGGAGCAGGTGAATCAACTATTGCCCGGTTAATCGGAGATATGATGCAGCGTGGCAGGAATCCGCTAATCAACTCCACAGCGGTTAATGGTATTGTTACTTTGCACATAATCGCAACCACAGAAGATAAGCTAAGGGCTGAACAGATGGCAGGTGAAGATGAAAAGTTGCTTCGGAACAAGCTTGCAGATTTTGTATACGGCACAGCAGAGCAGAGTTTGGCAGAGGTAGTGGGTGCAAAATTAGCAAAGCTCGGAAAGAAAGTTGCAACGGCTGAGTCCTGCACGGGAGGTATTTTGGCTAAACTTTTGACAGACGTTCCGGGTGCGAGCAGGTATTTTACGTATGGCTGGGTTACTTACAGCAACCAGGCCAAAATCCAACAGTTATCTGTCCCGGCAGACTTGCTTGAAAAATATGGTGCTGTCAGCGAGCAGATAGCCCGGGCAATGGCAAAAGGCGCCAGGAAAAACAGCGGTGCAGACTTTTCAATCGGTATAACCGGTATAGCCGGACCGGCTGGTGGAAGTGAACAAAAACCGGTTGGTTTGGTGTATATAAGTGTGGATTCCGTTACCGAATGTGAGGTTAAACGTTTGATCTTTTCTTATGAAAGACAGGCGATGAGGTTGCGGACGGCTAATACGGCCCTAAATATGCTTCGACTGAAAATAGAAAAGTTGACTTAGGGCTTTAAGATATGATATAATACATTTTGCGACATTGTTTTGTTATAGCGGGGTTTAATATGGCAAAGAAAAGAATGCATTTGGGTGAAATTCTTTATAAGGCCGGAAAGGTCCAAAAGCAGGCGCTTCTCAAAGCGATTAAGACTTCAAAAACCAGTGATAAACGCCTCGGTCAGTTATTGTTGGAGTCAAAACTTATCGATGAAGATACCTTGACTAAAGCACTTGCTAAGCAGTTTGGGTACAGATACGTAGACCTGGACGAGACCGAGCTGGGTCCGGAAGCTTTGAAGCTTATTCCGGAAGATATTATAAAAAAGCACAATATTCTGCCTTTGAGAATGAATAATGGCAAAATGGAATTGATAATCGGCG
>JBHPEQ010000109.1:0-7975 GCA_042576845.1 Planctomycetota bacterium
CCATTAATGTTGATAATGTTTGTGGCTTTGATAGCTTTTATTTTGGGTGTTGTGGCGTTTATACGAATAGAAAGAAGACACGGGCAATTGGCAGGTTTTAGCTTTGCCGTGGGTGGGATGGCAATATCGTCCTTTTTTTTATTTAATCTTTTTATTATAAATTGGATAACCATTGATAAAGGAATATTGCGTAAGAGGATTTGCACTGAAAATTTAACCGAACTTGGGAAAGTAATGCTTATGTATTCAAATGATTACCAAAAATATCCTCCACCTGATAAGTGGTGTGATGTTTTGGTTGGATACTCTGATGGTATGGTGAAAGGAAGATATCTTTTTACGTGTCCAGGAATGTCAGATAGATATTTACGCACCCCTGAATATCATTATGCAATAAATCCAAAAGCAGAACCTAATTCCCCGCCTGATACAGTCCTACTGTTTGAAGCAACTCCTGACAGGAATCAGTTTGGTGGGCAGGAAATAGTAGAACTCGAAAACCATCGTATTATTGATATAGAAGGAATTTTATTTAGTAGGCCCGTAAAAGGGTGTAATATCTTATTCAATGATGGACACGTGGAATTTGTGAAGTCAGAGGATATCTCCAAATTAAACTGGGGGGATGAGCAAAAACAATAAGTAAATAGGCAATTGTTAGAATGGTGCGGTGATTTAAGAGGTGAGAATGAAATGAAAACTTTATATTTTAGAAAAAATCAAACAATTACCGCTGTCTGTAAAATAAGGAGGCGTAGCATGAGAAAAACTGCTTTCATTCTGATTAACGTAGTGTTGGTATGCGGGCTAAATTCACCGAGTTGGGCTCTGGGAACTGAGGATTTTGGAAATAAGCCTTTGCGCGAAATCGACTATCAAGATTGGAAAGGCATCATGCCGGTTATCAACCATCCCAATCGTGTATACCACCGATGGGTCAACGGTGGTGAGGGTTTCTATTTCCGTGGTAATACTCAAGCGCTTAATGATTATCTGAGAAAGTTCGCCGCATTAGATGCGAGTATTCGAGAGATAGTCATCCGCCCAGGGCCAGCAACCACCTGGACGTTTGATGGTAATACGGTGCCCTATGACTGGCAGTTAGAGCTCATAGGAGGGATTTCAAAACATATGACGACCTTGGATCGAGGAAGCAACATTTGGAGCAAGTGGCCAACTGTGGCAGTTTTCATTGGTAAAGGCATCGACCTTGAGAAAATAATAATTCCTGAAGGTGTCCATGTAATCGAACTGCGTGTTCTGAAGAAGCGCCATCGCGAGGCGCTCTTAAGTAAAGATAAGACGGTTCGCGGCTGGGGAGCCGGCGATCTCGCCAGGCTTGACCCTTATGACAAACAAAGCCTTGAAAGTGTCGCAGAATTGTTGAATGACAAGGATGACTGGGTCCGTTTGAATGCCGTTGGAGCCTTGTCTGTATTTGGAAGGAAAGCTCAATCGATGTTGCCATCGCTCCGAGAGTGCCTGAAGACAGATAATGAAAACTTACGGAAGCGAGTTGAGCAAACCATCCAAAAAATTGAAAACGCAAAGGATACAACTGATGCAGAAAAGCAGCATAGCATATTGTTAGCGGAAATCACCAAGTTTGTGCAGTCTTTGCGGCAACCAACTGATTTCTGTGGTCGATACAAAGACAAAAAGCCAAAAAACGAGCAAAACCAATAAGTAAATCGGCAATCGTTAAAATGGTGCGGTGAAAGAGAAACTTTAAAAGGAGAGAAAAATGAAAAAAGCAAATCCAACACAATTTTACTTAGGTTTAGTTTTAGCTCTTGGTTCAGCTGTTTGGACTTTTTTTGGAACTTTCCACCCAAGCCACACTATTGTTCTGATTATTGGAATAGCACTAATCGCAACCTCAAAGTATAGACTATTGAAATAAAATGAAGGCGAAGATTCAAATAAAAGTAGGGTTAATCACAGCGATTATCTGTGTATTAGGTGTTCTTACAGGATTTATCCATTTCTCAATACGTATCTCTTTCTCAGTATATTTTTGCTTATTGGGTCTAATTTTTCCATTGTTATATAGTTTTGCCCTAATCAGGAAACAACTTAATCTGGCACGGGTAGTCTTTCTAATATGGTGCATAGGTTGGATATTATGGCTTCCGATTTGGATAATGTCTTATTTTTTCAAGTTCCACGTCCCTGAAGGTTTTGTTAATGCATTCAGTTATATCGCATTTGTGAATGTTTATTTGCGGGAAATATTTATAAATCCTACTACTTCTCCGATTTCTTTCTTTTTGCTATTGGGGTCATTTCACTCTCCTTCTTTAGTTACTTTCAGTCGTATCATTGGATTCTGTGTTATGCTTCTACTCTGGGTTGGATTAAGGGGACTTATAAAACTAAACGAGAACACAAAGTCCAAAGACGAGCAAAAACAATAACTAAATCGGCAATCGTTAAAATGGTTGCGGTGATGTTGAGAAAAAGAAAATTCTTAACAGTTCAAGGTAGTTTTGATAAGGTTATCGCTGTCATACGGAGAAAATTATGTTTTTTAAGCGTTTAAATGGGAAATTTCAGTGTATGTTAGCAGATTATGGTGAGGAAAAATAGGTTGTGACACGAAGAAAAAAAATATGGCTTGTTATCATTACGACTTGTGCTGTATGGATTATTTGGGAATTACCTAATTTCTTATTTCTCTTGAGGCAATACAGCTCTTTTCAGATCCTAAAAAGCGAGGGGTCTTTTAGATTACAGCAGTTTGACACTCATCTTCTATCTGAAGAAATCAAAAAATCAGATCCTGAAGTCATAGTTATTGCAGAAAATCTTTTTACACATGATGTGGATGTTAACTCGATCGCTGATAGTTGTCTGAAATACCCAAAAAATGATTTCTTGTTATCAAAATTAATTTATCAGATCTTGGAAACAGATGATTTAAATCCCCAAATTGCATACCGTTTTGCCGATGAGCTTATTCAAAAAGATCCAGACAACGCTCATTTCCATTATCTAAAAGCCTGTGCCACGATGCAAAATTTTTCTCCAAAGGAGTTTCACCAAGTCTTGAAACATATAGAGGAAGGCAATAATTGTTCTAAGTTAAATTTTTCATACGACACCTACCACCAAAGACTATTGGGCTTGTTAAAAAAAGCAAAAAAGTACTCCATTTATCATAATTGGTCATTGTTACCATACAATTGGTTATCTCACTATAGAAAGCTAATAGAACAAATTGAACAACAAGTTCAGACTCCATCCCTATATAAAGATGATGATTACAGCCTCAAGCTAATCAATAACGGCATAGTTATGTCTGAAAAATGCCTCGATAAATCGAGAAACGCTCTTGAATTTCTTATAAGCCTCTCATTTCTTGGTAGAATGTGTAATGCCAAACATTTTCACATTGACTTAGATCAAGATGAACTTCTTAAAACACGATATAAAAGGTCATTACTGCATCTTACTTCAGAGAGAATGAAAATAGAGGTTACCTCTATTACAAACCAGTTCACAAAACCTTTTTTCTCAGGTGTATCGATAATTGTCTTTGGTTTTTTATTAATATCTACCCTTCCGTTCTATCTGCTGATGTTAATCATTGTTTACAGGGGAAAATCATCAAATAACTGTAAGGTAAATTCCCTCTCTTATATTCTTTTTCCAATCGGGCTAATTTTGTATTCGGCTATCTCCGCCTTTATTGCACTACTGACGCAATGGTATCCAACATACAGTTATAAGGGGAAAACAATAACAATATTATTGCCACTTCTCTTTGCATTCGTTTCATTGGTGATTTGGCTCTCTTTTTGGTTGTTCCGCCGTTTACGCCTTGATAACAAAATATCATACAAATACCAATCTGTGCTTGCAGTGTTGTTCTGTATCTCCCTCTTCGTGTCGTTGCTTATCGTTCCGATATACAATTTTTCATGGACGAAGATTTTTTTGTTTTTGATCATTTCCATTGGTTTGTCAACAGCTTTGTGGCTGATTCTGGTTTACGGCTGGTGGCTTGTAAAACGGCTTAATCAAAATCGCATTGTCCAATTAATACTTGTCCTTATCATTCTGGCAGGACTGAATACTCTTTGCTTGAACAGTTGGTGGGGTATAATCTTTCCAATACTTTCAATAGTATTTGTTTCAATAATTCTCGTCCACTCACCATCAGAAAAATTACCTGCTTTAATAGACGGTTTGATAAGAATCTTCAGTAAGAAAGAAAGGATGGTAATAACCCGATGTAAAATCTTCCGACTGCTTACCACTTATATTTTTGTTTTTCTTGTCTTCTTCCTAATATCTACGCATATCACTGCTTTCTTTCTAAAAGATTTCTTTGCACAAACAAAACAAATTGAAGATCTCCATGACTATAAACCTATGCCTTTACCTTCCAAGAAACATTACCAAAAAGTATTGGAAAAATTAGTTCAAGCTGAAGAGCATGAGGAAGGATTCAGTATGGATAGATATATCACTGTTGTATCTCCTAACGATTTACCTAACATTCTTGACTCAATGAAAGATGCATATGAAGATGACTACTATTATAATTCAGCTATAGCAGATGCTATTCAATCTGGACTAAAAGAACTACAAAAAACACTATTGGATTTTATCGATGATCCAAACTCTGAAATCATTTTGATAGCAAGAGCCAAAGCTTCTGATAAGTCAGTCAAAAACATGTTGCAAACCCTATTAATTGAAAAACAACACAAAATTAACTCCGAACAAGACTGTTCCACCTCCCGGACAGCTAAAGGGTTTGGAATGTGGGGAACATCAAGATTGGGTGATTGTTTTGAAGTTGCTGGTGCATTAGCCTATATCAGTGAGCCTGATGAATCTCTTGCAAGATTTCTAAACCTAATCGAGCAATACGATTTATCACAACTACAATCAGGAGGGATATACCAAGACAAATATAAGTTTTATGAAAGTCTGGATAGCCTACCTATCAGAGAAGGAACTGTTGTTCTCAAGGCATATCTCAACAAAACGGACTATGCCGACATTTACTCAGACCAACATATTTACAAAATGGAAAAAGCTCTTTCAATATATGCAGATGCAGAAATAGCTGAAAGAGTTTTTCAAATAACATGCCAAAACAAACTCACAAAAAAGTCTTTTCTTTCGTCTATTACTTCTAATACAGATAATGAATTTGCTCAAGAATTGGCAAAATCTTATGACTCTGCCCCGGATCTTCGAAAAATAGTTGCCCCTTATTTGACAGAACAATCAATCCCACTGCTGAAAGAACAGCTAAACCATGAGGATGAAAATATCCGTGCCTTTTGTGTATGGCAACTGGCGAAGCTCGACTATAAATGGACAAGTGATGAACTTGAACAATTATTAAGTGACGAAAGTTGGAAAGTTCGTGCTAATACACTTGTTGCTGCAGATGAAAAACATGCTAATGCTATACTTAACGACCAAGATCCTTTTGTGAGAACAGTTGTACAACTCGTGACTGGAACTTTTAGATGAGTTGAAGCTAAAGGAAACTTATAGGGATTTATATGTGAATAAACAAAGTGAAATCGGCAATCCTTAAAATGGTGCGGTTAGTTCATAACCTGTAAAGGAAGAAACTATGAGCGAAACAGAAACAAACAAGGAAAAAGATAAGCCAAAAGTAAGCAAACTTGCAGTAGTCTCGCTTGTGGTTGCTGTTCTGGGAGCTTTTACCGTATTTCTCACAGCACCTATTGCATTTATTCTGGCTGTTCTGAGCATATTCAATATACAGAAAAGCAAAGGGAAGCTTAAAGGTGCTGGTTTTGCTATCACAGCATTAGTAATCGCTCAAGCAGGAGCTGTATGGTTTATTTATGTAGGAATGCCGAGAATAAGGAGCATAAGCCCAAGTATGGTATGTGGGACAAACCTATCTCAATTAGGTAAAGCAATGCACCAATATGCAATAGATAATAACGGTAGGTATCCATCTTCATATA
The DNA here is from genome assembly GCA_042576845.1 of Planctomycetota bacterium. Taxonomy (GTDB): domain Bacteria; phylum Planctomycetota; class Phycisphaerae; order Sedimentisphaerales; family Anaerobacaceae; genus JBHPEQ01. Next base: position 5,967 of record JBHPEQ010000109.1, read on the forward strand.
AATGGTGTGATTTGTTGATAAAACATACGGACATTACCGAAAAGAACCTTCGTTGCTACGGAGAAAAGGAACAACGCTGTGGTTACGCAATGAATCATAATTGTTACGATATGAATTCTCCGCCTAATATGGTGCTGTTGTTTGATGCTTGGTCATTACGGGAATGGAACCTGTCTGGTGAATTGGACCTTGCAACATTTAGACATCACGAAGGAGAATCTTGCAACATTCTGTTTAATGATGGACACGTTGAGGGTATGGGAGATGTTTTGAGAATTTCAGAATTGAACTGGGGAGATGAGCAAAAACAATAAGTAAATCGGTAGTCGTTAAAATGGTGCGGTGAAAAGGAGTGATAGTAAAAATGTTTAAGAGCCACAAGAAAAAAAGAAGTAAATTAGCTGTTGCTTCACTAATAATACCAATAATAATAACTGTCTGGGATTTTCTCTATTATAGTTATTCTCCTGTTCAGAAAGGCTTTTGGTATATATTTCAAGAATACTTTATTATCATTGTATGGCTTTCATGGCTTGTCGGTCTTATTTTAGGGATTGTGGCATTAAGGAGAGTAAAAAAGAGTAAGGGAGTATTAAAGGGATTTGGTTATGCACTTACAGCAGTAATCATGTGCTCTTGTTTTATATTTGCCCAACTGTTATTTATTGTTTGGTTTGCTTACTCTATTCATGTGTTGGTAGAGAATATGTTCCCTTTTAATCTCTTTCCCACTTCATAACTCAAAGCCTTTATAATTTCATATAACTACATATAAGAACAGAGGATGAGTGAGGTGATTAAAGAGTTGAGACAGAAAAAAAGATAAGGAGAAAACCCTTCACCCACCACGCTCTTACTGCTCGGCCTCGGTGCGGTGATGTTGAGAAGAAAACAGCCAAGTTAGCATTTTCTCTATTGACAAACATCACAGCTTTCTTGTATAATTGATTCGTTGCGAGTGCAGATAAAGGTCAGTAGGCCAATAATGCGTAATCCATGGTAAGCGCAAAATGGCACATCGCAACAGGGAGACAGACTTACAATCTATTGAATAAATAGCCTGTCTTCCCTTTTTTATGCGCATTCGGCCTTGGTACGGTGATGTTGAGAAAAAGATATTTAAATAACTACCCTTAAGAAAGGAGGAAAATTATGAAAGAGCCTTTGGAAAGATTTGTTACATGCAAATGTAGCCACCCAGCACGGCTATACCATGACCCGCGTGGAGGGTGTATAAAAGCTAACCCTGAGGCAGCTCCCAAGTTTTTTGTTGGCTCGCCGGACTCAACCGACTTCTGGGGATGGGTAATTTCCAAATGTAAACGTGAAAAATGTAAAAATTATGATAAACCAGTTCCTCTTTCAGAGGATGATTTCAAAGAAGTACCTCCGCCTTGTTGTCCTGTATGTAAGCACAAGATGACCCCATATAGAGATAATAGAGGAAAAGGCAATTATCGTTACAAGTGTGAGAATGAGGATTGTGAAGAGGATATAGATATACTATTTGCTGACCTATTGCCCAATTTGGCTGATTGAAATTAAGGAATAACTCCTCGGTCTCGGTGCGGTGATGTTGAGAAGGAAACGCAGTTAAACCACCACACAGAATCTCACAGGACAGCTCTCACAGCCACTTTACGCTCGTAGAATCGGCGATCTATCCTTGAGGGGTAGTCATACAGCCTATTTTTTAAAATCAGCCTTAAAATCCGCTCAAAACGCTTTCTCTTTTCCCCTTGATTAGCTGCCCTAAAATGTATACAATATTACCAAATCAATTTCTAGGTACTTTTAAAAGGGAAAGAAAAATGTGTGAATCGTGTGGGTGTACACCAAGCGAAGAACCCATCGAGGATGAAGTCTGTTCAGGCTGTGGTAAACCAACAGCTGAATGTACCTGTGAACCAGAGGAAAAGTAATTCCCCTTACAGCTACAAGGTCATCACAGGTCTGTCTACAACATCTTCATCATTAATCCAGTGGATACAGTTCATGTCGCTGGCCTG
>JBHPEQ010000110.1:0-7933 GCA_042576845.1 Planctomycetota bacterium
TGATACGTGCTCACGACCATCCTTTTGACCGGATTAGCCTTGTGCAGAGGCCACACAGGGACAATCCCGACAATGGTCGAGCAGTTCGGATTGGCGATGATGCCCTTATGTTCAGCTATCTTTTCTGGGTTTATCTCGGGGATAACCAGAGGAACCTCCGGCTCCATCCTAAAAGCCGAGGTGTTATCCACAACCACCGCACCGGATTCTACCGCTGCGGGGGTAAATTCTTTGCTCCTCGCTCCGCCCGCACTGAACAGGGCAATATCGATTCCTTTGAAGCTGCTCGTTTTTAATTGTACTACCGTATATTCCTTGTTTTTGAACTTGATTTTCTTGCCGACAGACCGGTGGCTTGCCAGCATCTTTAAAGAACCAAAAGGGAAATCCCGCTGTTCGAGAATCTTTAGAAATTCCTGACCGACCGCACCGGTAACACCTGCTATCGCCAAATTACAAGCCATTTTTCAGCTCCCGAATATCTTCTGGTAAACATAAGTAATGGGCAGTCTTGATATTGACTGCCCATCGATTTTTAACCTGCAAAGAAAAGTTGATTGTAACGTTTCAGACCAAAATTGCAACAGAAAACAGATGTTTTTTTTGGATATACCGGGGAAAATACCACCCAAAGTGCATTTTGAGCTGCTGAATCGCTTTTTTACAAGCCGGAAAACAAATTTCTCTTTTGATTATTTCCCTTCCGGAAACTCCAGCACAATAAATCTGCTGTAGTTGCCGTTGTTAACTAACAGCAGCACTTTCTCCTGGTCGCCGGCCTCTTCCATCGCTTTGTTAAACTCCTTAACATTTGCTACCTGTCTCTGATTAACTTCCTGAATCAGCATGCCGGTAGAAATCCCCTTACGTTCCGCCTCAGAATCTGCCTCAACCTCGCTGACAATCACACCGCTAAGAGTCTCATAGCCGAAACGCCGAGCCAGATCATCCGTAAGGCTTTGTACCGTAAAGCCCATATCTTGCAGCGCTTCTGAGCGTCCGGTGGCAGAATAGTTTTGTTCCGAATGTTTGCCAAGTAGGGCTGTCAAAGTTTCGCGTTTACTATCTCGCAGCACGACTACTTCTACCTCGGTGTCGGGTTTGAGCATTGCTACACGATTCTTCAAATCATTGGCGTTTTCGACTTTCTCACCGTTAAGCTCAACGACAACATCGTAACGCTTCATTCCCGCTTCTTCTGCTGCGGAATCTTCCAGGACTTCGACGATAATGGCACCATTGCTGTTTTCAAGTTTAAGCGATTCAGCCATGTCGGGGTTAAGGTCTACAATAACAATACCAAGGGCACCGCGTTCAATAAGTTCGCCTGCAATTAGCTTACTATAAATAAACTTCGCCATATTGATTGGGATGGCAAAGCCAATTCCGATATTGCCCCCGGGACCGAGAATGGCCGTGTTAATTCCGACCACTTGTCCATCCAGGTCAATTAGAGGCCCGCCCGAATTACCGGGATTTATAGCAGCGTCTGTCTGAATGAAGTTTTCATACTCGGCCATACCAAAACCGCTTCGACCTTTGGCGCTCACTATCCCGGCAGTAACGGTATGACTTAAACCAAACGGGTTGCCGATGGCAATTACCCATTCACCGACTTCTATCGCATCGGAGTCAGCTAATTCAAGGGAAGCCAAATCTTCAGCATCGATTTTTATGACAGCAACCTCGGAATCGGGGTCAGTGCCGATAAGTTGTGCTTTAAAATCTCTGCCATCGATAAGCTTGACCTCAATATCCTCGGCATCCTTAACAATATGATTGTTCGTCAGGATATAACCGTCGGAAGAGATAATAAAGCCTGAACCCTGGACGGGCCGCCTATATTGTTGCTGTTGGGGTGAGCGCCTACGAGGGGATGGACTGCCAAAGAATCGCTCAAAGAAATCGTCATCAAAGAACGGTTCGCCGAACGACCGATCGCGCATTGTAGAGGATTCACGCGTAATAATCTGTTCGGCTTTGATTCTAACCACTGCCGGTGAAGCCTTCTCGGCAATCCGCGCAAACGCATTGCCCATTTCACGCAGCGTATCAATGCTTTCCTGCTTTTCCGCCAAAGCCGTCAATGGCATTACTAAAATCAGCAATACAAGTGGGGCTCCAAGTAAAAAACTTTCGGATAAACTCCTATGCCGTCTGGAACAGAAAACACTCATTTTTAACCTCCTGATTCAATAAACCAGTATAAATATAAAATTCGACCATTTAACAAAGCTGGGTAAATGATTTCAGACAATTTATACGATTTCTGTAGCCGTATGTTCACAACTACAAAGTACTTACAGTATAACAAAAAACAGCCGCAGAGTCAATTTTATCCCTGCGGCTGATTTTACACTAACACAGACCGGCTTTAAGCTCGGCAAAAGAAACAAAATTTTACAGAACTTTTACCTTGCCTCTTCATCTATCCATCCAAGAAGCTCCTTCAAGTCATCGAGCGTAATATCACCCATATGGGCAATCCGGAACGTTTCTTCCTTGATTTTACCGTAGCCGTTCCCAAAAACGGTATTGTGTTTTTCCTGAATGGCTTTGATGGTTTCGGCGACCTTGATACCCCGGCTGTTCTTAACGGCCGTCAGAGTATTGGAGGCATATTTTTCTTCGCAGAACAACTCGAATTTCTCTTTGGCCCAGCCCCTTACGAAATCGCCCATCTGTTTATGCCTTTCCCAGACGTTCTCCATACCTTCCTTAACCAGCTTTTTGCACTGATAGTTCAGAGCCATAATATGGGGGATGTTCGGCGTAACTAACGTCTGATTTTTTCCAGCCGATTTGGCCCAATTTTGAAAGTCAAAATAATAACCCCGGTTGGGGACGTTTTTACTTTTTTCCATCGCCTTGTTACTTACAGCGGCGACAGCCAGACCCGGCGGAATTGCAAAGGCCTTCTGAACAGAGGCGAAAGCCACGTCCCAGCCGAGCTCATCGAAATGCAAAGGCAGACCAACCATACCGCTGACCGAATCCACAAACACAAGCACATCAGGATATTTTTCTTTTAACATTCGGCTGATTTCCTCGACGGGATTTGTCAGGCCCGTGCTGGTCTCATTGTGAACGAGCGTTACGGCCGCATATTTGCCGCTCGCAAGCTTTTCGTCAATCATTGCTGCGGTGATTGGCTTGCCCCAGTCCACCTTTAATTCATCGACTTCCCTTCCGCAGCTTTTCGCCACGTCCGCCCACTTATCGCTGAAAGCGCCGCAGCAGGTTGCCAGCACGGTCTCATCTGGCTCAATGCAGTTGCGAATTGTCGCTTCCCAGATTCCAGAAGCTGATGACGTGGACAAAAAGACGTTCTGCTCTGTAAAGAGAACCTTTTTGAGCAAACCAACGGTTTCTTCGTGGAGCTGCGAATATTCTTTAAGCCGATGTCCAAGTGTCGGACGTGAAAGCTGCTGGAGAACATCGTCTTTAACCAGTACAGGTCCCGGGATAAATAATCTTGGCGGTTTTTTCCAGTCTACCATATCTGCTGCTCCCTTAAAAAGTTACAATTTACTAATTGTCAAACCCGAATATACTTTCGGATAAAAGAAGGTCGATTTTTGGGGCATTTTCTCGCCGGCGTCGACAACCATTTCTATCTGCTGTATTTTCGCCGGGTTCATAAAAAAGGCTGTTTGCTTTGTGTCCTCGTCAACCGCACCGATTGATTTGTCAACTGCATCATCCGTATCTTTTACGTACTCTATATGACCGCCGCTTGACAATTTCTGCTTGTCGATACCAAGCATCTTCTCAAGAATCATCTTATGTAATACGGAAACATCAAGCGCTCTGAAGGCGGAACTCTTATTAGGGGCGATAGTATCCATTACGCTTTTATCTTTTAACGTAGCCACATAAAATGCACTATCAGCAGCATAAATTCCGAAGCTGTTCTTGTTGCTGTTGTATTCAGCTTTCATTTGGGAAAGCATCTTCCGTCTTGCATCGGCTTTAGAAGCGGGCGAATCAAATGAGTGCTTTGTTATCTCGAAGTATTCTTCAAGGCCGGTTAGTAATTCCCCAAAATAGAAGTTTTGCACGTTGTCGATTAGCCGATGAGTAGCAAGAACAATCAACCCTTTGTGAAAGGTATTAAAAAAAGCTGTCATTTGATAGTCCGCTGCCGGGTTATTGGTTTCTTTCTGGTAATTCAAGGCCGTTTCATAACGATGATGACCGTCTGCAATGATACAGGACTTATCCTGCATCATCTCCGTCATTGCATCGATGTTTTCTTTTGATGTTATCGCGTATAATCGATGCCGGACTTTCTGTTCATCGTAAAAATCAATAAGCGCCTCATCCCTTACGGCATTTTCAATGATGCCGTCCGCCACCTTTTTCTCATCCTGATACAGCATAAACACAAGCCCGAACACTCCTTCTGTCGCCTTCGCAAGTTTCAACCTGTCAACCTTGGGCGGCTCAAGCGTATACTCATGAGGCTGGACCATCTTACCGAACTCTTCGAGTCTTGCCAATCCAATAAATCCCCTGCGCTGAAAATTCCTTCCTGCAACTTCAAAATCCTGGACGTAAGCATAGATAGTTTCGTCGGCATCCTGTTTTAATACACCTTCTTGAGTCCATTTGTTAAAATAATCGGCGGCCCTGGTATATTGATTGTTACTGTTATTGTCGGAATCTTTTTGTTCGCCTTTTATTATCCTTATAATGTTATATTCACTCTTGTTATAAAGCTGCCGCTGCTGAGCAGGACTAATCACATCGTAGGGCGGAGCAAGACAACTGCCAACATCGCCAACGACGTCCCGATTGTATCTAAACGCTTTGAACGGCTTAACTTCCATCATTACTTTCTGAGAATCCCTTATTATTTCAGGCATATTAAACTTTTCAAAATCACCTTATGAATGTTGCCAAAATCTGCGGGAAGGCGGATAATAATAAAAACAAAACTGGCTGTCAACCACGAATAAGAAAAACAATAACAGGCAAAAATGAAACAGATGAAAATAGAGCCAATCGGTATAATCCACTCGCCATACAAAGAAAACGCAGACATTCCCATTCAGGGGATTTTTAATCGTGATGTGGAGGCGTGGATTGAATTAAAAACCAAATATCAAAAAGGCCTAATTATATCGGCTTTTCAATCGTAAAAATCGAAAGAATAGAAGAAAACAGGATGTATTTTACCAAGGTGGACGTCCTCGACCAGATACCTGTCCTTGATATCAAACCTTATATCAAATATTTCGACAATCGCACCGAAGTCAAATGCGGCTGGGTAGAAAAGCATTTTATTGACGGCAATATACCGGAGTCCACTATCTTACAGGACAAAAAAAGGGACTAAAAGGAGAGTTTTAAAATGCGAGCAAACTAATTTGCTCACTTCTGTTTTGTGTCTTCGCCTGGTTCTATCTTTTCATATTCATCAGCGAGCACAGCAGGGCTGCTTTTCGGAGGCAATTCATTGATAGGGATAGGCGGTTTGTGTTTTCTCTCGGTTACTGCTGGCTGATTTTGTGCGGTCTCGTCAGCAGCGGCGAGAACGGCTTTTTTTACAGCTTCTTCAGCGGGTTCTTCAGTCAAAGGCCTAAGATATATCGACGCCGAACACTCCTCCTGCTCAGCCCAGACCAGCCCCTCTCTTACTAACTCAAGAAGTGCCAGGAACAATCCGACCATTACGAACCGCTCAACAGTGCCTTCAAAGAGGCGTTCAAATATCGTTGGCCCTTCCTGCTGCAGGCGGTGAAGAATCTGAATCTGATACAAATCGATAGGAGTATCATCCTCGATAATGCTTATGTCCTTGGCCGCCCCCGTAGCTTTTATAATAGAATCGAAGGCCTCAAGCAAATCCCAGATGCTGACCAGTTCAATATCCACTTCCGGCTCCGCTTGCGGCTTTAACCGCTCGATAATGCTGTCAGGCCGAGCGTGCCGCTGATTTTGTTCATCAGCGGCGGCGTTGAGCAGATTGGCCGCATCCTTGAATTTTTTGTACTCGAGGAGCTGGCGGATGAGCTCCACTCTTGGGTCGGCTAAATCCTCATCAATCTCTTCAAGGTCAGCTTTCGGCAGTAACATCGCTGATTTTATATGCATTAACGTTGCCGCCATTACCAGAAAATCACCCGCCATATCAATATCCAGACTCTTGAGCATTTCGATGTAGGACAGGTATTGGTTGGTTATTTTGGCGATTGAAATATCGTAAATATCCACCTCTTCCTTACGCACCAGATACAACAGCAAATCCAGAGGCCCTGCAAATATGTCGAGATTTACACGATAGTCTGGCATTTACTGCTCCTCTTTTTTTAGGGAATCAAGAATTTCCTTTGCTTCGAAGGCATCCTTTTTTCTGACCTGCAGCTTTATATCAGCTATGGCAGTCAGACCAGAATATATATTTGCTGCGTTCTGACCGGCCAGAAAGGACTTGATGCCGAAATCAGAAAGTATCTGTTGAGCTATGCTGGCCTGGCTTTCAACGGCGTAGCTTCTGATTGTAACAAGTTTAGCACTCAAGTTTATCTCCCAGCCCTACAGCATTTCTCGCCTCGGCAAGAGTTTTGACGGCAACCGCCTTGGCACGCTCAGCGCCTTTTGAAAGGGTTTTTTTAATATAGTCTATATCGTTTTCAAGCTCACTTCTTTTCTTTCGGAATGGCTTAAAATAATCTATCAGTAATTCTACCAGGCGTTTCTTTGCCTCGCCATAGCCCATCCCGCCTTCTCTATATCTGTTTTCCCATTCAGACAGCTCATCCTGCGAGGCCAACAGCTTCAAAAGGGCAAACACATTACACTTATCGGGATTTTTCGGCGCCTCAACAGGGGTTGAATCGGTTACAATGCTCATAACTTTCTTTTTCAGAGACTTTTCCGTCTCGAATATTTCAATCGTGTTGCCATAGCTTTTGCTCATCTTCCGCCCGTCAATGCCCGGAACTACGGCGGTTTGCTCCACAATTTTCGCAGAGGGAATCTTGAAAACCTTGCTGTATGTGTTATTGAAGCGCAACGCAATATCACGGGTAACCTCAATATGCTGCTTCTGGTCCGCTCCTACCGGCACCCAATCACTTTTGAAAATAAGAATGTCAGCCGCCTGAAGCACCGGATATGCAAACAGGCCGTGATTAGGACTTATACCCTGAGCGACCTTGTCCTTGAAGCTGACACATCGCTGCAGCAAACCCATCGGCGTTACACAGGAAAGCAGCCACGTCAGCTCCGTAACCTCCGGAACATCGGACTGACGCCAGAAAATAGTTTTTTTTGTATCAAGCCCCAGAGCGATATAGTCCATTGCGACATCGAGAGTATTCCGGGCAATTTCATCAGGGACTGGGCTGCTGGTTAGGGCATGGTAGTCAGCGATAAAATAAAAACCATCATGCTCTTTTTGTAGTTGCAGATGCTGACACATCGCACCAAAATAATTACCTATATGAAGCCGGCCGGAAGGTTGTATCCCCGAAAGTATTCTCAAGATAAACTCCTAAATTAAATGCCCGTTAAAATTTTGCACAAAAATAACGGTTTCAAAGACAAATGTCAAGCATTTTGCCCGTCATACTATGGCCCGCCCCAAAGCAGAACTTATGAAAATCACAAGCTTGTCCTGACGCTTAAATCAATATCACTGCCGAGTCGTTGTCTTCGGCATAGAATCTGAGAATACCACACGCAGCCAAAAATTAAACCAATACCCCACTGCTGATATGGATTGCTCTATTGCAGTTATTTCTAAAGAACCTGTTTTATGGACCGACAACGCAGGAATCGGACTTTGCAGCCGGCCGCAATAGAGCAGGTTTTCGGATAGGCTCTAAGCCCTGCCGATGGACTTCATATATTTCTTAGACTTGCGAAGTCCCATCCGCGAAGCTTTTTTCTTGACCGCGTCTGTCCCTCTGCCGAGTTGCTTGGC
>JBHPEQ010000111.1:0-7734 GCA_042576845.1 Planctomycetota bacterium
GACGAATGGGTCAGCTGTGGTGGAAAGTACCATCGAGGGCCCTAATGCTTATGAGTATCAAGACCGCGCTACCGACCCTTTCCTGCAGGAGCATATCGACCTTATCGAAAGCATCAAGTCCGGCGAGCCGCTGAACGAGGGCAAACAAATTGCGGAAAGTACAATGTGCTCGATTATGGCGCGGATGAGCGCCTATACCGGCAGGGCCTTACAGTGGGACTGGGTTATGAACGCCTCACAGTTAGACCTGACGCTGCCGAAATATGAGCTTGGTGATTTGCCCGTCCGCCCGGTAGCGGTTCCAGGAAAAACAAAATTAATCTGAACAATGAAACCTTATTATTAAAAAAACGGGCGTTTTTATTATGAAGGTAAAAGAAATTAGTCACGACAAAGGTAAAAGGATTTCCCGGCGTAAATTTTTAGGCGGCGCAACAATGGCTCTGATTACAACGGGGTTCCTTTCAAGGCAAATCAGGGCCGATGAGACAGCTGAATCCTCGGACGAGAGGAAGTTTAAACTCAAATACGCCCCGCATTTTGGTATGTTCAGAAATCATGCGGGCGATGACCTAATCGACCAGCTCAGGTTTATGGCTGATGAGGGTTTTACTGCAATGGAAGATAATGGCATGATGCAAAAGCCCGCAGATGTCCAGAAAAAGATTGCAAAGCAGATGAGTCGTTTAGGTATGACTATGGGAGTCTTTGTTGCCTATGCTGAATTTAGCAGGATGATTTTTGTCAAAAAAGACGATTCAATCCGAAGGATGCTTGTTAGACGGATGAAGGAAGTAATAGAAGTGGCCAGTCGAGTCAATGCTAAGTGGGCGACGGTTGTGCCGGGGGCGTATGACAATCAAACCGAATGGGACTATCAAACGGCCAACGTGATTGAGAACCTAAAGTACTGTGCCGAGGTTTGTGAGTCAGCCGGCCTCGTGATGGTATTAGAGCCGTTAAATCCCTGGCGTGACCATCCCGGATTATTCCTAACCGGAATTCCCCAGGCATATCAGATTTGTCGTGCGGTCGACAGTCCCTTCTGCAAAATACTCGACGACCTTTATCATCAGCAGATTACCGAAGGCAATCTCATCCCCAACATTGATATGGCGTGGGAAGAAATTGCGTATTTCCAGGTTGGCGACAATCCCGGTCGTAACGAACCAACCACCGGGGAAATCAACTACAAGAACATATTCAAACATATCTATAACAAATGCTATAAAGGTGTTGTCGGAATGGAACATGGAAACAGCCGAAAGGGCAGAGAAGGCGAAAGAGCGGTCATTGATGCCTATCGATTTTGCGATGACTTTTAGTAAAGTTGTTTTTTTGGTAATTTGGCAAGTGTATTAACTAAATACGTAAGGAGGTTAGTAATGCGTAAAAAAAATAGTATTTCGAGACGTGATTTTATCAAGAGTACGGCGGTGGTTTCGACTGCTGCGATGCTTTCCGGTACGGAGAAGCTTTTTGCAGCAGGTTCGGATAAGATAAGAGTCGGTATAATTGGCAGCGGTGGGCGGGGCACCGGAGCAGCGTGGAATTGTGTACAATCGGTGCCTAACATCGAGGTGTATGCACTGGCGGACCTTTTCCAGGATAAGATTGACAGAACGTTGGATAAATATCGAAACGAGGACCCGGAAGAAGCATCTGCTTACAGTGGTGGAAGATTGAAGGATGAGCAGTTGAATGTTACACCGGAGCGTTGTTTCGTGGGGTTTGATGCTTATAAAAAGCTGCTGGCCACGGATGTGGATTTGGTTGTTCTTGCGTGCCCTCCGCACTTTCGGCCAGGGCATTTAGCCGCTGCCGTAGAAGCAGGCAAGCACGTATTTATGGAAAAACCGGTGGCGGTGGACCCCGTCGGTATTCGTTCCATAATTGCCTCTTCCGAATTGGCGCAAAAAAAAGGACTGGCCATCGTGGCCGGCACACAGCGACGACATCACGCTCGCTATATTGAGTTAATGAAGCGAATTCACACCGGAGATATAGGCCAAATCGTTGCCGCCCAGGGCTACTGGAATGACGGGGGCTGGAATGGGCCGACCGGTAAGCCGGCAGATATGTCGGATATGGAATGGCAGATTCGACACTGGATACATTTTACCTGGCTTTCAGGCGACCAAATCGTCGAACAGCACGTTCATAATATCGATGTAATCAACTGGGCACTGAGGTCGCATCCTGTTCAGGTCATGGCTATGGGTGGACGAGAAACGAGAGGTGGCGAGGGTAATATATTCGACCATATGGCAGTTGAATTTGAATATCCGAATGGTGTGCGTGTGCTGAGTATGTGCCGCCAAATGGCTGGCTGTACCAACCGCATATCAGAAAGAGTAGTCGGCACTAAAGGCGTAGCTTTTTTGGATGGTCGGATTGAAGGTTCCAACGCTTACGAGTATAAGGGTGAATCCCGGGATCCATACATCCAGGAGCACACCGATTTGATAGCGAGCATTCGCAATGGTGAGCCCCTTAACGAAGGCCGACAAGTGGCAGAAAGTACAATGGCGGCTGTTATGGGCCGTATGAGTGCTTATACAGGCAGAGCTCTTCAGTGGGACTGGGCGATGAATGCGTCGGAGCTGGATCTGTCGCCGCCGAAATATGAGCTTGGCGACTTACCTGTCAGGCCGATAGCGGTGCCGGGCAAAACAAGATTAATCTGAACAGTTAAATTTTTTATCGAGAGAAAGGGTGATTATGAACAAAAAGAAGGGGACCCGCGACGAAGGCGGAAAAATTTCCCGATGTAAGTTTTTGACGACGGCTCAGTCGGGTGGTATGAGGCGGGCTGGGGACCGATGATGAGCGAAACAGCATTTTTCGTTAAAGACGTCATCGGGCCGAAGGGCTGTGTGAGCATCGCGGCGGCTGAATCGGATTCTGCGGATTTAGACGCTCATACCAAAACCAGTTCTCTTCTAAAGCACGATGCACAGCTGGACACTGACGGCAACTTTGTAAAAGAAGATATTCTAATAGATACAAGTGATGAGCCGGACCACCAGGAATTGTGCAACAGAGAGCAGGAGTATTTTCTAAAGGCGATTCGTGAGAATTTGGATTTGAGCGAGCATCTCGAGGATGCCGTTAATAGTTTGCGTATTGTTCTGGCTGCTGATAAGTCAGTTAGCACCGGCAGAGTAGTCAATTTATGAAAAAATAATGCAATATTCATTTACGGGAGAAACACAATGAATAAAAGAAAGATTGCCTTGGTTTTTTTATTGCTTGGGTTTTTTGCTTTTTTGAGTTTTGATGCGGGGTCTGAAGATACGCCTGTTGGCTCTCATCCGACGACGGACGTTTATGACGGCTGGCGCCCGGGCATTCAGGGATGGACGTTCAGATTGTTTACTTTTTATGAAGCGATTGATAAAACGGCATCACTGGGACTCAACTGGATTGAAGCCTATGGGGGACAATCTTTAAGCCGGGAAAAACCCAATGTCACATTTGGCCCCGATATGCCGATAGAGCTTCGCAGCGAGGTCGAAGAAAAACTTAAAAGTGCAGGTATAAAATTGGTCAACTATGGCGTAGTGGGACTTCCGAATGATGAAGACCAGTGCCGAAAGGTCTTTGATTTCGCTAAGGATATGGGGATTGAAACAATTGTCTCTGAACCACCGGAGGACGCCTTCGATTTGATAGAACGATTGTGTGGCGAATACGAAATCAATGTTGCAATTCACAATCACCCCAAACCCTCACATTACTGGAATCCGGATACGGTGCTTAGAGTCTGCAAAGGCAGAAGCAAACGAATCGGTGCCTGTGCGGATACCGGACACTGGGCGCGGTCGGGCATCAATCCTCTTGAAGCATTAAAAAAGCTTCAAGGCAGGATTGTCAGTCTGCATTTCAAGGACCTCAATGAATTCGGCAATCCTGGGGCGCACGATGTTCCGTGGGGAACAGGGGTTTGTGAAGTGAAGGCTATGCTCTCAGAATTAAAACGCCAGAACTTTAAAGGTGTCTTTTCCATCGAGTATGAATATAACTGGGAAAATTCCGTATCTGAAATAAGGCAGAGTGTGGAATACTTCAACAAAATAACCGGTGAACTTGGCCAAAGAAGTTGGAAAAACCTTTTTGAAAAGGACCTTTCCAACGCCATAATGGAACCTGATAGTTGGAAAATGGAAGAGGGGCTTCTGAGACTTGTGGGAGGTGGTAACATCTGGGCAAAACAGCGCTATGGTGATTTTATTCTTGACTTAGGCTTCAAAGTTGAGACAGAAGGAAACAGCGGGGTCTTTATTCGAGTCGGCAGCATCGAGAACTGGATTAATACCGCTATCGAAGTGCAGATTCACGACAGTTCAGACGGGACGCCACGAGGTTTCTGCGGGTCAATTTACGATTGCCTTAACCCAACGAAGAATATGATGAAATCAGGGCAGTGGAACCGATTGACCGTTATCTGTAAAGCCAATAAAATCTATGTGATTATGAATGGAGAGCAGATTATTGATATGGACTTGAACTTGTGGACCGAGCCGCATAAAAATCCCGATGGTACCCCTAACAAATTCAATACCGCCTATAAGGATATGCCCCGAGTTGGACATATCGGCTTACAGGACCACGGCGACCCGGTTTGGTATCGAAACATAAGAATAAAAAAGCTGTGAGTTTTTTCAGCTCACAGCTTCTGGATTTTGTAATCGTGAATTTTTATTTTCTTTTGCGTCGTCTCAGCAGGACCAGTCCGCCCATACCTAACAGAGCGATAGTGGTAGGTTCCGGCGTTACTTCAAAAGTGGATGAACCACTTGCAGTTCCATAAGGACTTACATGGAACCACCATTTTGCCTGCATGCTTGATACGTCCCCTGCGATTTGCTGCCAGCCGGTGTTTTCGCTGCCGACACCCGAAGTTACGGGGTCTACCAGATGAGCAAATACTATATCGCCGTTGTATAGAGCTTCGTATGCCTTGGTGCCGAATTCGTAATTTCCGGTAAGGGTATCATCCAGGCCTGTGGAGATAGCTGCATAGGCGCGTGCATCCGGGTTGGTAATCGGAGCGAAAGTTAGCACCTCTGAAGTAAAGGAAAAATATGTTTCATGATCCCCGGCTGCAACAGCGAAACCAAGTTCTATCATTGGGTCGGCCTTAACTGCTATGTTAATGCCTTCAATTGTTGCCAGTGTTATCTCAGGGTTACTGTCGGCTGTGATGATTATTGGCTCCTGCATCCACCAGGTATATGGTTGGTCCGGATTAGCGTAAACCTCGTCCCAGTCAATATCGGTGGAGATGGAACTATCACCATAAAGCTTACCTCCATTGACGTGGATATCTATGGTTACCGGTACTGCGTACAGATTGCTGGAAAGAATACAAAAGCATAAGGAAATGATTAGACCCACACTCCATATCCTCTTCACCCTATCGCTACCTTTCGTTTTCATCAATACACCTCCGAGTATTAATGCTATTAGCTTCTTAGACGCTAAAAATTAATGTTTGATGATAAAAGGAATATGAGAAAAGGTCAAGGATTTTTTAAAAATTTTTGTTTTTTTTGCTTTCTCTTGTGGAATATTAGCTTAAGTCATTGATTTCAAAGAACTTGGCTGTTTCAGAAAATTTTTTATTATCTAATAAAATTCTTGTCATTCCGGGTGGTTCTTTAAGCAGAGGACGGTTTTTCCAATTATATGCTGCTTTCAGGTTAGATTTGTTTCCCTATTGTTCTTGATATTGCATAAATGGTTGTCAGCACTTCTTCAAGCTCCCGGATATTTGCCTGCACCTTACGGGCTACACGCGCTCGGCCGACAAGTACTGCTTTATGAGCACTTCTGCCAGGACGGAATCCATAGCTCGATTTGGAAAAGTCACAATCAAAGACTAGTAACATTACCGGGTGTAAAGCTTGTTGGATGAACCGATCAATTACCGTAGGGATACCCAGTTGCCGCATCTCTTTGCCGTCCGGCTAATGGTTCCCGCTATCGGGCCGATAGATGACTTTCACCTCCAAGTAGATATGCCACACCGTAAAAAAAAGCTGTGAGTTTTTTCAGCTCACAGCTTCTGGATTTTGCAATCGTGAATTTTTATTTTCTTTTGCGTCGTCTCAGCAGGACCAGTCCGCCCATACCTAACAGAGCGATAGTGGTAGGTTCCGGCACTACTTCAAAAGTGGATGAACCACTTGCAGTTCCATAGGGAGTTACGGTGAACCACCATTTTGCCTGCATGCTTGATACGTTCCCTGCGATTTGCTGCCAGCCGGTGTTTTCGCTGCCGACACCCGAAGTTACAGGGTCTACCAGATGAGCGAATACTACATCGCCGTTGTATAGAGCTTCGTATGCCTTGGTGCCGAATTCGTAATTTCCGGTAAGGGTATCATCCAGGCCTGTGGAGATAGCTGCATAGGCGCGTGCATCCGGGTTGGTAAGCGGGTCGAAAGTTTGCACATCCGAAGTGAAGGAAAAATGTGTTGTGTACTCGCCGGCTGCAACAGCGAAACCAAGCTCTATCATTGGGTCGGCCTTAACTGCTATGTTAACGCCTTCAACAGTTGCCAATATTATCTCGGGGTGATTGTTGGCCGCAATTAGTACGGGGTCCTGCATCCACCAGGTATATGGTTGGTCCGGATTAGCATAAACCTCATCCCAGTTAATATTGGTGTAGATGGGTGCATCACCATAAAGCCCATCCCCCTCGACGTGGATATTTATGGTTACCGGTACCGCATACAAATTGCTGGAAAGAAAACAAAAACATAGGGAAATGATTAGACCCACACTCCATATCCTCTTTATCCTACCGCTGTTTTTTATTTTCATCAATACACCTCCGGGTACTGACTTACAAACTTCTTATTAAGCTATATTTCAACTAATTGATTGTAAAGCAAATGTGGAGAGAGGTCAAGGTTTTTTTTAAAAAAATTTTGTTTTTTTTGTTTTTTTGAGGAATATTAGCTTAAGTCGTTAATTACAAAGGGTTTAACTATCTCAGAAAATTGTTTATTATCTGATAAAAATTTTTTATTTTTTTATTATTTCGAGTAGTTCTTTAAGCAGAAAATGGTTTTTCCAATTATGTGTTGCTTTCAGGTTATCCTACACTCGATAAACTGATTTCCAAATCCCTGCTGTTTATCACTGCGGCATTTGTGTGATTTTCTTCGTCAGCTCCCCCAAAAGAGCATTCATCTCGGTGTCGTTGTGCTCCTGGTTTTTAATCTTATCACAGGCGTGCATTACAGTCGTATGGTCTCGGCCGCCCAAATGGCCGCCGATTTCCTCGAGACTGTGCCTCGTCAGCCTCCGCGCAAGATACATACATATCTGACGCGGAATGGTTATACTTTGACTGCGCCTTTTGCTCTGTATTTCCTTAAGGCGCACATTAAAATGACTCGTTACTACTTCAATGATATCCGTAATACTGATAGCCCTGCTGATGAGCTTAATTTGATCGTCCAGAGCGGCACGTGCCGATTCAAGCGTGATTTGTTCCCCTGTTGTTTTTGATATTGCATAAATGGTTGTCAGCGCACCTTCAAGCTCCCGGATATTTGCCTGTACCTTGCGGGCTATGTATTCAGCTACTTCGTCAGAAATGCTCAGACCCCGCAGGTGTGCTTTCTTTTGCACAATCGCAACACGCGTCTCGTAGCTCGGTGGGTCAATCTTGGCAACCAATCCCCAGTTGAATCGGCTGATAAGACGCTCCTCAAG
>JBHPEQ010000112.1:0-7626 GCA_042576845.1 Planctomycetota bacterium
TTTGGTAAGATTGTATATCTCTTAGGCTGGATAATCAAGAGGCTATTATCTGCGTCTCCTTCTCACCATCACCGCACCAAGGCCGAGCAGGAATACGGTGGCCGGTTCCGGAATGACTTTTCACTTTCCCATCAGCCAGTAGTTGCAGAATATCTTCAAATCATTAGCATCTATAGCATCGGAGAAATCCAAATCCACGCCGTTGCAGTCGTTTACATCTCCACAATTTATGTCCCCCCAGCGGTTAGCAAAGAAGCAGTAATCTCTAAAATCAACACCGTGGGGACATAAATAATCTGCAGGTGTTATTTGCCAAATCAATCTCGGATAATTCATTCCCTCACACGTAAGGTCCCAGATATCTACAAAATCCCAAAAGGCATCGGTAAATGTACTCTTAGTCTGCATTTCTTCGGTTATTTTACCTGTACCACCATCACTATGATCCATACCGCTGGTTTGTATATCCCAAAAGCAGTTCGATACACTGTCTAGATCGTTTCCCACCAGGCCGCCGACATCGTGATCACCAATTGTATCACCGGTAGAATAGCTGTTCGACACACTGCCGTTATTGAACCCCACCAAGCCGCCGAGGTTCGTGGAATTATCCCCTCCGGTCACAGGCCCGGTAGCGTAGCAGTTGCTGATGGTGCCTTCATTGTATCCGTTCAGGCCGCCAACACACCGGGCGCCATCTTCACCTGTTACAGAGACGTTTGCATAGCATTTACTGATAGTGCCAGACCTATTACTTCCACAGATACCGCCGAGGTTCTCAGAAATAGCTTCCCCGGTCACAGAGCCAGTCGAATAGCAGTTGCTGATTGTGCCACCTAGAAAATAATCGTCACCATTTGAACCCAACAGACCGCCGATGTCAGATGAATCATACCCTCCCGAAACCTGGCCCGTGGAATAGCAGTTGCTGATTAAGCTTTCATAATTGCATCCAGCCAGACCGCCAAGACTAATTGAATCATTTCCGCCTTGAACCTGCCCTGTTGAATAGCAGTTGCTTATTGCTAACACTCCGTTGCTTCCTCCCATCAACCCACCAATATACAATGCATTATCTTCTGCTGAAACCTTACCGGTTGAATAGCAGTTGCTGATACTGCCATTACCATAAGTCCATCCCACCAGACCGCCGAGGTCAATTGACCGATTTCCTCCTTTAACATCGCTGGTTGAATAGCAGTTGGTGATTTCACCAGAATTTTCTCCAATTAGACCGCCGAGACAAAATGAATTATCTCCGCCTGAAACCTGGCCTGTTGAATAGCAGTTGCTGATTGTGCCTTCTTCATTATATCCGCACAGGCCGCCGAGCCATTCATCACCGGTCACAGAGCCAGTCGAATAGCAGTTACTGATTGTTCCGTAAACAATATCTCCTAACAGACCACCGAGAAGAAAGGAATCATCGCCGCCTTGAACATCCACAGTTGAATAACAGTTGGTGATTGTACCATCATAGTTTCTTCCGGCCAGACCGCCGAGAAACCTTGAATGATCTGCTCCTAAAATGGAGCCGGTTGTATAGCAATTGTTGATTGTTCCATGATTATTCTTTCCGACCAGACCGCCTATATAATATGAATTGCTGCCGCCTGTGATATTTACATCTTCAATACCAAGACTTTTGACCTCGCCGGTTTCCTCAATCTTACCAAATAAACCAAGATAATCTTTATCTGTACCTGCCGTATCAACTGTGAGATTGCTAATATTACAATCATTACCATCAAAAACACCTTCAAAGACTCCAATGAGGGCCGTAGTATATGCATAACCTGCCATATTGATATCGTTAACCAGAATAAAGCAGTCGTTGAAATCTTCGGGGTGATTGCCGATATCGTTTAAATCCTCCGCCGTTTTGATTTTGAATGGATGTTCCACCGAGCCATCACCTCCCCCGCTGTAATCACCCGCAAAACTATACACCGGCCATAATAGAAGAATAATTAAGATATGCGTAAAAAAAATTGCCTTTGTCTCAGCATAGGTGTGATTCGTTTTCATATCACGCTCCTGTTTTTATTTTTCTAACACTACCATTTCGGACTAACATTATATCATATTGACCTTGCTCCTGTAAACAAAAATCTCACAAACAATCAGCGAAATCTGTGTAAATCAGTGTTATTGGGGATTACTAAAAAACTCCTTCTCAAATGAAATTCTCCCCTTCGTTAGGCAATTGTCCTACAAACTTTTGTCTTTGTCAAAAGGTTCTATTTAGAGGTTTCGGTATTTTCTCTTCAAAATCACCGCCCCGAGGCCGAGCAGTAAGAGCGTGGACGACTCTGATCACAATCAGGGTGTGTGTACTCAAGCCAACTCTTGCTCAAATCACCTTCTATTATAACGGCAGATTGCTTTTCAAATTCTATTCTCTATCATAAGATTCAAGCCAATAGTTTGCCAGCATGGCAAGGTCAATAAGATTTATCAGACCATCTTCGTTACCGTCCCACCTCTGAGCTTCATACCATCTCGGTACATTGCCAACAAGCACCACACAATCAGAGCCAACTATGGCTCTATCATCTAATAAAACGCCGTCAAGCTCCAACTCTAAAACTTGTCCCTTAGCAAGTCCGCCCGGTGTATCTATTAGCTGCCCCACAATCTCCTGAGTCCTGAATTTCAAAGTTAGGTCTATATAGCCGTCCGGTCCTTCTTCCGTGCATTCGCACTCGTTAATATCCCACACTGGACCAGCTACATCTTCGTAGTTACTGCGTATTGCAGGAACACCCTCTAAGAAAATAGAAGCTGGGTCAATGGTGCTTACATCAAAATCTTCTGTGCCTAAAATGGCAGCAGGAAGAATGCCTTTACTGGCTAAATTAAGCGGATTCGGACAGCTTCCAGGCTTGATATCAAACGCAACGTAATTACAAATTCCTACAGGTGGCACGGAGTCCACCCACTCAGGGTCGCTATCATCAGGATTGGGCGTTGAACCTAATGTCCCATGATTGCTGTTGATGGACAAATCATAAGCAAACTGGCCTTCACCTTCATCAAAGTCCCAGTACGCCACCAGCCCATCTTCATCTCCACTCAGCCTTGTATGTATCGAAGCCCTAATCTCTTCAGCACTCAAAGCCCTGTTATAGATATGAACATCATCAACAGTTCCAGAGAATTGATTAACTCCGAGTATTCTGGCTCCAATAGTTATCGTATCCCAGTTACTCAATGTACAAGATAAATTATCTTGAGCCACTTCCGCACCATCGAGATACAGCTTGTAACCATTAGATACGCCATTTTTTAAAGTAATAGCAGCGTTGTGCCATTTGCTGTCATTTATACCTGCTTGTGCATACTCCATTCTGACTGCCTCTGAATCAGTGAGAATATGAGTACCCAAAGAACCTGGACCCACAAAACCATTGACGTATAGTTCGATATGGGGGTTGTTATCGTTATGTCTGAAGTTTATAATTTGGGGCCCTATAACAGTACTATCTGTTTTAAACCAAGCAGTAACTGTGAAATCCCCTGTTCCAAAATCAAAGTCAGTGGTAGGTTGTACGCTGACATAATCATCCACTCCATCAAACCCCAACGCACTTCCACTTGGACAAATGGCAAATACAGTAACTGCCTTTTCTGCCTCGAAGCTATTACTATCCTCGGTGTATTGGGCCCTGATAATAACTTCCTCCTCAAGCCTGTTTAGACTCTCTGTGCTTAGTACTCCATCCTCAATACTTGCAAAATCATTCGGCTCAACCAACCATTTTGCCGAATCGGTAACATCTTTTGTACTGCCGTTATCATAATGACCAATCGCCTGATACTGTGCTTGGAAATCCTCCGCTACCTCATTAGGCCCAACTATCTCAAGACCAACAAGCTCCGCTGGCTCTCTTAAGAAAGGATACGTTTGTCCTTCAACGATATCCCAGATATCATCAAAATCCCAACCTACAAAAGTTGCCTCCTGCATCATCTCGACAGTACTCTTTCCTGTTCCACCTTTACTCGTAGTTCTGCCGGATGTCCCTTTATCCCAGTAACTATCGTACGTAACTCCACCTTGCCAATTATACCCAATCAATCCTCCACCACCTCCAGTTATTTTTCCTGTTGAATAGCATCTTTTAACATATCCCCCCTCGGGAACCAAATTATCTCCCACTAAACCCCCTACTTTATGGTTGCCGCTCACGTTCCCTCTGGCATAGCAATCAATAACAATAGAACCGTGACCGTTATATCCGGTCAAACCACCATTTTGCCAAGCATGACCAGTTACATTTGTTGTTGAATAACATTGAGAAATTAACCCTCCGCCTGTATTCATCCCAACCAATCCGCCAACTCTGCTGTTTATTCCGCCGGACTCAATTCCATTGACGTTACCACTGGACCAGCATCGAAAAACTGTTGAATTATTATTATAACCGACTAAAGAACCAACGCTCGCATATCCGGTTACATCAGGCTCAGCTAAACCGACATGCCTTATTTCTGCTCCACTTCTTATATCTCCAAGTAAACCAATAGGTTCTGCAGAAGGCCTGTTTATATACAACCCAGTTATTGTATGTCCCTGACCATCAAGTACTCCTGTAAATGGAAAACTGGCGCCACCAATAGGCAAAAAGCCTGCTCCGCTATTCCAGCTCGATGTCGCAGATGCATCTATATCATTACCTAAGATATAATACGCATCCAAATCATCTTGCATTTCCTGAAGTTCGAAAACATCTGTAATCACGTAAGGGGCAATTTCTATCCCTGAGCCACTACCGCTAAAAGCCCACACAGCCCCACAAAATACCAAAACACTCAAAACCGCCGTAATTTTTGCCATTCTTTCCATTTTATTTCCCTTTCAATAAAAGTTTTTCTCTTTATTTTTATTTCAATTTATACGCGCACCGATACCACCTAATCAAAAATCACTGGAGTGGCTTGCTTGCTTTCATACAACCTCCTGAGTCAATTTTTCTAAAACAGACAATACCATTATATACTCTCTGAAGATGAAAAACAAGCACAAAACGAGTAAGATATTGCCGTTTAAACTCTACGTTTTCTCCTCAACATCACCGCACCGAGGCTGAGTAGTAAAATACAGGATGAAAACAACAAGCCCGATGCTATCGATGCAGATGCCGTTTATTTTTTACACCTTTCTTGTATCCCAAATATCTCATAAGGGTGAATTAATCAGCCGGCCATAGCTCTTCTTCCATCCAGTTCTCTGCCAGTATCGCATAGTCTTTGAAGTCAATGATATTATCTTGGAAGAAATTTTCATCGCCAAGGTTTTCTTCATCAAGCCACCTTGCCACCAGCTCAGTAAGGTCCCACTCGTCAACCACACAGTCGGGTTCATCCTCGGGACCGGAAATATCGCCTGTCGGCCCTTCTCCGGGCACACAGTATGGTGCACAACGCATCATCATGTCCCAGTATGTATTGACAAGCCCTCTAAAGTGATGGTCGGTCTCTGCACCTATCCGCACGTACCTGATTTTGTCGAGCTTAATGGAGGCATTATCATCAGTAAACTCGGTCAAGGCAATGTACCAGGTTGCCCAGCACGGGTCGCAAACATCGCCCGTATAAACAACCTTTGCATTCACATCGCATACGTCTTCCAACTCCATATACAAGGTATCATCCTCGAATGGCGTGTCTAATTCGCAAGCACGGTACTGGATACTGATTGACTTCGTACCTCCGGCAAGCAGGTCTAATCTGTCGGGTTCGAACTCACGCTGCACCAGGGCGTAATGGTCCCAAGTACAACAACCCCACCACTTAAATCTCATCGACTTATCGCCCTCATAGACAAGCTCTGCATCGTCCCAGACAGTCTGACAATATACGTCGCCGCCGTTATCTTCATCAGGTGTGGGCGGGCTGCTGTTCCAAGCTCTCCAGGTATCAGCTATCGGATTAGCCCCGCCGGAGCCGGTATATTCCTCGAAATCATCGATGGGGTCACACAAACCTGTCGTGTAGTTCCAGACATCGCCGTGGACACAACCGCAGGGGTCATTACACTCATCAACACGCCAGTAATAAGTCTTGCCGAACTCAAGCACTCCTGGGTCGATTCCCTCGTCTTCCTGGCCCGCAGCTATATCATAGAATCCCTGTGTATCTCCGACAAGAAGGCCTTGTTCCGATGCATCTACATCAGCTTCGTTGTCGCCGAAGAAGGCGTCAAATTCAGACGCATAGCCGTCATTCTGCCAGTTCGTGTCAATGCTCAGGAACATATCTGCCGCACCGTCTTCAGGCTTAGGATTGACAGCATAACCCCACTTTGTGAACTCAAATACCGGGCCCCTATATAAATACGGCTCGTTCTGGTCATTGATATCCACGCGCCAGTAGTAGGTCTTACCGGGTTCTGTAGCGCCGACATTGACACACATTTGGTTAGGGTCATTGAGTTCGACGTCATGGAATTCGCCTACCAGCGGCATGTCATACGGGTCATCTGCCTTGAAGTAGACATAGTAATCAAAAGGCCCTTCAGGGTACGGCAACCCGTAACTATAGAGGGACTTAAAGCATACCTGATTCACATCGCAACGGACATGTTGTTCGCCGGGTACCGGTCTTGGGCCCCTGGCACAGTAAGATGGCCGTGTCCAGACCGCAATCAGTTCGATGTGCCCATCACCTTCACCGCCGCCTAGTGCACCGCAGGGTGAGAGGAATATCTCCCATTCAGGATAATCCGGCCAGTAGAGCTCGTCAAAAAGAACTTCTGCAGAGGCTTCGCCGATCACTTCACCGCCCGTTTCGGCAACAGTCAAAATCATCACGTCCCCCCAATCAGGATCGAAGGTGCCAGATATGTCATACCAGGTATCGACTTCAATGTCCTCGCCTAAAGGTAACTCTGTCCTTTCATGGCCTTCCTTGCCGGCTTCTGTAACGACGAATACCGGCTCGGCATAGTGGAATTCAATTCCGTATGACGGATATTCAGAGTACACGCAACCGCCATCATACAAACCGGACACTACGTTTTGCTCGCTGCTTAAGTTACCCATCCTGACCCGGATCAGCAAAGTCACGGAGCTCCACGGCTTAAGCTCAACAGCGTCCCCATTATACATGAGTGACCACCAATAAACGGCGCTTGGAGCAGCCCAGCCATCCCAGTGCTCGCCGGCCTCACCTCCTGTTACCTCCTCGACCTCAGCATAATAATAGTCAGACAAGGTGCTATAAGACGGGCCCATCTCATCAGCCCTGGGGTCATCAACGTGCAGATTCCAGAGCACGTTTGCTTCATCAAACGGAATGGCCCAGGCGGTGCCAGCTAAACCCAGCACCAAAACAAAAACAATTAAAAAAAACTCCTTTTTACACATAACGCTCTTCCTTTAATCAGGAACAAAAACAAACTCTTTTGGCTAAAAGGCCAAAACTATTTATTTTGTCCCTAATATGCCTTCCACACATCTATACTCTTATTTAGTTGCTCCTCTGAGGATGCCAAACCAATACTATCATACAGTTTTTAAGATGAAAAGCAAGGGAAAAACAAAGAGGGGCTACTCTCAGAAGGAGCAAAAAGGTGAAAGGAGCAGCCCCTGAATGAGCAGTAAAAATCTAAATGCATCTTAC
>JBHPEQ010000113.1:0-7568 GCA_042576845.1 Planctomycetota bacterium
TTGTTGGAAATAAGCTTATTTGTGGCTGGGCCTGCCCTTTTGGTGCTTTGCAGGAGCTTATCTACTCCATACCAGTTTTGAAAAAAATCAAAAAAAGAAAACTTCCATTTATATTCACAAACACAATCCGCGCATGCCTTTTTATTGCTATGCTTCTTTTCCTGTTTGCAATCATTGGAGGACGAAAGGGCTCTGTAATTTACCACTATGTTAACCCCTTTAACCTCTTTAATCTTGATTTCGAAACATTCAGTATTCTGCTGACGGTAATCATTGTCTTGTTGGTATCAATTATTATCTACCGCCCGTTTTGCCAGCTCATTTGTCCTTTTGGACTTATTTCCTGGATAGCTGAGCGATTCAGCATTTTTCGTGTTCGAATCAACAAAGACAAGTGTAACCAATGCGGCGCCTGTATAAAGGCCTGCCCTCTGGAAGCTGCGAAAGGCTTGGTTGCTGGAAAAAGCTTTCCAGCCGATTGTTTCAGTTGTGCCCGCTGCCTGAATGTCTGCCCGACTGATGCCATTGAATATACTTCTATCTTTAAGAAAGGCGTAACAAATCCCCCCACCTGAAATTTTCCCGGACTCCCACGGAGCGAGCTTTGCGAGTTTGGGTAGTATAGGTTTTGTCATTCCCGCGAAGGCGGGAATCCATAATATGTATTGCAAGAAAGTGAGAAAATAAAAACAGCGATGGGCTTTGAGCCGCTTTATGCAGACAGCACGAACTGTAAAGGACTAAAGAACGTAATTCGTCCAATAAGCAAGAGATTGGAGGAGTATTTTCTGAAATGAAACGAAGAAAGATTGGGAGGAATGATCCTTGCCCGTGTGGTAGTGGATTAAACTTTCTTACTCATGTTCTTACGCTAAGAGAACGAAAGATTTTTATGTTATATTATCCAAGATATAATTTTTGTTAGGGACAATATTTATTACCACGGCTCCAAAGGTGCCTTTATACTGTCTTGTCCCACTGCCGTAAGGAGCCTGGTTTCAACACCGAGCCCTTTGCACGCCTCGCCCGTGCTTAATTAATCATCTACCAGGGGGGCTCAGTATCGAGAACAATGCTGTTTACGACGCCTGCATGTCGCCAGACACGATGATCCCCGGCGGCGTACATCTTGCCAGTATAAGGGTCCACATAAAGCATAATTGGATGAGAGTTTGCCCCTGAGAACGTTCTAACTTTATGTCCCCTTTTTGTTAGCTCGGCAATGACCTCTTCATCAACAACATTCTCAATTCCAAGACCTAAAACATTTCCAAGAGTCTTTCCACGATTGACATTAGGACTGAATGAACCCTCGTGATGTCCCGTGCTGAAACGTGGAGCCATCACCGATTCCTTCGGTAAAATCCCGAACTCAATGAAATTCAGCAGGCAAATAAGTGCGGTCTGGTCCTGGGTATCACCGCCGGCCACACTGATAGCGATAACAGCTTTGCCGTCCTTAAGGACCATCGTCGGAGTCAGGGTCATTCTCGGCCGTTTGCCGGGCTCCATCCTATTGGGGTGCCGAGGTGTTGTGTTGAGCTGGCGAAGCCGGTTCCCATGAGGTATTCCAGTCACAGGGTCGATCGAGTACGGCGGGTTCCCACTGGGCGTTGCGACGACCATGTTTCCCCATTTGTCGGCAACCGTACAGGTCGTTGTGCCGCCAATTCCCGGCTGATAAAAACTCGGTTTTTTGACAGCTTTCATATTGAACGGATCGCCCGGACGTACTGTCGCGGATGCCTTTTTCATATCGATTAAAGGCCGACGAAGCTCCGTATATTCGTCTGAAAGAAGCTCCTTCATCGGCACATCCTCATACAGAGGATCGCCGTAATATTCATCACGGTCTGCAAAACCCAGTTTCATTGCCTCGGTTAAAACGTGTATATAGTCAGCGGACATGTAACCCATCTTTTTAAGGTCAAAGCCCTCCAGTATCCGAAGGGTCTGGCACAAAAACGGGCCCTGTGTCCATGTATCACATTTGTAGACGTCATAGCCGCGGTAGTTGATTGTGACAGGATCCTCAAGACGTGTTTCGTGAGCGATAAGGTCTTTTTTACGGAGAAAGCCACCTTCCTTGATATAAAAGGCCTCCAGTGCATCGGCGATGTCACCTTTGTAATAACGGTCTCTCGCTGCCTGAAGTTTTTCTTCCCGTGTGCCGACAGTTTTTTTCTCCGTTTCTATGAGTTTACGAAAAGTCTTTGCAAGAGCCGGATGCCAATTGTTTTCCCAGTATTTTTCACGCATTTCATCCCACATCCTCTCTCCTGTTTCGAGCAGAGCCAGCGCTGGTGCTGATGCCTGTTCGAATGACATGGTTCCGTAGAGCTGCAACAATTTCATAATCAGGCTCATTGCTCCGGGTACCGGAGCAGATTTCATTCCACCCCCTCCGGGAATACCATTCTTATTATACCAGTCAATCGCTTCCTTATCGAGCGGCGCACCGCCTAAACCATTTAAAACCTTCACTTCTTTTTTCTTTGCATCGTAAATAATTAAAGGCACTTCCGACCCGATGACAAAAAAACCCGTTTCCGTAATGCTGAGCGCCAGTAGTGTGGCTGCGGCTGCGTCGGCAGCGTTACCACCTTGTTTCAGTATAGTCAGGCCCGCCTCAACAGATTCTTTTTTAGCGGCGGCTACAGCCCCTCCCGTACCCGATGCGTTCCACGATATTTCTTCGGCAAAAACGCTGTAAGAAACAACAAAGATTAACAGTAAAGATGTTACCAACAAACACAGTGTTTTCATGTGAGTTCTCCTTTTTTAATGTTTAAATATATAGAACTGAAATTTCCCATATAACGTTTTATATCCTTGCTCAGCTACGCCGCTGGGCCACTTCTCTAATAGAATATCAAATCTGCTTTGAAAATCAAGCTTTCTTATTGACCCTTTCATTTCCCCGTGAGGTACAAAAAATCATATATCCCTTTCAACTAAATACCAACGACTAAAAAACTCCGCATCACATCTTTAAAATCCTACACAGACGGCGAGATTATTCTTTTGACTTTTTTCTAAGCGGCAATACTCCCGCCAGGTCACTAATGACATTGACCAGTTCAGATTCTGAAGGGATAACAATCTTTGCATTTTCGCTAAGAGACTTTTCAACCGCCTCCGGTTTTCTAAGCAGCTGGGCATTACCCACAAAGTATTTGTTTGCTGCCTCGTTAACCAGTTTTATTGCCTCAGCTTCGCCCTCAGCTCTAAGTATCTTTCCCTGCCTTATGCCTTCTGCTTTTTTTATCTCTGCTCGTTTTTGTCCATCCGCTTCTCTTTCGGTCGCATTCGCAAAATCCAGCGCCGCAATTTTTTCATTCTCCGTAGCAGTACTACTGTGAAGGATAAATCTGCGTCTAACTAACGACTAAAAAACTACGCCGTTTTGTGGTCGACGAAGCCCTCGAGTCTGCGGGACCTGACCGGGTGCTGGAGCTTGCGTATAGCTTTGGCCTCCACCTGCCGGACTCGCTCACGAGTAACCTTGAAGATTCTGCCGACCTCTTCAAGCGTATAAGTATAGCCGTCGCCGATTCCGTATCGCAGCTTGATAATTTCACGTTCCCGATATGAAAGAGTTTTGAGGACCTTACCGATTCTCTCTTTTAACATGCCCTGCGTCGTGGTCGACACAGGCGATTCAACCTCGTTGTCCTCGATGAAGTCGCCGAAATAGCTGTCCTCACTTTCACCGATAGGCCTGTCAAGACTAATGGGGTGCTTGGAGATTTTCAGAACTCTGCGGGTCTCCTCGATACTCAACTGGGCCTCTTCTGCTATCTCCTCAACCTTCGGCTCTCTACCGAGTTTTTGAAGAAGGACTTTTGTGGCGGTCCTGAGACGGCTCATTGTCTCTATCATATGGACCGGAATTCGAATCGTTCTTGCATAGTCGGCAATCGCCCTGGTGATGGCCTGACGAATCCACCACGTCGCATAAGTGCTGAATTTATACCCCCTGCGATATTCGTATTTATCCACGGCACGCATCAGGCCCGTGTTGCCTTCCTGGATTATATCCAGAAAGCTCAGGCCGCGGTTCCGATATTTCTTGGCTATCGAAACTACAAGACGAAGATTGGCATTTGAAAGCTCACGCTTGGCTTCTTCGTATTGCCCGAATATCCTATCGATGGCTCGCAGTCTCTTCTCGAGCTGCCTTGGTGTTTCAACCACTAAATCCACCAGGCCGTCAAGTTCTTGCTTCATCGCTTCGATGTCTTCATATGTGTAATATTCATTTGGACCTGACTCAATGTTGCGCTCCAACTGTCGCATCTTTCGGTAAATGCCGTGAAGCTTCGTTTTCATAGGTTGAATCCTGCTGGTACGAAGACTCAGCTCTTCCAGAAGGGTGGCAACTTTACGCCGGTTTCGGTATATCTGCTTTAATATAGCTCTTGAAGTGGTCTTGCCGTTCTGAGTTAATTTCTCGAACCGATTCTGATTGATTTTAAGCATCTCGTTTACCGTTTTTATGTTATTCGGCATTCGCTTTTTTATCACTCCTCTGACGAGGTTTTCGGCGGTGCTTATCTTCATAGTCCGGTCGAACGACAGTATCCCGTCGTTTACTTTTTGTAATATGCTAACCGCATTCGTCGCACAATAATCACACTGGAGCATTTTTCTCCTGAAACCCATACGTGCCAGCTCAATTTTTCTTGCCAGTGCAATTTCATTCTTCCTCTCAAGCAGCGGAATCTGCCCCATCTGCGTAAGGTACATTCTGATGGGGTCGTCGATGCGAGTTTTTGTGGTTTCCTGAAGCTCTTTTTCGAGAATTTCGTCTTCATCGAGACGCTCATCCTGCTGGGGTCGTTCTTCGAATTCGCCTTTTTTGGCTTCAACGTCGTCTTCGTCGAGTAGTTCAATCCCCATAGCGTCGAGCGTCGAGAGCAGCCGGTCCAGGCGGGTCAGAGAGACCGCTTCTTCGGGCAGCTCTTCGTTCATCTCCTCGTAGGTGAGGTATTTTTTGCGCTTGCCCTTTTCGATAAGCGCCTTTATCTGCGCTTCGACAAGCTCTCGTTTTGCGTTTATAGGCGCCCTTTTTTCGCCCCTTTTGCCCTCTGGCCTATTTGCTTTTATGCTTTTTTTTGCCATATTTTCAGTCTTATCTGCTCGAACTTAAAATCGTTCATATATTTGCTTATAAATGAGATATTTTACGTATCTACTTTATTATAGCTCTATTACCTGTCATTTGTTCATCAGGTCATTCCGATAATATGGTGGTTTCCTTCCCCGGCATTCTGGGCGATACTTCGCAGCCGTTTTCTTTCGTCTTTTATAGTTTTGATTTCACTGGTTTTTTTCTGTCGCTGCAATACTTCAAGAGCGCTTTCGAGCCGGGGCTCGAAATTGCCCTTTCGTTCTCCTGTCTGGATTATCTCTGCCATTGCTCCGCTGAGTTCTACGGATTCGTTGTTGGCTATAATCTGCCGACAAGAAGCCCATGGGTCCTCGCTGAGTCTCTCAAAGACAAGAGTTGCGATTTGCCTCAATATCGGTTTATCGAAGGCATCTACTGTAATTTTTTGCCTTACCTTCTTAAACAAAGCCGGTTCATTCAGCAGCACCTCCAGAATCT
The DNA here is from genome assembly GCA_042576845.1 of Planctomycetota bacterium. Lineage (GTDB taxonomy): Bacteria > Planctomycetota > Phycisphaerae > Sedimentisphaerales > Anaerobacaceae > JBHPEQ01. The sequence continues at coordinate 5,612 of JBHPEQ010000113.1, forward strand.
CACGCTGGGCGACGGCTGAAAGACCAGGGGCGATACCCAAATTAGCCGCTTTTTGGTTTTCAACATTCTGGGCCCCTCTTCTGCTGGTTCTTTCGAGCCGTTTGCTAAGTTCGGCATTTATCTGTTTGGGACTAAGACCGAGGAGATTCGAGAGTTTGTTACTAACCAGGCCCCTGTCCGTAACCATCCGTGGTGCCGATTGCATAGTGGCAGCAAGTATCCCAAAGAATTCTTCAACGGCTCTTTTTCTTCCTGTTAAGGTCTCGTCATGGTCGAATTGTTCCCTTAGTCTGTTCCATTTGCATTCGAAGACATCGAGGGCGTTCTTTATCAGTTCCTGGAATTCGTCTTTGCCGGCGGTTAGAAGGAAGTCACACGGGTCCCTGCCGTCCGGGACCACAGCAAGTTTTATATCAATATGCTCAGAAAGACAGACCTCCATCGCCCTGTTAGCGGCTTCTTTACCAGCGGTGTCGCCGTCGAAAACAAGGACTACTGTTTTGGCGTAACGGCGGAGAATCCGGGCCTGTCCCGTAGTGAAGCTGGTACCCAGACTGGCAACCACATTCTTACAGCCCTCCGAATGTGCCATTATGCAGTCGGTATAACCTTCGACGACAACGGCCAGCTCTTGTGAGACGATGTCGCCTCTGGCCTGTTCGAGTCCGTAAAGCGAGTTGCTCTTGTCGAAAAGCGGTGTGGCCGGTGAGTTTATGTATTTTGCGCCGGTTTCTCCGAGTGCTCTGCCCCCGAAACCAATTACTCTGCCGGTAACGTCCGTAATAGTAAACATCAGTCGATTTATAAATTTATCTTCCCATTGGATTCCGCCCTGACGGCCTGCAACAAGACCGGCCTGGGCCAGAAGCTTCATAGGGATTTTCTTTGCTTTGGCTGCGTTGATTAAATCTTTTCCCGACTCGAGCGCCAGTCCCAGTTTCCACTTTTTTATGATTTGGATGGGAAATTGCCTTTTTTCGAGGTATTTTAGCGCATCTTTCCCTTTTTCGCTGTTAAAGAGGTTATGGCAAAAGTGACCGGCAGCCCACTTATTGAGACGGGCCAGTTTATTCGGGTCAATTTCCTCGGTTTGTGACTTCGTCCGTTTGGCGGCCTCGAGCTTAATACCCGCACGCTGCGCCAATCTCTCAACTGCCTGTGGAAAAGTCAGGTTCTCACGCATCTGGACAAACTTAAATACATCACCGCCGGCGCCGCAGGCAAAACACTTGAAAATCTGCTTTGTGCTGTTGACGTTCATACTCGGCCGGTGGTCGTCGTGAAAAGGACATAACCCCACCATCTCCTTGCCCTTTCTCGTCAGATTCACGTGTTCGCTGATGAGGTCGACGATGTCGGTGGCCTCCTGGATTCTGTAAACTGTCGTATTATCAAAAATACCCGTCACTAATAATATCCTTGGCTCACTTCGCAAACGGTTTGGCGCTTATCGGCAGCTGTCCACTTTAGCCCCGCAAGCCGGAAGACCGCCGATAACCCCATAATTGTTTTAGCTACTTAAGTATAGTCGATTTTGCAAAAAAGTCAAGTAACTCATAAAAACCGGCTATTAATGCTGTTAAGCACGTTTCGGAGCGTCTTGGACACTTAGGAAGATAGGACTTGGCCGGCTGGACCCTGCCAAAATGATGTTACTGACACAAGCATCCCTGTTGTTATTTCGCACTATACTTGGCAGAAAAAAGGAGAAGGTGGGAAATAGCGGGAAACAACGGGAAAGCGTGGGTTTTGGGCTCAAGACATAAAGGAAAAAGATGGTAATTGCACAGCATATGGGGTATCTTATCAAAACCTTATCTCAGCAGAGTCGTTGAGTATTTTCAGATTGAAATTGTAATTCTACTTGACAAAAAAATAATTGAAAGGTGAATACTATGGATGACAAAAAAATTTCAAGACGTGCTTTTATCCGGAACACTTCCTTAATAGCCGCTGG
>JBHPEQ010000114.1:0-7517 GCA_042576845.1 Planctomycetota bacterium
CTAATTAACATCAATCCGGGGCCTATGCATTTCGCATAGGCCCCGGCTGTTTTTTTTACTTTGTTCATCAAAGCCCAAAAACGCCGGACTGACCTGAGCATTTTTCCCTTAAGGTGCAATAATTACCTGAAATTAATATATTGGAAATTGATGAGAGCCGGCTATGCATATATAATCACTAACAAGATGGCCAGGAACGATGTCAAAATATACACGGTCAGCCAGGTTACTTCGTTAATCAAGCAGATTCTCGAAAACAACCTCCCCGGCCGCTTCAACATCACAGGCGAAATCACCGACTGGAAAGTTCACCGCCAGAGCGGCCACTGCTACTTTTCGCTAAAAGACGAAACCGCCCTGCTGCCCTGCGTAATGTGGAAGAGCAAGTTCACCAAACTCAAATTCGCACCGGAAAACGGCACAGCCATAATAGCCGCCGGCCATATCGATATCTACGAACCACAGGGCAAATACCAGTTTTACGTTGAATCCATGCAACCGGCAGGTGTCGGCGCACTCCAGCTTGCTTTTGAACAATTGGTAAAGCGGCTGCACGCCGAAGGCCTCTTCAATGACGAACACAAAAAACCTTTGCCCCCCTACCCCGAAAGAATCGCAATCTTAACGAGCGAATCAGGTGCAGCCATAGGCGACATAGAAAACAGCATCCACAATCGCTGGCCTTGCGTAAAATTGTTCCTTTACCCCGTCCCCGTGCAGGGAGAAGGCGCAGCCCAAAAAATAGCCGCTGCCTTAAGGGATGTAAACAGACGCAATAGCGACCTGAAACTCGACATACTGATTCTCGGCCGGGGAGGCGGCTCCATGGAGGATTTGTGGGCCTTTAACGAAGAAGTCCTCGCAAGGGCGATTTTCGACTCAAACATACCTCTCATAAGCGCAGTAGGCCATGAAATTGATACCACAATCGCTGACCTCGTCGCCGATGCCCGCGCTTCCACACCTACCAAAGCCGGCGTCGCAGCCGTCCCCGATATGAACGAAGTCCTAAAACAACTAACTGGCTCCGAGCTCCGCCTTAAAAATAAATCACTGGCAAATCTCCAGCTCGCCCGCCAGAGCTTACAGACCGTCTTGGCCTCAGCCGTATTCAGGACCCCCCTGCTGCCGGTCCAAAATGCAGCCTATCTGCTCGATGACCTGAGTTCAAGACTCCTCGATTCACTAAAACACCGGCTCACCGATATACGCAGCATGCTCTCAGCCGCTTACGAACAAATCGCAAAACTCGAGCCGCATCGGTTCCTAAGTAGAAAAACCATAACTTTGAATGACCTGCTGAACCGAAGCGCCTCTGCAGTCACTGCTGTTATTAATAAAAATAGAATTGACCTTACCGCTTATGAAAATCGCCTGGCCGGCCTAAATCCAAAATCCGTTCTCAATCGCGGCTATTCCATTACCACAGACAAGCGGACCGGCCGACTTATTCGCAAACCAGACCAGATTCAAATCGGCGATTTCCTGATAACCGAGCTTGCAAAGAAAAAAACCATCGAAAGTAAAGTCACAAAAAAGTAAAAAGAATTAACTCCTGACCTGAATCCAACGTTGTTCAGGGGTTATTCCTGCGTAAGCGGCGAATCCAATCCGTTAGATTTTCGAATATATTGAACTAAAGACACTATTTTGTCTTGTCTGAAACTTAAGCCGAACATAATACAAATAAAACATGGCAGGTAACTGTTAGATAAAGGACTGGAAAACAGAACTGAAATCGTATATATAGAATGTATGAGCAGATTGCTTATAGTCTCCAACAGGTTGCCGGTCAGTGTTACAAAACGTGCTGATAATCTAAGTTTTCAGCCAAGTGTGGGTGGTTTGGCCACTGGACTTGCCTCGTTTCGCGAGTCACATCAGAGCCAATGGATAGGCTGGCCGGGAATAGCTGCGGATAAAGTTTCGGAACACCAAAAACAGGAAATTACAGATAAGCTGAAAAAAGAGAATTGTCATTCTGTTTTTATCTCTACCAAAGATGTACGAAATTTTTATTATGGCTTCTGCAACAAGACCATTTGGCCTCTTTTCCACTATTTCCCTTTATATACTGCTTATGAAGATCCGTATTGGCAGGCCTACAGAAATGTTAATAAGGCCTTTTGTGAGACGGTTATAAAAATTGCCAAGCCGGATGATTATATCTGGATTCATGATTACCAGTTGATGCTGTTGCCTCAGCTTGTACGAGAAAAGCTGCCCAATGCTCAAATCGGGTTCTTTCTTCACATACCATTCCCATCGTTTGAACTATTTCGTCTTTTGCCCTGGCGAAAAGAAATCCTCAAAGGCCTGCTTGGTGCAGACCTGATAGGTTTTCACACGTATGATTATGTAAGGCATTTTCTAAGCAGTACCACACGGATCGCAGGGACCGAGCACTCTATGGGTGCATTGGCAGTAGATGACAGGATTGTGAAGGCCGATGCATTCCCGATGGGTATTGATTACGAAAGATACTCAGAGACTGCAGAGGACCCAACGGTTAAGAAAAGGTTAGCTACGATCCGGAAAGAGGTTGGAAATCGCAAAGTAATCATATCCATAGATAGATTGGATTACACTAAGGGAATTCTTCAAAGACTCGAGGCATTTGATCAGTTTTTAACGCAAAATCCAGAATACAAAGAAAAAGTTGTTCTTATACTTGTGGCGGTTCCTTCTCGCACTGGCGTTGAGGACTATGCCGAATTGAGAAGACAGCTTGAAGGATTGGTGGGCAGAATAAATGGAGAGCACGGGACTCTCGGCTGGGTACCTGTATGGTATCTGTATCGTTTCCTGCCGTTTGAGAGAATCGCAGCTCTTTACAATGCGGCAGATGTGGCCTTGGTGACGCCCCTGCGGGATGGTATGAATTTGATTGCCAAAGAGTTTATAGCAACTAAAACAGATGGCAATGGCGTTTTAATTCTCAGTGAGATGGCTGGTGCCGCAAGTGAATTGGGAGAAGCTATTGCGGTAAACGCTAATAACAAGCAAGAGATAATCGATGCTATCAAAGAAGCTCTCGAAATGCCTGTAGAAGAACAAATTGAACGCAATAGACTAATGCAAGGTCGGCTTTGCCGTTATACTGTTATGAGGTGGGCTAATGATTTCTTAGAGGCTCTATCTGATGTGAAAAAGACGCAGGCCGAACTTTCTGTTCGTAAGCTTGCTCAACCAATAAAAGAACAATTGGTCGCCGAATACAGCGAAAGTTCAAAACGGTTATTCCTGCTTGACTATGATGGTACGCTTGTAGGTTTTGCCGACAGGCCGGAAAAAGCCGGCCCTGATGAAGAACTCTGGGCCTTGCTGCAGGCACTTGTAGCAGATGCGAAAAATGAGGTCGTAATAATCAGCGGCAGGGACAAAGAAACTCTAAGTTTCTGGCTCGGCAATACTAACTCTTCACTAATCGCCGAACATGGAGCCTGGATTAAAGCCAAAGACAAGGACTGGCAGGTAATAGAGCCCCTGCGAAACGATTGGAAAGATACGATAAGACCTATTCTTGAATTATATGCTGACAGAACACCTGGCTCTTCTGTTGAAGAAAAGGATTTTTCCTTGGTCTGGCACTATCGCAAAGCCAATTCTGAATTGGCTTCTCTCAGGATTCAGGAGTTGCGAGATGCTGTTTTGAATCTAACGGAAAACCTGGATATCGGAGTATTTGAAGGCAGCAAAATACTCGAAGTTAAAAACATCGGCATAAGCAAAGGACACGCTACAGAGCGGTGGTTAGCAAAGGACAAATGGGACTTTATTTTAGCAGCGGGTGATGATTACACCGATGAAGATATGTTTTCAATTTTGCCCGAAAGTGCATGCTCGATTAAGGTGGGATACGGTATTTCAAAAGCCAGATTCAATTTGGATTCCGTGAATGAGCTTAGGGGGTTACTTGAGGAACTAACCAAAAAACCAAAAAATTAGGAGTTATCATGTTAAGACTTGAAGATTTCCGTCATTTAGTACCGGATGAAATGTTAGCTGAAATTTACTCGCGTGCCAAAGGTCTTTACGGCAAGAATATTGTCCATCTCAATGCTACATATCAAGGTGGTGGTGTTGCAGAGATTCTTTATTCTCTTGTGTTGCTAATGAATGATGTGGGCATAAACACTGGCTGGCGAATTCTGCATGGTAGCCAGGAATTCTTCGAAATTACAAAGAGTTTTCACAATGCTCTCCAGGGAGCAAAATTAAACTTGTCAGAAAGAAAAAAGCGTCTTTATCTTCAGGTCAATGAAAATTTCTCAAAGTTTACCCACTTAGACCACGATTGCGTAATCGTTCATGATCCTCAACCACTTTCATTAATAAGGTCTTATAGAAAACATCAGCCATGGATATGGCGATGTCATATAGATTTAACCGCCCCACATGAAGAATTGTGGGATTTTCTTAAAGGTTTTATACTAAAGTACGACCAGGTTGTTTTCTCAAGCGAGAAATACTTCAAAAAGGACTTGCCTATTAATCAGAGACTTATGTTCCCAGCCATCAATCCACTAAGTCAAAAAAACAAGGACATTTCCGAGAAAACCATTCTGGAGCATGTTACAAAAGTGGGTATTCCTACTGACAAGCCAATAATTACCCAAGTCTCCAGACTTGATCCCTGGAAGGACCCCGAGGGAGTTATAGATGTCTTCAAATTGGTCAAAGATAAGGTCGATTGCAGGTTGGTTTTCTGCTACAACGTAGCCAGTGACGACCCGGAAGGTCTTAGAATGTTCAACAAGGTCCAGCGAAAAGCCAACAAACTCCTTAAAAGTGGTGATATTCTATTTGTTGTTGGAAATAATGAAACATTAGTTAATGCGATTCAAAGGTATTCAAGTGTCATAATTCAAAAATCTACCAGAGAAGGTTTTTGTCTTGCTGTGACAGAAGCACTCTGGAAACAAACACCTGTCGTTGCATCAAATGTGGGTGGCATACCTATGCAGATTGAGGATGGCAAGAATGGTTTTTTACTTGAACCAAAAGATAATAAGGGTTTTGCAGATAGAATTATACATCTGTTAAAATATCCTAAGAAAAGTGAGCACCTGGGCAAACGAGGCAAAGAGACTGTCAGAGAGAAGTTCTTAATAACCCGCTTGCTTTCTGATTACCTGTTTATGTTGAATTCTATAATTGGCAAATAGCAAATAGATCGGATAATTGATGATGAATGAACTGCAAATAAACGATGGGGCACTTTGGTCTTTACTGATACCTATACTTCTGGGAGCAATAGGTCATTTGTTTGTTTACAGAATCTTGCTGGCACTTACCAGACGTACAAAAAGTGCTATGGATAATCTTTGTATTAAGCATTGCTATAGACCCTTCCAATGGATAGTGGTGCTTTTAGTTATACGCCTGCTTTTACCTCTTAAGTTATCTGAAGAATATCTCCTTACTGCGAAGCAGACTCTGAGTCTACTTTTCATAGCCCTAATATCATTTTTGCTTGTAAAAGCAACATACATTTTGGATGAATACGTCATTGGACGTTTCGATATCGGCCAAAAAGACAATCTCAGGGCCAGGAAAGTTCGCACTCAGTTAAATGTCTTAAAGAGGATAGTGATTATTGCAGTGTGTATTTTGGCATTGGGCATGATGCTGATGACCTTCGAAAAAGTTCGACAGCTTGGAACAACCATCCTGGCATCAGCAGGAATTATCGGCATAGTCGTCGGGATGGCCGCTCAACGAACAATTGGAACTTTTATCGCAGGCCTTCAGATAGCTTTCACCCAGCCGATTCGCATAGACGATGTAGTCATCGTAGAAAACGAATGGGGACGAATTGAGGAAATAAACCTGACATATGTGGTTGTAAAAATATGGGATTTAAGACGTTTGATAGTTCCAATCACCTACTTTATCGAAAAACCCTTTCAGAACTGGACCCGCAATACAGCAGATTTACTGGGTACCGTGTATTTTTACGTTGACTATACGGTACCTATTGAAGCCCTCAGAGAGGAACTACACCGTATCCTGAAGAATTCAGAACTTTGGGATGGTAAAGTCTGTGTGCTGCAGGTCACCAGCACATCCGACCGTACTATTGAATTGAGAGCTCTTATGAGTGCCCCCGATGCCTCAACCGGCTGGAACTTACGCTGTGAGGTACGAGAGAAAGTGGTTGAATTTATCCAAAAGAAATATCCAAAGAGCTTACCTAAGTTAAGAGCCGAATTTAAGCAAATACCAACAAAATAGAGGTTTGAGAAAGCTTGGATTTGCATACTACAGCCGTTTGAGAACGTCAGTCACCCTAATCCTTGAGAACCCTGAATATCTTGCTAAATCAGCTTTGGATTTGATGGCCTTTTAGGCCATTTTTCGTTCAATTTTGGTTAGGTCTTGTGCATTTTCGGTCACTTTTGGCCACTTTTCGTTCATTTTTGGTCACTTTTGCCTTCTTCCTTCTGTCTTCTGTCCTCTGACTTCTGGCTTCTAACCTCTTTTCGCCTTTTTCCTCCTACTTCTGCTCTTTTTCTTTTGTGTTGATTTCTTGTGACCTTGCGCCTCTGTATGGTAGCCAATTGATGTTTTTGGCTTTACTTTTTCTGTAAGCATTTGTTTTATCAGGCCAAAGACCTGCTGGAACTTTTCGTCATATTTGCGCTCCATAGATTCAATCTTACGTCTGAGTATAGCGTTATCCGCCAGAATCGCTCTTAGCTTTACGAATGTACGCCATAATAGCGATATTGACCTCGACAGCCCTCTTGCTCCGCAGAACACTCGATAACATAGCTACACCCTGTTCAGTAAAGGCACTCGGCAATTTTCTCGTTCCTCCCCATCTTGATGTTCCAAAATGGAACTTCAAGTTTTCAAATTCCTCCTTAGTTAACTGAAACATAAAGTCAGCGGGGAAACGGTCAAGATTACGGGGTACGGCTTTATTCAAATTTCTTGTCTGAACCCCGTATAAAGCAGCTAAATCTTTATCAAGCATCACCTTCTGCGTGCGAATAAGGAATATGCACTCTTTGATTCGCTCGGCTGGTATAATTGAACCGGTTTTCTCCGCCATTTCGCTGTTCCTCAAACCGTTTACCTGTTCCACTTTCTGCTTGCTATCGCAAGCACACACCACAGACACAACTCCTACCAGAATTTAACCAATAACTAAGACATCCGTCAAACAAAAAACTGCAAAAAAGACTCATTTTTGGCAAATTTCACGCACTTTTTGTGCTTTTTTGCGCATTTTTGACCACATTTGTTCCACTTCTTTTGAGTGAGGAATTTTGTTCAAAGACAAGGTTTTCCTTCATATATTTTTTTAGCGCGGAATTTCGGGTTAGTACAAGGCGTTTGCCTGCTGCCGCCCGGAGGCGTACTATTGTACGTTGAGGACGTGCAGACAGGCAAAAACAACAAAGTAATCACCCGAAAGAACCGCTAAAATCGACCAAATGCGCAGGGGTCTACGAACAAAAATAAAATTTTTTGAAAATTTTTATCTCCTTACCACACAAGCACTTGCG